>JANPCU010000073.1:0-2605 GCA_031431195.1 Planctomycetota bacterium | reverse complement strand
GCCCCGCCCTGTTTCACCCCTGGGGGGGTTGGGGGCCCGGGGTGGGGGCCCCCCCCCCCCCGCACCCCCCCCACCCCCCGGCCCCTCCCCCCCACAACGGAGTCCGCACCGAAAACCACGTTGAATGTGGGGGAGAAGGAGCAGAACACCGGGCAGAACGACAGGCTGGAAGCCTATCCCACAAAGAGTTCCCCATCACCCGTACCCAAACCACCGATCCCGCAGCTGTGATCTTCACCAGCGGGAGTACCGGTCCGCCGAAGGGGGTGCTATACGAACATGGGATGTTCAATGCTCAAGTGGACCTGCTTCAGAAGTTCTACGGCATCGAACCCGGCGAGGTCGACCTGCCGGGGTTCCCGCTGTTCTCGCTGTTCAATGCGGCGATGGGAGTGACGACGGTCATTCCGGACATGGACCCGACGAAGCCCGCGAATGTCGATCCGCTGAAGATCATCGAGGCGATCCGCGACAACGGCGTGACGCAGGCGTTCGGCTCGCCGGCGCTTTGGAATCGTGTGGGGGCGTACTGCGTCGAAAACGGTGTTGAGATGCCATCACTCAAGCGGGCTCTCTCGGCGGGAGGGCCGGTGCCGATTCGAGTGCTGGAGATGATGACCAAGGTGTTGACGGGAACTGTTCCCGTTGCCGCAGAGGATTCACCACGGAGGCACGGAGGCCCGGAGACGGGTGAGTCGTCAGCCCTCCCAGTGAGCGGCACGGCGCTTGCCGCCGGCTCTTCGCTCATCGGTCAACACCCGGAACCGGCGGCTAGCGCCGTGCCGCTCAAAAGACCTTCTCCCCCCTCTGCCTCCGTGCCTCCGTGCCTCCGTGGTGAAATTCATCCCGGAGACACCAGGGGGCTGACGCCGCCCCGCTCGCCGGAACTCGCCGATCTACACACCCCATACGGGGCGACCGAAAGCCTGCCGGTCGCCTCGATCGGTGCCCGCGAAGTCCTCACTCGCACAGCTGCGATGACGCGCCAAGGTGCGGGCACGTGTGTCGGTCGGGCGTTCCCCGGCGTCGACATTCGCATCATCCCGATCACCGAGGGACCGATCGCCTCGATCAGCGATAGACACACACTCCCTCCCGGCGAGATCGGCGAGATCATCGTTCGTAGTCCAGCTGTGACTCGGGAGTATTTCCGCCGTCCGGACTCGACTGGACAGGCAGACAAGAATGTCTGCCCCACTCTTGCTGCCAAGATCCCCGACGGCGAGACCTTCTGGCACCGGATCGGCGATGTCGGGTATCTCGATACCGAGGGGCTGCTCTGGTTCTGCGGACGCAAGGCTCACATTGTTCATACCCAAGAGGGCCCGATGTACTCGGTCTGCTGTGAAGGAGTCTTTGATTCGCATTCGCAAGTCTTCCGCTCAGCATTGGTCGGGATCGGTCCGAAGGGGCAGCAACAACCAGTCCTCGTAGTTGAACTGATGCCTGGTCATGAGATGGAAACAAGGATCGAGGGAGAGTTACGACTGCTCGCTCAATCGTCGCCACTCACCAAGATTATTGAGTCCTTCCAATTCATCAAATCGATGCCCGTCGACACCCGACACAACGTGAAAATCAACCGCGAGGCCCTCGCCGTGTGGGCCAAGGAGCAGCTGAAGCGATGAGACTCTCATGCTGACTCCCGACCAACTCACCCGGCTTTCCGGCCTCGAACTCCAGGCCCGGGCCATTGTCGAAGGAGCCCTCTCCGGGCAGCACCGCAGTCCCGCGCGAGGCGTCTCCGTCGAGTTCGCCGAACACCGCCAATATGCGCCCGGCGATGACCTGCGGCATGTCGACTGGAAGGTCTTTGGCCGTCGTGATCGGTACTACGTCCGCCAGTACGAGATGGAATCCGACCTCGTCTGTCACCTGCTGGTCGACATTACCGAGTCGATGTCATACCGCTCGCAGCAGAGCGTTGTCTCCAAACTCGACTACGCCCGCTGGCTCGCAGCTGCGATGGGGTTTGTCGTGACGCAGCAGCAGGACTTGATCAGCCTCTCCACGCTTGACCAATCACTGAAGATGCGCGTGCCGCCGGGTGGACGAATGGGACATTGGTACAACGTGGTGCAAGAACTCTCGCGTCTCCATGTCACGCCGCTCACGGGCACCCCAGCGGGGACTCCCTTTGAGACTGCGCTCGGTCAGTTCACCGAGACGACTCAGCGTCGCTCGGTCGTCTTTGTGATCAGCGACTGTCTGCGACCGCTGGAGGAAGTGCTGGCGGGCATGAGGGCCCTGCGGTCTCGTAAGCATGATGTGCTGCTGCTGCACGTCCTTGACCCCGCCGAACTCGATTTCCCCTTCGATGGGCCGGTGCTGTTCCAGGGACTCGAAGCCCTCGGCGAACAGCTGGTCGAGGCGCGGAGTTTGCAGCTCGCCTATCGAGCGGAAGCAAGGACGTTCTGTGAATCGCTTGAACGCGGCTGCCGGGATTTGAATGCGGACTACTCGCGAGTCTTGACCAACGAGCCAGTCGATCTGGCGTTACGCAGATGCCTGCTCGAGCGGGCACGAACTCGCTGAAGAGTCCTCAGCGTAGGGTGGGACCAGCCGCTTTGGGCGCAGGCCCACCACGTCTGACGCCTCACCCGAC
>JANPCU010000072.1:0-7500 GCA_031431195.1 Planctomycetota bacterium | reverse complement strand
GAACACTCTTCGTCAGCGAGACGCTGGCCCCGATCACCGAGTTGGCCCCGACAATCGTATCGCCGCCCAGCACGGTGGCGTTGGCATAGATGACCACGCCGTCCTCAATCGTCGGGTGTCGCTTGGTGCCGCGCACGAGGTTGCCATCGGCGTCTTTTTGGAAGCTGAGGGCTCCGAGGGTCACGCCCTGGTACACCTTCACACGGGTGCGGATCTCGGTGGTCTCGCCAATCACAACACCAGTCCCGTGGTCGATGAAGAAATACGGGCCGATGGTCGCTCCGGGATGAATGTCGATCCCCGTGCGGCTGTGAGCCCATTCGGCGATGATGCGGGCCAGGAGCGGCACTTTCTGCAAGTAAAGCTGATGGGCCAGTCGGTGGATCGTGACCGCCTCGAACCCGGGGTAGCAGAAGATGACCTCGTCGATGCCGGAGGCCGCCGGGTCCCCGTCGTAGGCCGCCTGGGCATCGGTCGACAGCAGCAGCCGCAGCTTGGGGAGCGACTCCAGGAACTCGATCGCGTTCTGCTGGCCGATCGACTCGAAGTCGGGCGTCCGGTCCTTGTCACAGCAGACTCCGGCAGCATCATGGGCGTACCGAAAGGCCCGTGCGAATTGCTCGGTCAAGCGGTCATGCAGTCCGTCAATCAGGTCGCCGATGAAGTAGGTCACGTTCCCCATGTGCAGGTTCTGCCGACGCCGATAGCCGGGGAACAGCACCTCTTTCAAATCCTGCACAATCTCGATCATCACGTCCGCACTGGGGAGCGGACAGTGACCCAAATGGTTGATTGTCGGAATCTCGTGGTAGCTCTCCACGATCCGGTCGGTGAGTTCGGACAGCTGTTCCTTGCGGCGGAAGTCGGTCGCCATGTCAGATTCCGTGAGCGAGTGAGGCGTTGAGCAGCGGAGTGGTTGTGCGGCGAGTGGAGGGTGGATGCGTCCGCACCATCACGTACAACCCTCATCGTCTGAAGAGGGTGCCATGTCGGAGCAAAGTTACCTTTGGGGCGAACCACCGCTTCATGCTCGGCGGCGCAGCCCCCCCAGATTACTTGACTAGCATAATTACGCGGCGGAGACGAGCTTGGCGAGTGGATACGTCTCTCGGCGCTTGCGCCAGAGGATTGAGCCGCAGAGGAACGCGGATGAACACAGATCAGATAGAACCGACTGGACATAGTGTCACCTGATGTGCAACCCCCAAACACATCTCTTCATCTGCGTTCATCTGCGGCAAAATCTTCGAGACGAACGACCATGAACGGGGCGTCAGCACGTCGGCTGTCGATAGTCGATGACCTGGCTCTCAGTGGACACCGGGGCACCTTACCGGACAGTGATTGATCTGACTCTTGCGCAAGAAAAAACCGGGGCCTGACCTTCGTGGTCGGGCAGCCCGGTGGATGACTCTGGGAGACCCAAAGTTCGCGGCGGTGGCACTGTCGAGCTGAGATGTCTCAGCTCACATGACTAGAAGTCGTCTTCAACGACAACTTCCAGTTCATCCAGCGCATCGACATCGTCCGAATCCGCGAAGGAGGCATCGACCGGTCCATGGTCATAGCAATCGGAATCATGCCACAGGGGCACACCAGCCGCGTACCGAGCAGCCAGAACACGCACTTTTTCCTCAGAACCGGGTTTGGCTCCGGTGGGCGACAAGGGGTCGATCCCGAGCGCGGCGAAGTCTTCGAGTTCAAACTCGCCCTCCGCCTCGTCCAGACTCAACTCAGTGCCGATTGCCAGATCCAAATCCGGGTCAACGTCAAAATGAAAATCCATCGATTCGTTCCCTCTCTGTTTGAGAACACTTTGTCCGCTCAACAACCAACCGTGGCGGAACTCAACCCCCGGGCATGTGCCATTCTGGCTGCCCTACACAACCGTCTACATCCTGGACGGCTTCGTGACTTCTGAGGTTCATGCTTCAGAACACAATTTGTGTGATCCCAAGTAACAACACGACTGACGGTACAACCAAGTGATGGGAGTGGCCATGAGAAATCGCGAGGTGGGGAATCAGGTGGGGTCTCATCCGAGCAGCACTGATTTTTCGGGCGAATGAACTCCCTGTCAACAAGAAAGTTTCGCCGGATACGAAGATTGTGAGAACTCATGAGAGAAACCGGCGAAACCGACGAAATCTGGGGCATCTGCGAGGCAACATGTCGACAAACTCCACGCAAACACCGCGAACGGATCAACAGAGATTGAACCATTCGCGGTGAGTGATCGTTGAATCGGCAGCTTGCAGTTGTTCTCCGAACTGGCGAAAGGGTGCCTTTTTCAAAATCGATGCTCATGAAAAACGGGTGCTGGAGAGCAGCCGGTCTCCAATATGCCCGGGGCTAGATGCTGGACTCGTCCTCGTCCCGTTCCAGCTTCTGCTTGCGTTTCTTCTTCAGCTCTTCGCGCTTCTTCATGTCGCCCGACTTGTCTTCCGAATTCTCGGTGGGCTTTTTCAGGGAAGGCGGCTGGGGATCGCCATCCTTGTCATGGGCCTTGTGATCCTGGGCGTCCTGTTTTTTCTCGACTTTGTGCCCCTTCTCGGGGGACTCTTCAGCGTGGTGCTTCTGCTCGTGAGACTGGGCCTCTTTGACCTCAGCGGCGAGTTGTTTCAGGGATTCTTCCACAGGGGGCTGGACATAGCATGACCCAGCCGTACAGGCCACACAGCCGGAAGCCCCCTCAAAGTGGTAGCTTTGGTCGAGGCTGCGAAACGCCATGGCGACTTCGGTCAACTCATCATTGACCGACTTAGCCACTGCGGACAGGCCGACCGTAGCCCCAATCACACCCACAGTGCCCAACAGGACACTTTCCGCAGACAGCACAAAACCTTGCTCGTCGCGGAGCAATTGCATGAACAGACTCATCACATCATCCTTGTTCTTCGCGAGTGTCTGCAAACACTCGCAGGTCGTGGAGACGCGTGTGCGGCGACCTGAACAGGAATGTGATGATTGTAACGATTGTGAAACACATGTCAATGTGGAGTGTTTGCGATAATTGACAGTACTGGAGATTATGGGGTGGCCTGTTTGTCGTAATCTTCCGCGATAAATGGGGAACAGCTGTGTTTCCCCGACTACCGAAGTCAAGACTGTTCGCCCGCTGCGCACATTCTCTGGAGTTCCCTCACCGGTGAAGTTCAGATCCAGGATTATCAACAGATTTCGTAGATTGGCACAGATTTCGGAGGTACAGCGAAACGCTTCCTGGTCTTCCGAAATCTGTGATTATCTGTGCCATTGTGGACCATTCATCCGGCATGTCCTGTGGGTTGCGGCTCGTTGCCGCACTGTGCTCGTACTCGAGGTCCATCAACTTGAATTTGTGAGGTTGACGAGATCGAACCCGTCGGGATCGATACGGCGTCTCTGGCGTTCTGCCGACCGTCTTGAGGCACCCCCGAATATCCTTCGGGTCGCATTTGAAGTGCCACATGTCAGGCGAATCAGATATGCTGCATGTGTCGAGTCCTTGGTGAAATCGTCGGATATTTGCCCCAGTTCAGACTCGCTCACAAACCCGTTCTAGCGGACCACTCCCATGCCTCAGCACTTCTCTCGTCGCACGCTGCTCCGAGGCCTCGGCGTCTCGATGGCGCTCCCGTGGCTGGAGTCGATCCCGGTCTGGGGGGATGAGATCACCTCGACCGCTCAGCACGCCAGCGAGGCCCCGGTCCGTGTCGCGGTCCTCTTCTCCGGCAACGGCTACCACAGTCAGGAGTGGTGGACCAAGGGCGAGGGGAAGGCGATGGAGCTCGGCCAAGTCCTCGCCCCTCTGAATGACTTCCGCGAAAAGCTGTTGTTTGTCCAGGGGCTGTACAACGTCGAGGCCACCAAGGGGAACATTCACAGCTCCCAGACCGGCAACCTGCTCTCCGGGGCTCCGCTCGCTTCGGGTGGGGACATCAAATCGGGGACCAGCTTCGATCAGCTGGTGGCTCAGACGTATGGTCGGTCGACGAAGGTGCCGAGCCTCGTGCTGGGGTGCGAGGCCGCCAACCCGTCGGTCCACAAGAACTACTCGATGCTGTATAGCTCGCACATCTCGTGGTCCTCAGCCACCACGCCGACGCCGCTGGAACTCTACCCGGCGTTGGCGTTTGATCGCCTGTTTAAGGATGGAGCCGAGAAAGGGGACAAGAGCGTCCTGGATGCGGTTCTGGAAGATGCGGGAGACATCCGGCGGCAGATCAGCACCAGCGATCAGCGGAAGCTGGACGAGTACCTCGATTCGGTCCGCGATGTGGAACAGCGGATCGATCAGGCGGGGAAGAAGGGGGAGCTACAAGGCTGGCGCCCCACTCTCGACAAGCCGAACATTGAACGCCCGGCGGACGGCATCCCGCAGAACATCGCCGACCATATGCGGCTGATGTGCGACATTCTGGTCCTCGGGTTCCAGACCGACACGACGCGAGTGTCGACACTGAAGCTGAACAACGACCACTCGTCGCTGCGGTTCCCGCACCTGGGGGTCGACTACATGATCCACCACCTGCTGTCGCACTCCGACGGAGCCGACTGGTTGAAGGTCAACCAGTTCTTCGTCGAACAACTGGGCTACATCGCCCGCAAGCTCGACGGGATTCAAGAAGGGGACCGCACGCTGCTCGATAACTCGATGCTGATGATGTGTTCGAGCATGATGACCGGCGGGCACAACAACGACCAGTTGCCGGTCGTGATCGTGGGCCAGGGAGGGGGCCGCATCGAAACCGGTCGGTCGCTGAACTACCGCGACAAACCCGACCGTCAGATGTGTCGACTCTACATGTCGATGATGGACAAGATGAATGTGAGGCCGAAGACGTTCGGGGATGCGACCGAGGGACTGAACGAGGTCTGATTCGTATCACTCGCTACCGCCAAGTTCAGTGGACAGCCATCAATCAGCGTGTCTGAAAACTGGCGAACTCCGGTTCTGGTTAGACATCGATACTTCTCTCGGGGGAGAACTGAGACATTTCGTAGGACGGACGTCCTCGTCCGTCCGCGAGGAAAGCCTCGCAGAGCGACGGACGAGCACGTCCGTCGTAGGCCTCACTCCGTCCCGCGTGAAGTCTAATCTGATGGGGAGAGCTCGACGGATGGGAGGTGTCTTCCGAGATCGCGAGCGATTTGCCGCGCTATTGCAAAAGCAATAGAATCCCGCCGAAGGCTGTGCGACATGGGTTCAGGCTCGCAGGGCGATCTCATGCTCTCTCTCTGAACTCCTGGGATCACCCGCATCGGGGATTCCTGATTTCCATCTGTTGCCCCTTCATTCTTCTGGAGACTCTGCCATGTTGGCCCGCAAATTGGTGACTGAAGCAATCGGGACGTTCTTCCTCGTCCTGACCATTGGATGTACTGTCATCCTCTCCTCAACTGCGGGGAGTGGAATCATTCCGCCACTCGCGATTGGCTCTGCACTGATGGTGATGATCTTCGCCGGAGGACACATTTCCGGAGCCCACTACAACCCGGCGGTGTCGCTGGCGGTCATGCTGCGAGGACGGCTGCCCAAGGGCGAATTGGTGCCTTACTGGGTCGCCCAACTGGTTGGAGCCGCGCTGGCTGCCTGTGCCGCGATGTACCTGACCGGGGGCGTCGCGAAGTCGGCTGTGCCGCCAGCCGATGTGGTGAAAGCCCTGCTCGCGGAATTCCTGTTTACCTTCGCTCTGGCTTACGTGGTGCTGAATGTGGCCACGGCGAAGGCGAACTCGGGCAATTCATTCTATGGGTTGGCGATCGGTTTCACCGTACTGACCGGGGCCTTCGCGGTCGGCTCGATCTCTGGCGGAGCGTTCAACCCCGCTGTGGCCGTAGCTGCGGGTCTCATGGGGTTGATTCACCTGCCCTCGATCTGGATTCACATCGTGGCCGACTTGGCGGGCGGGCTGGTGGCGGGCTTGATGTTCAACTACTTGAACCCGAACGACAAGTAAGTCAAGACGCCTCTCTTCTGACGAAATCGTGTTCAAGCAGAAAGCCCAGTGGTTGCGACCACTGGGCTTTTTTTTAGAATCCGCGTGCGGCCCGGATGTCATCCATCGTCCGCAGCTCGTACCCGATCCCGGTGTAGTCGAGGACGGAGCAGAGTGCCCGCACGGCAACCCCTAGCCCGTCCGGCCCGCTGAACCCGCCGAACTGGCCGCCCCCTTTGAGGTGCGGCTCCAGTTCCAAGAACACTCCCGGTAGCCCAAGCCGCTGCATCCGTGTGGTCATCGCGGGCAGATGATTCCGCAGGTCGCGGAAGATCGCCTCATGCCCCGAGTCGCCAACGTTGGCCGGGACGAAGTTCTTCAGCCGCTCCTCATCCACGACGCCGGTCCACTTCAGCGTCGAGTCGACCTTGTAGTCCTTGATATGAATCCAGCCAAGGTGGTCCCGCATGGCCACGAACTCTGCGAGAACCTCCATCGGCGACATGTTCTGGCAGGTCAGATTCCCACCATCGAAGATGCACACCATGTTGTCCCGCTGGACCCGCTCGGACAGAGCGGCCAGCAGTCGCCCGTTCTGGCCGATGAGGTTCGCCTCGACCTCCAGGCCGTACACCAGCCCGTGCTGCCCACACTCGTCCACGATGGGCCGCAACCGCTCGACTGCCTGGTCGACATACTGCCAGGGGTCTTCACCCTGCGGCTGATAGAACGAGAAGCCACGAATCAGTTTGGCCCCCAGCCCCTTCGCCGCACGGATCGTGCGAGCGACCTCTCCGGCCAGATAGTCGGCGGGGGCGATGTACTTGTTGTGCGACCCATCAGCCTCGTCCAGCAGCTTCACCTTGCCAATGCGAGACCCGATGCTGGTGACTGACACCCCGTAATCGACATGCATCTGGGCGAGTCTGGCGAGATTCTCATCCGACAGTTCCGTGACATGCTGGACTTTGCCCGTGCCGGGGACATCGATGAACCGGGGGCTGTAGTATTTGAGACCGAGCGCGGCGAGGGCGGTCATCTGTTCCAGAGCCGTCTTCTGCCGGGCGGCCTCATCGGCGAAGGCACTGAGAATGATCGACGGGCGTTGAGACATCGGGAAGGGTCCAGCGGGAACGGGGGCAAGCCAAGTTCGATTCTGAAACCTGCCGGGCTGAGATGCAAGACTGCATACGGGGGATTTGTGCGATGGCCTGAGTGGGACAGCGCCACTTTTCAGAAACGGCGGGTGGCGGGGTCAGGAGGCTTGGCGGATGGCCCCGGCGAGGGGAACCGTCGCCAGCGGGTGTGCTTCACAAAAGTCGTCCACTCTCAGAGATTCACGACAGAGGAGTGGGCCTCGAAAAAGTCGTCGGATATTCATCACCGTTCCCGGTCCCCTCGAAGGAGAAACCTCCATCCAGCGCCCCGAAAGTGTGAAACGCAGAGGGCGCGGAGGACGCAGAGTTCGGATGGAGAGTCTGATCTCTGCGTCCTGCGCGCCCTCTGCGTTTCACACTTTCGGGAAGCTGGATGGAGGTTTCTCCTTCGAGGGGACCGGGAACGGTGATGAATCTCGGAC
>JANPCU010000071.1:0-9829 GCA_031431195.1 Planctomycetota bacterium | reverse complement strand
TCCGTCGAGAGCGAGAGCATGGACTCCGGGCGCTGACGCTTCCGACTCGATATTTTACTCGATCTGAATCGCCTGCCGAATCCGCTGCGATGAGGTGGGGCGCGAGGAGCCGGGGGTTTCAGCACTCGCCTGGATGATCTTTCCATCGGAGCCGAGTCCGCCTGTAATCATGCGCCGCATCGTGGCCAGCAGTTCCACGCGGTCGCTGGGCCGAGTCCCCGTGACGAGGGTCATGTCGTGGACTCGCATCTCTCCGTTCTCTCGGGAGATTTGCACCTCAGCACCCCGTGTCGCGTCTCCGAATCGCAGACGAGCCACGGTGTCGCTGATCTGCATCCCGGTCAGCGGTAACGTCAGCAAGCCCACGGGGTCCACACTCAGTTCGGGCACTTCGCTCAGCTGTTGCCAGATCATGGCATTAAAGCTTTCGGCGGAACATTGACGAACTCGATCGACATTGTCGCCCGCGATCCCGGCGATGAATTCGTAGACGGGGATCAGATGTTCCATCGTCATCTTCAGCGACGACGGTCGTCCCTCGACCGGCATCAGCACATCTTCGACCTCCATCCGTCCGGGAGTCGAGTGCAAGACGTAAGTGAGTGCCCGAGTGCCCTGGCTGACAGTCACCTCGGTCTTGGCTCCCGAGTAGGAGATGTTCAGGATCTCCGGCGTCGCAGCCTCGATCTCCGGCATTGGGAGAGCGTTGATGATATCGGGACGGACCCGGCTCCAGACCCGTTCGCTGAAGTCGCGAGTCGACATCGACTGCAAGCGTTTTACATCTCGCGCGATCAGGGCTTCCGCATACAGATTCACGATCGTGTCAGCCAGATACAGTGAAGTGAGCCGCTTGGATTCACGCGATCCATTCTCGACGAGTGTCACTTCGGAGACGTGCGGGATCGCCGACTTCTCGGCGGTGTCCGAGCCGGTGGAACTCCGGATGTCGAGCGAGACCAGGACCGCTCCCTGTTCCGACTTCAGCACGATATCCAGGTGGTCTTTCTGCTGCCGAGCTTCGTAGGGTTTCGCAAACAACTCGACTGTCGGCACCGGGTATTGAGAGAGGTCCGCGGCCACGAGGCACCCTTGATGGAACTCGCTGGTGGCGATTTTCGAGAGGCTCTCCTGATCCCCGGCGGCATAGGCCTCCAGGAACAGCTGCGACTGCCGCAACGCGGTCGCCAGCTTCAGAGCCGAACGTACCGTGTCCTCTTGATCTTCCAGGGCGGCATCCCGCACGAACCAGTGGCCATCGATCAATTGAAACTCGACCAAGACACTGCCGACGCCCACCACCGCCTTATCATCCTTCAGCCGGGCATCCGGACGCAATGACTTCTGCTGTGGCGTCTGCTCGGCGACATGCGAGGCGAGCTGGGTCAGCCAAGCCGGCGGCAGGTGTTCCAACTGCTCGCGCAGCTCGGGGCTGGTGACGGCCAGGATTTTCTCGGGTTCGTTGCTGCGCCAGGCGTCTACAAAATCGCGAACGGACATGACTAAGTCCAGCTGCTCGATGGCCGAGCGGGTGACATCACCGCGTCCACTATCCTGCTTGAGGGTCACGTCATCGACGACCCAACGTTGAATTTTGGGATCGCGGACGAGGGTATAGACGACCTCGCGAGCGGCTTTTTCGGTGCCGATTTCGACCTTAGCGCGGACTTCATTCTTAGAGACCTCTTCGATCTCAATGATCTTCGTTTTCCCGGTGGGGATATTGAGAATGGCCAGATCGCGCAGGGCCTCTTCACGGCGGAGAGCTCTCGTTTCAAAGCGGTTCGAGACGGAGAGCTTGAGGGCGGAATAGTCCTTTTCCTCCAGGCTCTTCGAGAACCGGTTCACCGCTTGCTGCGTCAGCATTTTGGTGCATCCAGAGCCGAGGCACATCACGGCCCATACCACAATCCACGACATCCGAGATGAACAGAGCGAACGGAGCATGGGAGCGTCCTTGCCAACGGGGCACGGTTCCTCGAAACGGAACCGAAACGGGCGGAGGGAGACAAGCGGGGCACCGCATGATCGCGGAATCGCGACTTTCGATACCCGAAGGGGCTGGGCTTGTCTCACAACGATCGAGGTGGGTCAAGGGCGAGGAGCTGCGACGGGGCCAGAATGACAGTGCGAGCGAGAACACGGGTTGTTACGAAGCAGAAAGCGGCGAAACCTGCCGCAGGAATATCGGGAATACTCTACACAACACGGCACCGAACTCAGGCCGCAAGACCTCCACTACGGCAGGAGTTCCACAGGACCGCGATCAATCGGCTGGTCCGGGTTCGGCTTCGAGAGCGGCAGGACGATCGTGGCCGGAGCATGGCCCTCCGACTTGGCGTTTCGCTGCCAGAACCGGCGGCGCGCGGGAGTCTCGGAAGCGGTTTCAATCTCGCCAGCCACCGCAGCGGCAGAAGTCAGCTGCTGACCGGTGGGGGGGCTCACGATGCTCGTCGTCTTGCGGCGAGGCATGAGGTCGATCCCGAAGAACGGGGTGGGCGAGTTGCTGTTCATCTGGAAGTGTTGACGACCGACTTCACATCCACAAGATGCGAGACAGCAGACCCACACAGCCCACATTCGACCGTAGGCTTTCAAAGATCGCAGATTCAAGTGGAACTGGGGCATCGGTAGGCTTCCTGTCTGAAATTCGTCGCCACGTTCTGGCGAACGTGGCGATGTCGCGGTCTTACGCCGCTTCACGACGCGATGGGGCGAGGAACAGACGTTGATACATCGGACTGACGGCCAGCAGCTGGGCATGCGTTCCATCGGCCACGACTTGCCCCTGATCCATGACCACGATGCGGGTCACAAAATCGAGTAAGCTGGCAGACATGGAGTGGGTAATGAGCATCACGGTGCGGTCCTTCACGAACTCCTTGAGAGTCTGATGGATCAAGGTTTCGCTTTCCGCGTCAGTCGCCGAAGTGGCCTCATCCAGTATCAGAATCGCCGGGTCGCGGAGAATCGCGCGGGCGAGAGCCACACGCTGTCGCTGCCCACCGGACAGCGATTTCCCCTGGCCACCCAGCGGGCTGTCGTAACCCAGCGGTAATTGGTCGAGGAGCGGTTGCAGGTGGGCCTTTTGGGCTGCGGCATCGAGTCGCGTCTGGTCGATATCGCGACAGCCATAGGTCAGGTTCTCGCGCAAGGTCATATCAAACAGGACGGTTTCCTGGGTGACGATGCCAATCTGGTCTCGCAGATCGGGAATACGAGCGTTTTGAATCGACACACCGTCAATCAAAATGTCACCCGCCTGGGGATCGAAGAAGCGGGGCAGCAGCTGCACGAGTGTCGATTTTCCGCACCCATTCTGGCCCACAATGGCCACCACTTCGCCCGCCTTGATCTTGAGATTCAGTCCATTGAGAACGGGTCCACGCTGTTCGGTCTCACCGCGTGGGGCATAGCGGAATGTCAGGTTGCGAAACTCGATCGACTCCGCATGCCGAGGGAGCGCGACAGCCTCGGGGATTTGCCGGACCAGAGGCTTGGTATCCAGCGTCTCCAGGATGCGTTCGAACGCGGTCATCGAGCGGCGGAGATTGGAAATCGAACCGTTCATCTTGCGGCAAGGGTCCAGCATGCCAGCCAGCAGCGCATACAGCACTCCCAATTGCTCGACCGACATCGGCTGTGCCGAAAGTTGAATGCCATAGATCGCCGTCTTGTGCCGCAGGACCAGATAGGCCCCCGGTAGTAAGGCGACGAACATGGACAGTATCCCCAACATCTCTAATGTCGGCCGCGCGAGTGAGTCAATACGCACGACCTGCATCGACTTCGCGTAGTAGGTCTGGTACTCGTCCTCATACATCCGACGATGCTTGTGCGCCGTCCCGAAGGCGATGACCACCTTGATCCCGTCGAATGATTCCTCCAGGATCCGATAGATCCGGGTCATGCTCTCCATCATCCGGCGACCAGCTCGCTTGAGCTGTTTGCTGATGTAACCAAACACGAGTGCAATCAGGGGCAACACGAGCAACGTGAGCAGCGTGAGCCGCCAATTGATCCAGAACGCCACCATCCCACACGCCAGACACTTGAGCGGCTCGCGAATAAAACGTCCGCCGATCACATTCAACCCATGCGACAGAAGTTCCGTATCGTAGGTGAACCGCGACATTAGCCCCGCTGTGCCCTCATTAACGACGGTCTGATAATCCAAATGGAGCATCTTGCGAAACAGATGTTTGCGGATTCCAGCGAGCGCCGTTTGGGAACACTCCCCGACGAGTACATCCTGCCAATAAGTGAACAACCCCTTCACGAACGTCGAGATCAAGATGACGATGATGATGAAAATGAATGTGCGATATTCGGTCGTTGGAAACCAGGAGGCGTGGACGAGTCTGCCGACCTGCAGCATCCGCCATTCATGATCAGTGGCCTCTCCCAGTTCATCCTGATGGCGCGCGAGCCGGCGGAGAGTGTCTGTCAACTGTTGCGAATCGTGCGGTACTTTTCCCGCACGGAGGCCATCCAGCTGAACTTCTAACTCGGCGATCTGACCCTGTTCACTCTGCTGTGTTTCGTGACACTTGGCAATCTCCTCCGCGACGTAGGTCTGCAGCGTCTTCTCTTTGAGTAAGACCTGCATGATCGGATAAATGATGGTGAGGTTGCCGCCCCACAACACGGCGACAATCAAGCCGCACACGCACGACAGGACGAACTTCCGTCTCTGCGGCCAGATGAACGGGATCAGTCTCTTCAGATCTCGCACGGGAATCCATTCCTGGGGCGGGCACATCCATGTCAAGCACTGTACCTGGCAAAATGGTGAACCACTTGGCAGGAGTTAGGTGCGGACTAGACCACGCTCGGTCGCAGGGGTCAAGAGCGAGTTAGCTGACTGCGAATGCGACAAGATCTTGGCAGCGAGGAGTTCTAAAAAAACAGAGCGGCCCACCCGGTGAGCCGCTGTCTTGAAATCGATCAGGACACTGACCGCCACGAGGGCAGCCATCCCACTTACTTCTTGGCCTTCTTGTCCTTGGCCTTCTTGTCCTTGTCATCGCCTTCTTCGACGGCTTTCTTCTTCTTCTTACCGGTCGCCAGCTTGACGATACGCAGCTTCGGAAGGCCGAATGGTGGCTGCCCTTCGGGCCACTTTTCCGACTCCTTCATCTTGGTGATGCGCTCGTAGCGGGAGAGAACATTTCGAGAACGGGCCAGTCGGCTACCGCCCCGCAGGCTTTGATCGATGCTCACGACATCCACTCCAACGTGGTCTGGGCCTCGGCAGGTCGCCGACGCAAACGGAATTCGGGCAATGAGTTACAGCTGGGCATCCAATGCCCCTGCGATCACTCAATCTCCCCGCGATTCAGGGAAGCGGGACAGGATAGCAAAGCACTGGCGGCGGTTCAACTTCGGGAGATCGGGGATTTCCAACATTTGGCGAGCGTCCGACGTCAGCCGGATGGTGACATAAGGCTCACGATTCACCATCCGGCTCACGCCAGATGCTCGCCGGGGTATTGCCGGAATTGCCGGTCTGTGCGGGCGGGCGACACTTCCTCTTGTGGCACTGACCGCTTCCGCCATAACCTCTCACAGTAATCCCACCTGCCCACTCTGCATTCGCAGACGCGACTCCTCCCCCACCGACTCTCTTCGAGGCTCAGATGCCGCTCCGGCGTTGGCATGCCGATTTCCTTCTGGTCTGGACTTACGGTCTGGTCCTCGTGAGCGGCTGTGCGTCGACACCACTGGGCCGGATGTTTCCCGGGCGTGAGCGCGAGCCGGTGATCTCTGAGAAATCCCATGCGGTCAGCCGCGAAACCCCCAGCGATCCTTCCCGCGATCGCACCGCAGATCCCCAGGTGAAACCACCCCTTCGCGATCGCCCTCCGGCCATCGCGAACAGCTCTATTGCGAAGCCGCGTCCCGTCGACCCGGCGACTCAAATGTTGATCGACTCGGAGCTCAAGAGTCTGCCCGCCGAAGAGCGAAAGGCCTGGAAGAGCTACCTGGCGTCCGTCGAATCCGACCGCATCCCTCATATTTTGCAGGCCCGTACCGAAGGAATCGTCCCTCCGGAGATCGCCTCAGCAGCAGAAACTGCCGATTCCAGGGGAGGATCGTCGAGCTCCCCGAATACCAGTCGGAAACCTTTGCCTACCGCTGAAAGCCAACCGCGTTTCCATCTCGATGACCCGCAATCCGATCTCCAGCAGACCGCTGGCGAGAGCATCACCTCCCCCGAAGGTGGCACCCCCGCCATTCAAATGGCTTTGGAAGAGACAATCCCCGTCGGCATCTCTCCGCCTGACTCGGAAGTCCCGACCCCCGAAAGACACGGCCTCGACGCCATCAAAATCTGGCCTCAAGGCAAACGCGGCGAACGCTCCTTTACTGATCGTCTGTCCTCGGGTCTTCCTCAATTGCCAGGCCCCTGGTCTCGTGACCCCGTCCCGCCCGCTTACGACAAGACGGCCTCTGCACTGCCAGTCGCCCCTCCCGTCACTCCTGCTCCCCTCGTAGCCTCCGTCAAAACCGACCCCCAGGCCGACTACTGGCAGGATGAACTCACCAAGTTGATCTCCCTCATGGAAGCCGAAGCCGCACGCCCGCCCGAGGACGACAGCCCCGCCGAACGACAGGCCCACATCCAGCGGCAAGTCTACCTCCGCATGCTCTACCTGATGGCCGCCGAACCCGAGAAAGCCCAGCTGCCAATCTTCGACGCCGAAGAGGTCGACCAGGAGTTCTGGACCTCCCTGTTCTGGGGGATGTCGAACTACTTCGACGACGAACAAACCAGCGACCCCAGTACCCGAGCCGCCCAAACCATCGCCCAGCTGAACGCCGCTGCCCGCCAGTTGCAGTCCGTCGCTGATCTGGAACTACGCAGTGTCGGCTTCTGCAATCGGATCGACGGGTGGGGTCTGTATGAGCGCTTCGACCGCGACGAGTTCGAACCCGGCCAAGCCGTGCTTCTCTACGGTGAGCTGCGGAACTTTAGCACCGAGTCGACACCCGCCGGGATGTACCGGACGCTGCTCAATTCGTCGATCGAGATCTTCCGGACGGGGCAGGAAGACACCGTGCTGGAACGCAACGACTTGGGCGAGACGGAAGACCTGTGCCGGGGACTGCGGAACGATTTCTATAACAGCTACCGCATTGATATCCCCGCACACCTGACACCCGGATCGTATCAGCTGCGATTGACGATCGAGGACAAGCTGAGCGGTCGGTTCGCCACCCAAACGCTCGGGTTCACCGTTCGCTAGGTGATCGTGGGATAGGCTTCCAGCCTGTCACGAAACACGACAGGCGAGAAGCCTATCCCACGGGGAGTGTACCCATGTCGCTCATCGCCAAACGCTATGACACCGGGTTGCCGGTGCGGGTGGAACTCGCGGGCGACCGCATCGCCAGCGTGACTCCGGCGTATGGATACTCGCGCGAGGACGACCTGCCGTTCGTCGCTCCCGGCTTCTTCGACCTGCAAATTAACGGGTATGGCGGCGTCTGGTTCAGCGATCCGCACCTGACTGAAGACATGGTACTCAAGGTGCTGAACCAGTACCTTTCGCACGGCGTGACGCGGCTCTGTCCGACACTCATCACCAACTCGCGCGAGGCCCTGTGTGCGGGACTCGCCGCGATCCGCAGGGCCTGCGAGCGCGAGGTCTGGGCCAACCTCATGGTCCCCGGTTGCCACGTTGAAGGCCCGTTCATCTCCGCCGAGGATGGCCCGCGCGGAGCCCACCCCCGCGAGCATGTCCGCCCCTGCGACTGGAGCGAACTCGAAGCCTGGCAGGCAGCCTCTGGCGGAAGGATCTGCCTCGTCACGCTCGCTGCCGAAGCCGTCGGGGCCGAACAGTTCATCCATCGCGCCACCCTCCACGGGATCTCCATCGCCCTCGGTCACTCCGCTGCCACCACCGCGAACATCTCAGCTGCGGTCCGCGCGGGTGCGAGGCTCAGTACGCACCTCGGCAATGGAGCGAGTCCGCTGCTCCCCCGGCATCCAAACCTGCTCTGGGACCAACTGGGGGAGAGCCGACTTGCTGCCAGCCTCATCACCGATGGCCACCACATCCCGGCCAGTTTCCTGCGCTCCGTCATTCTCGCCAAAGGGCTGCGCGAGTGCATTATTACGTGCGATGCCTCGGGCTTGGCCGGATGTCCGCCGGGTGAGTACTCGTCGTATGGCCAAGTGTTCGAGGTGCTGGCCAACGGCAAGATCGTCATCGCCGCACAACGAGGCTTACTCGCTGGTTCCGCCCAGACGACGGAACAGTGCGTGGCCATCTGCATCCAGCGCGCCGGAGTCAGCCTCGGAGCCGCCTGCGACATGGCCGGTGACAACCCGGCCCGCATCTTGCATAGAGAACGAATCTGTCTATCCGCAGGCAACCGCGCCGACCTGGTTCTCTTTCGGCACCACACCGGAGACCAGCCCCGCCTAGAAATCATCCAGACCATCCTCGCCGGGAGTATGTTGCGTTAAATCGCCGACCCCGAAACAGGCGCGAATGGCTTCGGAAAAGGTTCCTTCCGGAGGGGGCGGGGGCAGTAGAGCCAGCTGCCGACTGCTGTGACTCCGCAGTATTTGAGATCAATCGCCCCGCACTTCACGAGTTGACTCGCTGACAGCGAGTGCCCTCTTGGCAACAGTACGTTCCGCACAACCGTCAAGCCTCGACCATGTATTGTGAACTTCCGAGGTGGATGACTCGGAATTGCAACGTATTCATCGGAGCAGAACTACGTTTGGGGGAGTGTGCCTGTCGGCCCATCAGACCATCGGGGTGCTCTCGTCATTTCCGTCAAGCTTGCCATGCTCAACACCCTTCCCCAATTTCAGATCAACGACACGAAGCCCAGTGTCGATCCAGATCATCGAATTCGAGACGATCGTCAATGTTGCCTTGTTCGCATCTACCCGGCGGGCGTCAGTGGTAGCTTGATCCCGCTCACGTTTCGTCGCCTCACCATCGGGCGAGATCAAAGCAGCACGATTGAAGTCAACGACGACTTCATGTCGCGGACGCATGCGATTCTGGAACGAACTGAGTCCGGATTCCAACTGACCGACTGCCACAGCCGGAATGGGACGTTCGTGAATGACGAGCGAGTCACTGATGCGCACACGTTGAGACCAGGCGATCAGATCCGGATGGGGAATCACATCTTCAAGTATCTGTCGGCGGACCATGTCGAGGCTTTATACCACGAAGCGGTGTACGAGATGATGACGGTCGACGCGCTGACCCGCGTCTACAACCGTCGCTATTTCGAAGACGCGTTTCGCCGAGAAGTGCTGCGGGCTCAACGCAACTGCCGGTCACTGGCTCTGCTGATGTTCGATATCGACCTGTTCAAATCGATCAACGATGAGCATGGCCACTTGATCGGGGACGAGATTCTTAAAGCTCTCAGCGCTCGTGTTCGCTCTCGCGTACGTGGCGATGAAATCCTGGCCCGCATCGGCGGTGAAGAGTTCGCGATCGTGCTGGTCGAGACCACAAAGGAATGCGCCCAGCGAATCGCCCAGGAAGTGTGCGAACTGGTGGGAGCCACTCCACTGCTGTCGAAACTCCCGGATCTGCGAGTGACGGTCAGTGTGGGTGGTGTCTATACGAATGGCCTGGAACTACTCTCCGAACAAGAAATCTTCGGGGCCGCCGACCATCAGATGTATCTGGCCAAAGCCGCCGGTCGCAATTGCGTTCGATTCGAGTAAGAGGATTTGATCCGAAAACACTTCCCCAAAGTCCTGAAGAGGATTCACCGCAGAGGGCGCGGCGGATGGGGGTGGTGCGTGGAACACCGGGATAAAACAAAGGGAACCACCGCGCCC
>JANPCU010000070.1:0-29002 GCA_031431195.1 Planctomycetota bacterium | reverse complement strand
TGTCTTGGTTCAGCGGCAAATGGAATTTGTTACGGTTGTTGTTAGCGAGTTGTGGGTGTAAGGTTGTGTCGGAGGATTTCGGTATGTTGCCGCGAAGGTACTTGAGTGGAGCCCATACTTCGGTATGAGACGATGTCGGTTGTGTCGAGAGGTGGGTCATCAGGCAACCTCGGTGGTGAGTGAGGCGTTGGCTGGACTTGCTCCGGGGGTTTGGTGGCGGGCGAGTTGTCGGCGTTCGCGGGCTTGTTCGAGTTTGCGGTCGCGGTCATCGTGGATGGTTTTGGCCAGGCCGTTGAGCATGTCATGCGGGGTGATGTAGCCGATAGCCGAGTGCAGGCGGACGGTGTTGTAATGTTCGACGAAGGTGGCCACTCGTTGCCGGGCTTCATCGAGTGAAGCGGGGCACGTCGGACGAATGCATTCGCGTTTGAGGCTGCCGTGCCAGCGTTCGAGTTTGCCGTTGGACTGGGGGTAGTAGGGGCTGGTGCGGACGTGGGTGATGCCGGTGAGTCGAATGAAATCTTTAAAGTCCCGCGCGATGAACTGGGGACCGTTGTCGGAAATAATACGGGGCTTTTCTCCGGGGTGTTTTTCGAGGGCCTTTTGTAGGATGACTTCGATGTCGCGCTCGGTCATTGACTCGCGCAGCTCCCAATGCACGATGGCCCGGCTACAGCCATCGAGCACGCTGATGAGGTAGTAGAACGTGCCCTCGACGTTGATATAGGAGATGTCGATGTGCCAGTGTTCGTGAGGTCTGAGCGGTTGGACGAAGCCGGTGCCTTTCTTCGAAGCGGTGGCCCACTTTCGGTCGAGTCGTCCAGCGGCTTTGAGCACGCGATACACGCTGGCCGGGCTGACCGCCACGACGTCATCGTCGAGCATCATGAAGGTCAATCGGCGATATCCTTCGAGGGGATGCTGGTCGTGGAAGTCGACGATGGCGGTCTTCTCCCAGTCCTCAAGCCAGTGGTCACGCGGGACGTTGCCGTTGTGTTCGTTGACCTTGCCATAGCGATCTTTCCACGAGTGAAACTTGCTCGGCCCGAGTTCGAGCCAGGCCAGCAACGTCTTGGCGGGCGTCTCGGCGCGGTCAGTCCAGTAGCGGACATAGTCCACGATCTGATCGCGCGTGTCATGGGGAACCCACACTCCGTTTAGAGTTCCCCAGACGCTTTTTTTGCTTTGACGTTCTCCTCGAGCAGCTCCGCGATGACCTCATTCTTGGTGATGAGCTTGGCTTCGATCCGCTGGTCCTTGACCTTCTCGGAGCGACCGTTCTCAGCGGACTTCTCGAAGGCCTTGTCGGCCTGGGCCAGGACGGTGTTGACCCAGGTGTGGATCTGGCTGGGCTGAAGGCCGAACTCTTCAGCGAGGGCCGAGACAGGCTGCTTGCTGACCAGATGCCGACGCACGATCTGGGCCTTCTGCTCCGAGGTAAAACGACGACGAGTACGACTCATGGGTGATCTCCTGTTCAGGTGATACTAACCCCAACCGGGACCGATTCCACTTTCAACTGAGGCAGGACACAAGAACCTCCTGTCGCACAGCCACGCAGATTGAGTCCAAAGCGACTCTATCGGGGCTACCCCGCTATGGAGGCCCGCGTGGCACACAATCATCGCGATGTTCGTATTGCGGGTGCTATCAACGTCAAATGAATCGCTTATTAGGCTTTCGATGTTGTAGGCCAACACTTACAAAAGAAATCTATCGGTTCGATATCTACTCCACACGAAGAGATTGTGATTCTACTTGTACTATTAGGCTATCAATATGAGTCAATGCGTGGTTAAGTCTTTGTATTTCATTTTCGAGTGGTTGAAGTTGGCGTGCAAGCTGCGAGCGAGTGCTGTCGCGACCGGCCGACTGAACAATACGAACGAAACGTCCGAGTCCACCACCACCACGAACCATTGAACCTCTTCTGCGGACATGGTGAGTGTAGTTTGCACGAATTTCCTTTTGCTGATCTAGAATTGCACGTTTTTGGAGAGCGAAGGACTTTCTGAGCAAACGTAGTTCTTTGACCGCAAACTTAGCTTCAGTGGCATTACTGGCGATCACAGAGATCTTGCCACCAGAGGAGATTTGAACGAACTCAAACGTATCGAGTGCCTGTTCCGTACCAGAAAACATTAGTGATTCAATGGTGCCTGAACCTGACGGTGATGAAGTGAGGCGTCTTCCAACAAGGAATGTGAATGCGGCGATCACGCCGATGGTAATAGAAACACCACGAGATCCTGATGTTGTGTCGTAGAAGAATCCGAACAGCGCGATAGCCCCGAGAAATATGCCCGCGGTGATAAGCGGGACACCCAGGATGAGTTTCAGCAGGCGAATCATCCAATGTCTCTTTGAAGCCTAACCAGAGAGTTCAGCGAGAAGCACGGACGGGCTGCGTTCGTCTCGTCGCAGCTTCGGTTGCCGAGCGCCGGAATCAGCTCACTGCTATTCCACCGAGGTTTCAGATTCCTTGTACCACGGGCGCGAACCCGTGTCAAACTCCGCTTGGCACACCTCTCAACCCAGTGTGTCGAAACAGCAGATACTCGACTGCCGAAGTGCGTCGAGCTTCTTCGTAGCTTTGCAGTGTCGCGTGGTCGTGTCAATTCTTCATCCCGTTCCCAGTTTCCAGCCTACCACCTCACATGATCACCGTTGCCGAGAAATGGGACAGCCGCGAAGGGACTCAAGGCGAGGGGGCGTCGACCGATCTGCGGTACATCATTCGGGGCACGGACGACGATACCGAGGCCAAGAGCGCCCTCGTCGCTGGTTCGCCGTTGTTGTATTCCGGGCTGATTCGCCAATCGTCGCACATCGAGCGGATTGGCGAAGACACCTGGGAAGGGACGGTGCGGTACGGGCTGACCAGTCCGCCCGAGACTGGGCAGTCGTCGTTCTCGTTCGACACCGGCGGTGGCTCGCAGCACATCACCCAAGGCAGAGGGACCAGCGCCCGCTACGCTGCCCCCGGTAAGACCGCACCCAACTTTGGCGGGGCGATCGGGGTGACGCAGGACAACGTCGAGGGCGTCGACATCTATGTCCCGCTGTACCACTTCTCCGAGACCCATCACCTGGCCCCCACAGCTGTGACTGGGGCCTATAAGGCCACGCTGTTCTTCCTGACCGCCAGCGTCAACAGCGACGGGTTCAAAGGGTTCTCCCCCGGCGAGGTGCTGTTCCTCGGAGCCTCCGGCACGCAACGCGGGCAAGAGGACTGGGAGATCACCTTCAAGTTTGCCGCCAGCCCCAACGCCACGGGGCTGGTCATCGGCCAGATCACCGGGATCAACAAGAAGGGGTGGGAGTACCTGTGGGTGCGGTACGCGGACTCTGAGGACACCACCGCCAAAGTCCTCGTCAAGAAGCCGATCGCGGTGTATGTCGAGCAGGTTTATCCCACCAACAGCTTTGCGTCACTCGGGATTGGTTCGTAGTTCCTCTCTCAGCTCTCTCCCATGGAAAAAGTCCAATCTGGTCAGCCGCTGCGCATTCCTGCCGAGACGTTCAACGCGTTCCTCGACGCAGCTCAGGATTTTCGTAATCGCCAGCAGGCACGGTCCCGTGATCCTCAGCCAACGTTCCGCCAGTCCGGGATCGTCAAGGTCAAGAACGCCAGCGGTGAGGATCGCGGGCGGTTTGACATCCTCGGCATCGATCGCCCGATCTTCACGCCGACGGACAATCTCGACACATTTCAGAACGACATTTTGCTGGTCGGTGCGGTCCCGGACAAGGAGGACCATCCCGGCCGGTTTTGCATTTTGCTGGAGCCACTCGCGGTCGACTCGATCGGTCTGGCGGTCATCAGTGGCGTCTGCCCGGTGCGGCTCGATGTCGAGGAAGAGAGCGACGCGTTCGCGGAGATCGAACACGAAGAGACCGGCTTCCTCAAATCCGGAGGCAGCGGGTCGGCCACGATCCTATGGAAGGAACCCGGCACTGGAGCCGACAAGTGGGCAGTGGTCCGCCTCGGCGATGCCCAGCCGGTTATCCGCAAGGCCGAGATGATCGACACTCTCAAGCAAGGAGACACGGAGCCCGCCCAAGCCTGGCTCCTCAAATACGAAGACGACGCCTGGGCACGCACCGACAAGCAAGTCGATCTGTACGGCGATCAGGGGTTCCGAGGCGTGGCCTTCGGCAAGACGGCCACCGTCGATGCCGGGGACAAGATCGATGTCTATTACTCGCACGAGGCGAAACACTGGTACGGCGTGGTCGGCGGCTGGTACTTCCACGGCGATGTCGTGGACGACATTCCAATGGAGGCCAGCGGCCAGGTGCGGGTCAATGTCGGTGCCGGGATCGACTTCCGCGAAGTGACCGTCCCTGCCTTCAGCCCCTACGCCGCCGTGCAAGCGGGCGACTTCGTCTCCGTCACCTGGAACACATTCAGCCTGCACTGGGACATTGGTCCCTTCCAAAGCGGGACAGCTGCCGATCCCGGCTGCGGGCTGGAGAAAGTCGACGATGCCAACGACCCAGACGACGGCAAGCTGCGGGTAAAGTGCAGGATATCTCCGGGTATGGGCCAACCCCACGGACCCAGTTAGCTTTGTTCGAAAAGATATCGCTCTCTTGTGATCTGCGAAGGACAATTCACCGTTACGTTTGAAGGAGCAACCCGAAAAGGCGACTTTCAGGACGAGTGTCCACCCCGTTCCAGCACCGAGGCAGATTGAGAATGTCAGATTCACCGAACGATCAGCTGATTGTCTGTGGGGCGTGTCAGGCTTCGGTGCGTATTCCAAATCGCCTCTGGGGCCGAGGACTTCAGCGCCCCTGCCCCAAATGCAAGGCTCCACTTGTCCTTGGCCCCGCAAAGTCATCCGGTCCAGTACAAACAACGTCGCCTCTTGTAGCAGTCTCGAACACGACGAATCTCGGTCCGGTAACGTCAATTCAGACTGATCCTCCCAATGGCAACTCACCTCTCAAGAGCCGGGTCGTCATATACGCAGTCTCAGGCATCGCTGTACTCGGACTGCTGTTCGGATTGGCGATGTCCATGTGGTCAGAGCGATCGGGCTCTGGAAGTCAAGAGTCTGATACACCAGAGATGACAAGAGTACCAAGCACTGAGGAGTCATTATCTCCTTCGACTCTACGGAAAGCGACAGGAGAACTCAAAGACATTCAGATCCCCAATACACCTTCTCACCGTGATTTGCTGGAGATTGCGGAATTACAGCAGTTGTCACGCATTTGTGCTCGAAACGCGAGCGTTGACTTCATAGTGGGTTTTGGTCTTGTGGGTATGTTGGATTGCACCTCGCTTGATAGTCTTCGCAATCAACTGGCTGAGTCGCCATCAATAACGCTACCGAAGGATCTGTCAAGTGTTCATGTTCAAGCGAAAGAGTTTCTGGACAATACGCTGGGGACTGGCCCAGCAGACACTTGGTTTAGAATCGCTCCAGCAAAGGGTATCAGTTCTGTTCTCGACCCAGATCTTGGAGACTATGCCGCGGCTGCAGGAAACGACGTGACCGTCGCAAGAATGCTAGCTTTTGACGCTGCACTACAACACAGACAGTCAGAATGGTGGAAGATCGTCCAGTCACCTTTCAACGCGGTCTATTCTCAAGCTCCAATTATCGATGCCGTATTGACGGTAC
The DNA here is from genome assembly GCA_031431195.1 of Planctomycetota bacterium. Lineage (GTDB taxonomy): Bacteria > Planctomycetota > Planctomycetia > Planctomycetales > Planctomycetaceae > TH-plancto1. Next base: position 23,366 of record JANPCU010000070.1, on the reverse strand, counting down.
GTGTTGCCGATGAGGCACGACCGGTTGTGCCTTTCGGTCAAAATGAGGCGATCAAGTCAAATGAGATGTGTGTAGTCGTGTCAAACATGAGCGGTCAGGTACTTGACGGAGTAATACTTGTGATAGACGATCAGACTTCTACTGATGATGGACCACAGAAGACCCATGTGTTTTTCTTTGATCGGATTGAACCAATGACCAGCATACCTCTGTTAACACAGTTCGAAACCGTCACTCCGGAAGGAAGGAATCGACTCCCTAGAACCCGAAGAGAGTTTGATGGATTTGATTCTCTACGCAATTGGAAAGTGCGTGCAATGGTCGGGGAATCGCGGATTCCAGCTGCCGTTGTTGCATTGCAACGCCCAATCGATCCCAAGGAAGTCAAAACAAAGTCAAGAGTAGTGACTCTCGGTGAAATTCTGGCGACGAACAAACATGAGCTGCCAAAAGAAAACTCACCGGAGCGAACTGTTCGAAATGATCCATCGATTACGGCTGAGTCTTTGCCGCAATGCACAAATGTGGTACCCAAGTTCTATACACGTTCCACTCCTGGAAAAGTGTTTGACCTCTCAGGTGCGGATAACGTCAATGTGGCAGCAGTGTGGTTTTCGAACGATGGGAAGTACGTGTTCTTCGCTTCTCGCGGAACTTCAGGTGACGTTTACGTCTGGGAAGTACACAACGGAAAAAGAGTCTCTGTTCAATCGATGTTTGCCTCGGAAAGCGGACCACGTATCACTCTCTCGCAAGCACCGACGGGAACGAAACTGGCATATATGCTCTACGACAGGTTGAGCTTTGTTGATCTGGAATCTGGAAAGCGAACCGCGGAGTTGGAGATCGGGGCTGGCGGTGAAGGGGATGGGGGTTGCATCGCATGGGCACCGACTGGGAAAAAAGTTGTTGTTGGCGATCGACGGTCAGGGCGGGTCTGCGTTGTTGAGTCCACGGGGGAGATTTCATCGGTCTATGAACTCGGGAAGGGAGTTCATTCGGTGGCCTTCAACGGCGATGAGTCCAAGATTTGTTTTGCGTCTGGATACGAGTCGCGTGTCTGGAATTTCACCAAGAAAGACGATTCCGTAGCAGTCTGCGATATTCACGATAGCCCAGTGCTCCGGATTTCGCACCACTCGAATCCAGAATGGATGATGTCGCTCGCTGGCGATGAAGCGACTCCGGTTGAGATCGCTGTCTGGGATACAGCCTCCGGGAAGACGGTTGCGAGACGCCGATACGGGGTAGGCATGAGATGTTCCACGATGTCTAAAGACTGGCGTCGCCTGGCCTGTGTTGAGTCTGGGGGTGCGCTGGTGACTTATGACACGGCTACCGGCACCGAGGAATGCAGATTCGAGAATGCCGTGAGTGCCAAGGATGAGCCGTTGGTGGCGCTGTCGCCGTGTGGTACGCTCGCGGCGATACTGAACACTTCCTCGGAATCAGTGTCTTTGTGGAAGCTGCCAGCCATGCCAGCTGAAGAGGTGCCGACATCACCTGATTCCGGGAAGGTCAATCACAAGCAGCGATGAAAAGACTCAAGCGGCCCTCTTCACGCCGACACACAACCCAGAATTCCTTACCCGGCTGGCTCGCTCGATCGCTCGCCAAACGCACACCGACTTCGAATGGGTCATCGTCCCCAACGGTGACGCGGGCGAGATCCATGTCGACCTCCCGCAGGCCCGCATCGTCCCCTACACCGGCCAGACCCAGAACATCGGCGAACTCAAGCGGTTCGCCTGCCAAGCCTGCCGAGGCGAGGTTCTGGTCGAGGTCGATCACGATGACGAACTCACCCCCGACTGCCTCACTGAACTCGCCGCTGCGTTCTCCGACCCGCGCGTCGACTTCGCCTACTCCAACAGCTGCGAGATCTGCGACGGCAAACCCTGGAAATACGACGAGCAGTTCGGCTGGCGCTATCGCCCGTTTACCTGGGATGGCCAGCCTCAGTTCGAATGCGTCGCCTTCGAACCGTCCCCCTGGTCGTTCTCGAAGATCTGGTTCGCTCCCAACCACGTCCGAGCATGGCGTTCTGCGTTCTACCACCAGATCGGAGGCCACGATCCCGCGCGAGCCGTTCTCGATGATCACGATCTGCTCTGCCGGACATACATCCACGGCCGCGTGAAGCACATCGAACGCTGCCTCTATATCTACCACGTCCACCCGACCAACACCTGCCGAGGCGATCAAAACGCCTTCATCCAGTCCGAGACGCTGAACATCCACGACCAATACATCTACCCGCTCGTCGAGCGCTGGTGCGACCTCAACTCCCTCCGCAAGATCGACCTCTGCGGCGGCCTCCACCTCGCCCCCGGCTACGAATCCGTCGATCTCCAAGGGGCCGACATCACAGCTGACCTCAACCACCGCTGGCCCTTCGAAGACAACGAAATCGGCCTCATCCGCGCCCACGACGCCCTCGAACACCTCAACAACCCCCTCCACTCCATGCAAGAAGCCCACCGCTGCCTCACTCCGGGCGGCTGGCCCCCAGCACAGACGGAAGAGGTGCCTTCCAAGACCCCACCCACGTCAGCTACTGGAACTCCAACTCGTTCTGGTACTACACCCGCCCCGAACAAGCGAAGTTCATCCACAGCCCCGTCCTGTTCGAAGCCAACCGCGTGAAGAACTTCTTCCCCAGCGACTGGCACCGGGAACACCAGATCGTGTACGTGAAGGCGGATCTCATGAAGGGCAGCGTTTGAAATTGGCTGAAATGCTTGGCACTCGGGCGAGGCAGAGCTTTGGGGAGAGGCAGTCCCCAGCGGTAGTTGGGGACTGAGAGAACACGGCCATTCGGGAGGTCCGTTCGGTGGCACCCGGCGAGGGCTATGACTCGCCAGTGTTGGCACGCCCCAACGTCGGAATGGACGGTTCATGGCAGACTACAGTCAAAGACACTGGCGGTCCAAAGCGACCGCCACTGTCACCCGGCGCGAGCGGAGTATTCCCACTCGGCTTCTGTGGGGAGACGATAGCCCAAGAGTCCAGGGGCTGACGCCGCCCCGCTCGCTCAGCGAGAGGCCAGTTCCGGCGTCTGTCGCACCATCAGGTGCAGCGAGTGCCAGTCGACCGTCACGTCCCCGCCGGTCGCCTCGTGCTGCTTGGTCCAGGACAGCATCAGGTCCAGGCAGGCGTGGTCGATGTAGTCCAAGCCCTCAAGGTTGACGTGCAGGTCCGTGCCGCGTGGGATCGACTCGATCGCCTTGGCGAACTGCGGCAGCCGCACGAACGTCGCCGCGCCGTACAGGTTCAGCACCGCCGACTTGCCGTCGGGTGACATTTGCAGCTTCGTCTCCAGGTGCGAGAACGTGTAGAGCAGCTTGGCAATCGCCAGACCGAAGCCGACCATGACGCCGGACAACAGATCCTTGCAGACGATGACCGAGACGGTGGCGGCGTAGATGCCGACTTCACTCCAGCCGAACGATCGCAGGTTCTTGATTGTCTTGATGTCGACCAGCTTAAAGCCGGTGTAGACCAGGATGGCGGCGAGACACGCAGTCGGAATCATCTTGAGGAGCCACGACAGGCCAACCACGAAGACCAGGAGCCAGACTCCGTGGAGGATGGCCGACAACCGCGTCTTGCCTCCCGCTTGAATGTTGGCGGTGCTGCGGACGATGACCCCGGTCATGGGGAGCGCCCCGTACAAGCCACACAGGAAGTTGCCCAGTCCCTGAGCCACGAGTTCCTTGTCGTACTGGGTGCGCGGGCCGTTTTGCATCTGATCGACGGCAGTACAACACAGCAGCGTTTCGGCACTGGCCACAACCGCCATGAGTAATGCTGCAGGGAACAAGGCCCCCCACGGAGCCGACTCCAGCATCGACCACTTCGGGAAGTGAATCTCGTCGACCATCGAGACCGGGACATCGACGTACAGGATCGGCATCACCAGGAACACGGCCAACCCTGTACCGACCAAGACAGCCACCAGCCCGGGCGGAACCAACTGGAGCTTCTTGGGCGCGAAGGACTTCCAGAGGACCAGCGTCAGGACGGTCACAATGCCAATGATGGCGGCGAGGAAGTTGTTCTTCACGCCACCGAACAGGGTGTCGAAGCGGTCATTGGTCGCCTTGAGGGCTGTGGCGGCATGTTCTTTGTCACTGGATTTGAGGACACGTTCCGACTCGCGAGCGGTGGAGATCGTCCCGTCGACCATCGCCTTGAGGCTCAGTACGCGAGGGTGGTCGGCCTGGTAGGCTTTGGCCAGCGAGTCCGAGGTGGCCTGCAATTCGGTGATGATCTTCGACTGCTCGGTGGCGAACGAGGCCAAGTCAACCGGAGCGTCCTTGGCAGCTGTCATGCGGTCGAGGACGTGGACCTTGAGCGTCTGCTGCTGGCGCTGGAGCTTGCGCATGTCGGCGATCTGCTCCTTCTGGGAACCGCGCTCGGCAGAATCTGGAAAGCCAGCAGCACCGAGGCTCTGCATCACCGTACTGGGAATCGCGATCAGGTTCTTGATGCCGCTACTTTGCGGGGCCTTGTCAAACATGACATGGAACTGACTGGCCAGAATCAGGACGCCGATCCCGGCCAGCATCCCGCGCACCACAGCCGGGGAGACCGCACGGAACCAAGTGCCGACCTTCAACAGCCCCGCCAGAATCTGGAGGATCCCGGCCATTAGGACGATGATCCCCAGCATGTCGAGACCGAACGTCTGCACGGCTTGGTAGACGATGACCGTCAGCCCAGCTGCCGGGCCGCTGACTTGCAGCGGACAACCGGCGAGGGCTCCGACCACGATGCCGCCGACGATCCCGGTGATGAGTCCCGCACTCACCGGGACGCCCGAGGCGATCGCGATCCCCATACACAGGGGCAACGCGACCAGAAACACGACGACCGACGCGAGGACATCCTGTTGGATGGTGCCTCCCGTTCCAGCAACTGTTGGCTGAGGGGTACTCATAGGATTCTCCGAGAGAAGTGGGCACGACGATTCTCGGAAATGAGTATGGCAATTCTTATACCTAACTCGAAGTCGTGCCGTCGCTCTCGGTGGCGAATCCTCAGCGAGCCGAAAAAGCTCAGCCGTGGTTGATGCATTCAGTCTCCCTGTACGTGGCAGGGTGGTCGTGCGTCGACCACACTGGCTTCCCGGCGACCAGCCCCCGGATGTTTGTTCAGTCCCCCCAAACGAAAACTTCCGAAGTCTTGGGAGACTTCGGAAGTTTGCTGCGGTTCTCGGATGGGCCTATGCGGAATGGGCGATGAGAGGCTGGGATTGTTTCTTGGCCGACTTGATGGCCAGTCCATGAACTCGCTCGACCGTGGCGGGCGAACCCGTTCCCGGCAGAATCTCCTGCGACAGATAGTTGAGCATCAAGCGGCTGATTCTCTCGGAGGTCAGCATCTCGATCTGGATGCGTTGGACCCGGCGAGTGCTGGACGGCGCATCGGCGGTGAATGTCGCGACCGAACACAGGATGCTGCGGGCTTCGTTGCCGCCTAACTCTTGGTACTGCTTCAGCACCCGCTGTTCCTGAGCCAGGTCGACCAGCACGGTCAGCCGCACGAGCTTGGGAAGGACCAGACGCCGCGTCGAGAGCCAGTGCTCTGACACCGGCTGATGGGCGTGCAGACCCCGAATCTCCAGCGTCAGCCCTTCGCTCACGAAGTCACTCTGGAGCGAGTGCAGCTTCTCCATCACGCTGTGGTCGACGACATGGGACTGCGACAGATCGACGATGACATGGTTCCGCTGGGCGATTCCGTAGTGCATGATCTGGCTCCGCAGGGCAATCCAGTTACTGAAGATCGCCGGATCCTGGGTGCGAATCACACAGGGGCCTTGGGGCAACTGTTCCACATCGAACGAGCCCCGGAACAGAGACCGGAGTGACACACCGTGGTAGATGTGGAAGGCGAATTCCACCGCGATGCCGATGGCGATCCCGATCAGCAGATCCGTGGCCAATACGCCGACCAGCGTGGCCACGAAGATCACCAGTTGTTCACGACCGATCTGGGCGGCATGGGCGAACTCCTTCGGAGAGGCCAGCCGGAAGCCGGTATAGACCAGCATCGCGGCCAGAGCGGCCAGCGGGATCTGGTGAATCAAAGCGGGGAGCAGAGCCACGAAGGCCAGCAGGCACAGTCCGTGGGTGACACCGGCGATACGGGTGCGGGCTCCGTTGTCGATGTTGGCCTTGCTGCGGACGATTTCCGAGATCATCGGCAGTCCGCCGAGGCTGGCGGCAATCGTGTTGGCCACCCCAATGGCGAGCAAGTCCTTGTTCATGTTCGTCTTGCGTTTCTGGGGATCGAGCGAGTCGATCGCCTTCGCGCTCAGCAGAGATTCCAGGCTGCCGATGAGGGCGAACATAGCGATCCACTTCCAGGCCGCCGGGAGTTCCAGAGCGTGGAAGTTGGGACTGGTCAGAGCGCTGATGAGGCTGGCCGGAACACTCACCAGGAACTTCTCACCCACGGCATAGCTGTGGCCAGCCCACGTGTAGGTGTTGTCGTGCGACAACTGCATCCACGATCCCATCGCGATCGCGACCACGATGACCACCATCTGGGCCGGAATGCGGCGAACCCAGCGATTCTTAATCAACGGCAGGCCAAACAGAATCAGCAGACTGACACCGCCGATCAGGGCGATTTGCGGGTTCATGCGTGTGATGGAGCGGGGGATCTCGGCCAGCAAGTGCAGCGGACTCCCCTTGATATCCATGACTCCCATCGCCACATGAATCTGTTTGGAAATGATGATGACTCCAATGGCCGCCAGCAGCCCGTGGACCGCCGAACTCGGGAAGAACTCGCCGAGAATTCCGGTCTTCAGCAGCCCAAACAGGATCTGAATCACCCCTGCAGCGACTCCCACCGCCAGCATCATGCGGTAGGCTTCGTGGTCGCTGAATCCCAGCGATTTGAATTCGGTCACGGCCCCCAGCACGATCACGATCAGTCCGGCGGCTGGCCCTTTGATCGTCAACTCCGAGTTACTGATGAGGGCACACACGAGAGAACCGACGATCGCCGTCAACACTCCAGCCACCGCCGGACAGCCACTGGCCAGAGAGATCCCCAGGCAGAGTGGAAGTGCGATCAGAAACACGAGAAATCCCGAGAAAATGTCCTGGCCGAGTGCCTTGCCGTGGGATAGCGTGGGCGTTTCGGTGTGGGGCGTCGGGCTGGTGGTCGACTCACTCATCGTCAAAGCTCCTGGGACTGCCGACCCGTCGAGTGCGTCGTCGGGGGAAATCCCCTGGGGAGGTCAGTCTGGGCTGCTGAAATGCAAGCCGCGTGCCGAGGCTTGGTATTTGCATATCCACAAGGTTAATCACTGATTTCGGGAGCATTCATGAGGGTTTTCGTCGCCGTCAGTGACGCTTGGCCAGCCACGCTGGCTTCCCGACGATCAGGCGCTTCGGGTACAAGGGGGAAGACAAGCACATGATCGACTTGGGGAGCGGGATGAAGCGGTTTCATCTGATTTGGCCGTTGGTGGCCCTCAGTCTGGCACTGGCGGTCCTCAGCGGCTTTGCCGCATTTGGGTTGGTCCGTGAACAGCGGGACGCCGCAGCCGATTTGCGCACCGATGTCGAGCAACATCGCTCGGTGGCCGAGTTGGAAGAGTGCTTCATCGAGCTGATTGCTCTGGTCAAGGACCGCGTGCGGAAGGTTTCGGCGATTCACGAGCGGGCCGACAGTTTATTACTCGACGCGGAAGGCCGACTCTCCGCTCCCCCCGACCGCGAGCAATTGGCTCGCATTGATGTGGCCTTTCATCAGCATTTGGGGGTCTGGGACGCCCTGCCCGCCGGGGAGGAGTCGATTGATGATGGCGTCGTTTCGAAGCTGGTCGAGGTGATGGAGCGGGAGTTGGTCCGTCCCAGCCACGATTTGGAGGTGGCCTGTTCGCTACGGCTTCAGCAATCCGCCGACCAGCATTCCCAACTTCTGCGACGGACCACTTGGGGACTGATCTGTGTCGGCGGGCTAGGGGGGATCGCGGGGCTGGTCTTCGGTTTCGGGATTTCCCAAGGAGTGTCGCGTTCAATTCACCGTCTGCAAGTCCAGGTGCGGGACGCTGCCGGCAAGCTCGACCCAACGGCCTCGGAGATTGTGCTCACCGGGGATGGCAACGTCGTCGCCCTGCATGACGAGATGGATTCGCTCAGCGCTCGCATTGAGCGGTTCGTGGCTATGCTCCAGCAGCGAGACCGTGAAGTCCTCCGGGCGGAACAGCTGGCGGCTCTCGGGCAGTTGGCGGCTGGGGTGGCTCATGAGGTGCGGAACCCGCTGACCTCGATCAAGTTGCTCGTGCAGGCGGAGTTGGAAAGCCGCAGTCCGGGCGGGATGGCCCCTGAAGACTTGAAGGTCATTGTCAGCGAAGTTTTGCGAATGGAACGCTCCTTGCAGAGCTTTCTGGATTACGCTCGGCCGCCAAACCCGGAGCGGCAGCAAGTGGAGTTGGAAACAGTGGTCCAGAACGTGATGGGGCTGGTTCGGGTCCGGGCCGAACGCCAGCGGGTCGAGATGCAGTTGGTGTCTCCGGTGACAGGTGTGCCGATTTCGGCGGATGTGAATCAGATGCAACAAGTGGTCTTGAACCTGGCGCTGAATGCCCTCGACGCGATGCCGCAAGGGGGCCGTCTGACGTTCACGACCGGTCGGCGCGGCGACTTGGCGGAGATGACCGTGGCCGACACGGGGCCGGGGATTTCGCCCGACATGCAGGAGCGGCTGTTCCAGCCGTTTGCCACGAATAAGGAAACCGGCCTGGGGCTGGGGCTGGTGATTACGCGACGGATCATCGAAGCCCATGCAGGGCGAGTGGAAGTGGTGACTGGCGAGGGGCGCGGAGCCAAAATGCGAGTGACACTGCCTGCGAGCTGATCGCAGCCCCAATCGGCAGTCGCCGTGATCCTCTCCAAATTAGAAATCGATCGCCAACCGTGTTCCGAACCCGTGGGCAACTCCATCCAGGCCACGAGCTGGTCCGATCGTTGGAGCGTTCCCATAGGCCCAGACATAATTCGTTTGGAGCTTCATATTCGGGTTGAGGAACCAGTTGAGACCCAGCGTCACGTCCTGCAACTGACCACCGTCGATGCCGATGTCGCGCAGATCGGTGCGGGTGTAACGGGCACCGACTTGCCAGGCTCCGATGCCGTTATTCCAGTGAAAGTTGTCGTGGGGTTTCACGCGACCGAACACTCCCTGTTTCCGCTCGTACTCGCGGTGTTCCCCGGTCAGGAAGTACAGCCCCTCGACATACCAGGTACTCACGTAACCCGTGCCGACGTTGACGCCCGTGAGTGGACCGACCGTAGGGACCGTGTTCTGTGTCCACGAGTTCATGAGTTCCGACTGGAACGAGAATGACCCATAGTTCCCCGCCAGTTCCAGTCCGAGCATGTCCTGCTGCGTGGTGAAGAAGTTTCCGGTGTCGACGAAGTTGGGATTCAGGCCGCTGGGAGCCCCGTTCCGCAGGGACGGTCGGGACCGATAGCGGAGAGACTCGCGCGCCGGATCGAAGTTGTTGTTCGGCTCGCGGATGCTGCCGGAGACGCCGAGGTGGACCAAATACTCGCCTTCGTCTTCGTAGATCGGCGTGCAGGTGACACGGCTGGTCCAGTTGTACTCGCCGTCTCCCATGCCGTTGCTGAAGATGTTGGTATTGTTCTTGAAGAAGCCGGTCGCCCAGGTGCCGTTCTCCTCGCCCCAGGTGTCCGTGGCCATGATCCCCGGCGAAAATCCGTTGTTGAACGGGCCGGTGAAGAGATCCTGAATCGGGGAGCGTTCCATGAATTCCAGGTAGCGGCTGCTGGTCAGGTGCTCCATTCCGATGGGATCTTTGAAGTTCCCCACCTTCAGGTTGCCGATCATCGGGACTTCTTTGAAGTTCACCCACAGGTCCGTGACCGCCGGAACGGCGGCGAAGTTGTTTTCGAGGACCGGAGATCCCGCCACCACATTGAACTGATTGACAAAGTCGTATTCGGCCGCGAAATCGATGATCTCGTACATCGTGCCATCGACTCGCAGGCGACCACGCCGAAAGTTCACGGCGTCCTGGTCGGTGATCCCGCCGGTGTTGTTGAACGAGGCGTCGTTGTTCCAGAAGACGGCGTCGATCTGGGTTCGCCCACCAACGTGGATCTTGAACGCCTTGTTATTGCTGACGAACTCGATGCCGTTGTTCCACTTGCCGGTCATGCCGAGCGGATCGGGAGTGGCCGCTGGCTTGATCTCCGGTATCGGGCGAGATTTCAGGAGTTCGATCTCCTGTTCCATTGCCTTGAGTCGGATGTCGAGATCGTTGGTGATCGGGGCGATTTGAGTTTGGGAGTCCTCGAATGGAGTCTGGATCGCCTGAGCAGAGAGCGGAGAGATTTTGCCCAACAGAACGCTGGCCAACACGGAGAGTGCTGCAAATGCTGTCCGTTTCATGAGATTCCCTGATGTGAATCCACCTGAGTCACTTCCTGCAGAGAATATCTGCAGCTGAATCGTTACATTCGACATGACTTGCACAGCCGGAAGAACCTAATTTCGCAGCATGGCATCCTTGAACTAATCCTTAGTTCTTACCGGGATCAGCATCAGGATCTCTCTGCTTGTGGGATCGCGTCGTCCTCGATGTTCATTCAAATGCTGTGCAGTATCACGCGAAAGGCATTGCATTTGCATCGAGTCCTGACACCATCAACACTCCTTGACTCTGCGTGTTACACTCCATTCATCATGTGCCCGCGTCTTCTTGTGATCGACGATGAACCTTCGATTCAGCACGCCTTCGCGCGGGCCTACCGCGACACGGATGTGCAGGTCTCGCAGGCGGCCAACGCCGCCGAGGCGATCCTTCGCTTCCGCGAGGTGGCCCCGGATGTGGTGGTGCTGGATGTGCATCTGCCGGATGCAACCGGCCTGGAAACGTATCATCGACTGCGGACACTGGATGCTCGCGTGCCGGTGATTCTGATCACCGGACACGGGACGACCGACTTGGCCATCAAGGCCATCAGCGAAGGAGCGTTTGAGTACCTGCTCAAGCCGCTCGACCTCGCGGAACTGCGGGCCGTGATCGACCGGGCGATCCGCGCCAGTCGGCTGATGCGAGAGCCAGCCGCCTTGCCGGAAATTGATCCGCTGCCGGAATCCGGCGATGCCCTGATCGGGCGCTGTCCGGCGATGCAGGAGGTGTACAAGGCGATCGGGCGGGTCGCCAAGCAGGATGTCACCGTACTGATCCGGGGGGAGAGCGGGACTGGCAAGGAGCTGGTGGCCCGGGCCTTGTACCAGCACTCCAAGCGGGCCGATAAGCCGTTCATGGCGATCAACTGTGCCGCCATCTCGGATAACCTGCTGGAGAGTGAGCTGTTCGGGCACGAGAAGGGGGCCTTTACCGGGGCCGATCGCAAGCACATCGGGCGGTTCGAGCAGTGCCACGGCGGGACGATCTTCCTGGACGAGGTCGGGGAGATGAGCCCGCTGACGCAGGCCAAAATCTTGCGACTGATTCAGGAGCAGAAGTTTGAGCGGGTCGGCGGGTCGACCACGGTCCAGACCGATGTGAGGCTGATCTCCGCCACGAATGCCAACCTGGAAGCGATGTCGGAAGACGGGCGGTTTCGCAAGGATCTGTACTTCCGCCTGAACGTGTACTCGATCCACCTGCCGCCGCTGCGGGAGCGGGCTGGCGATCTCCGCCTGCTGATTGAATATTTCCGGAGGCGTCTGGGAGCGGAATTGGGACAACACGATCCGCAGATTGATGAGAGTGCGCTGGCCCTGCTGGACGCCTACCCTTGGCCAGGGAATATCCGCGAACTGCAGAGCGTGCTCAAACAGTCTCTGTTGCAGGCCAATGGGTCGGTGCTGCTGCCGGATTATCTGCCGGATGCGGTTCGCAGCGGTGTGACCTCGGTGGGAGCCGCGCCGCCAGAAACCAGTTCCACGCTTACCGACTGGGATGCGTTCGTGTCCCAGCGGATCGCCAGTGGCAGCGAAAACCTGTACGCCGAGGGCCTCGAACTCATGGAGAAGGAACTACTGCTCCGGGTCATGCGACACACCGCCGGAAACCAAGTCCAGACCGCCCGCATCTTGGGCATCACGCGCGGCAGCCTCCGTAACAAAATCCGCAGCTTGAACATCGAAATCTCCCGCTCGATCTGGTCGGAAGACGACCAGCCTGACTCCTAAACGACCAGATTACGCCGTGACGATCGCATACTACCCGTTGCAGTGACCGGGAGTGGAGTGGAATCCCGGTTTCCCAGATTGAGGCCGGTTGGCATTGGGAATGCTTCTTAAGTGTCGAAGTGACACATATCTCAATCCCAATGGCTTCAGAGATGAACCGTTGAGTCTGTGGCGGCCAGCTCCCCAGAAGTTGGCCAGGCACGATTCCCCTCACGACTGGAGACGAGAGCATGGCGCACGATGTGCCCCCTCTTGAGCAAGACTCTGAAGAACATCCTGCGACTCTGCCGGTGAAGCAAACTTGGGCCTATCGCTGGCGATTGGTTTTGACAACGGCCTGCGTCTTGCCCGCAATCATGCATCGGTTGCTGTCCCCGCCAGATCTTTGGACAATCAAGACTTCTGAAACGGATTTGGCACTGGTGTCGTGTGGCTTTCTGTTCGCTGGGATCGGTTTGCGGCTTTGGGCAGCGGCCTGCCTGAGTGGTTACAAAAACCGTCAAATCGTAGATGTGGGACCGTACTCATTGTGCCGCAACCCGTTGTATCACGGCACGTTCTTGATCGTCCTCGGGTTCGTTGTTTTTCTGAACAGCATTCCCTTGGCCTTGGCTGTTGTGTCGCCGGTGCTGCTGTATCTCTGGGGGGTGGTCCCCGCAGAAGAGCGATGGTTGAAGCATCTTCATGGAGCCGTCTATCAGGACTATTGTGATCGGGTTCCTCGGTGGATTCCTCGGCTCACTGGATTTAAGACGCGCCCGAGCGATGGTCCGATAGGTCATGGCTATTGGAAGGAGATGCAAGGGGCTGGCTGGTGGGTCTTGCTGTTTGCTCTCTTTTCGCAGTTTGGAAATGAGGTTCGGAGAGCGAACTTCTTTGACCGGTACATCGGTCATACGGTGCAATCCGCTCCTGCCAACCCCAGTCCACGACTCGCACACACGCCCCACGACACCCCGATTCGATGCTTCGTGATTGGCGACTGGGGGTCAGGACACGACTTACAACGGCGAGTGGCCCAGTCGATGGCTCTCCAGGCGAAACAGGAACACCCTCAGTTTATCATGACCACGGGCGACAACTTCTATCCGCACGGAATCGCTTCCGTGGATGATCCTCGCTGGCAAACCGTGTTTGAGAAGACCTACCGTTCGACAGAGTTACAGATTCCGTGGTATGTGTGCTTAGGGAATCATGACCATCAGGTGCCCGTCCAGGCCGAAATCGCATACAGCGAGAAGAGTTCTCGCTGGAGACTTCCGGCTGCGTATCACCGATTCAGTCGGACCTCCGGGGCAGTGACGGTCGATTTCTTTGTCCTCGACACGGATTCGATGGCCAATGGGGTGCCCGGTGAACTGGAGCAGCAGGCCGATTGGCTGGATGCCGAAATGTCCAAATCTAGCGCTGAGTGGAAAGTCTGTGTCGGACACCACCCCATTCGATCCTACGGAAAGTATGGTGAGACCTCATTCATGACTGATTCAATCAAGCCCATCCTGGACCGCCAACACGCCAGTCTTTACCTGTGCGGACATGATCATGATTTGCAGAGCATTCAACACCCGGATGATCAATTCCTGTGTGTTGTCTCGGGTGCGGGCGGCAAATCACGGAACACCAGCTATGGGCCTCATTCTCATTTTGCGGCAACCAACGGAGGGTTCGTCTCCTTGGGTTGGACGGAGTCTCTGTGCGAGGTGGAGTTCTTCGACTCCTCGGGAGTGTTGTCCCACAACGAGTCTATCGCCAGGGCCTCTCACTAACTCCACTTTGCGGACATTGTCGGATGACGACCAGCCTGACCCCGAAACCACCAGTTCTAACCCCGTCAGTAGCCGAGTTCGTGAGCACTCTGCTGATCAACAGACTTCGATCCCGCATTCAGCGAAATTTTTATGAATTCTGCTACTGGCGATCCAGTTGGCACCGCGATTGCTCCACAGTCTCCTGAATCACTGATTCGAGAACAGGGAGTTCGTTGTGGCACAGTCCGATTGGATCGAGCAGCACCTCATCAAGGCGGCCCAGTTACTCCCGGCCCAGGGGCCGATCACTGCGTTTGTCTTTCTGAATTCTCTGCAAGCCTTGGAAGACCTTCCGTTTGAGGAGGGGTTGCAGGTCGGGCGCGAGCTGTTTGGTTGCGAGACGTATCTGTCCGAAGATCGTTATCGGGAGAAGATGGCCCGGGGACGCATCCGGCCCGAGGACTTGACTGAGACGCTGCGAGCGGACTTGGGGGAGCGAGTCCAGATACCGATTGGACCGACGGGCACGGCCTTCGACCTGCGAATGGCGATGCTCTTGCATCCGGTGCGACTGGCCCCGGCTGCCGAGCTGGATTGGTTCGTGGCTGAGACGGACGCCCTCTCGAAGTTCCGCACCGAAGTCACTCCCGAGGCTGCCGAGCGAGCCACCGAACAGACCCGGGTGTGGGCCATGCGCGATGTCCGGCGTGAAACCAGAAGCCCGTGGAACCGTGTACTCACTGACCTCGAAGACCGCGACATCGACCAGTGGCCCCCGTCCCGCTGGACGACGTTCGCCCTGGAGTCGCTATGGGCGGTCTGTCGGCACGGGGTGCAGTCCCTCCCGATCCCGGCGTCGCCGCTGAAGGCGATCCGCCATCGCGACTTCGTACTCTCCACCACCGGCGAGGACTGTGATCCTCTCATCCATCAGATCCTCATTCCGTTCAGCGCCGGATTCGTCGACCAGGGACTGGCCACCTGGGAACTGCCGAATCGCGAGGCCGGGTTCTGGGACACATTCGCCCAGCTCTACGGCACCACAGCTCCCGTCGAGTGCTGGCTGCGCGACTTGCCCGGCGAGATCCAGAAGGTCATTGCGTTGAAGCCCGCCGAGATCATCGCCGACTCCTTGAAGCAACTGGGCATCTCGGAGACGGAAGCCCCGGAGTACCTGACGCGCGAGTTGCTGGAACTACGCGGCTGGGCCGGGATCATCTGGCAGGCGGAAGATCGCGGCGACCGCATCGGGCACCCGATGCCGAAGGGGACGCTGTTGCAGTACATGGCGGTGCGGCTGGTGCTGCTCCGCGTGGCACTGGGGTCGATTGTGCGTGGCGAGTGGCCCGAGATGGGCACGCTCGCGGCACTGCGGGAGACCCTGCGGAACCGCATCCCCGCTGTCCCCACGACCACCCGCGAAGAACGGGCCTTCGAGGTCTTCCAACTCGCCCAACTCCGGGGCTGGACAGCTCCGACCCTCTCCACGCTGCCAGCCGAAGGCTGGGCCGGTCTGATCCATGAGATCGAAGGGTTTGACGCCTTGCAGCGTCGCCGGCTGTTCCATCTGGCCTTCGAGCGGCGATTTCGCGTCCAGGCTCTCGACGCCATCGCCATCCACACCAAGGGCAAACAGGCCGAGCGCGTGGTCTCCCCGCAGTTCCAATCGGTCTACTGCATCGACACCCGCGAAGAATCATTCCGCCGACACCTCGAAGAGGTCTGTCCCGCAGCCGAGACATTCGCGGCCGCAGGCTTCTACGGCGTCGCCATGTACTACAAGGGGGTCTCCGATGCCCACTTCCAAGCCCTATGCCCGATCGTGGTGCGGCCCAAGAACTACATCATTGAAGAGGTCGTATACAGCCTCTGTGAGTCAGATCGCCGTCGAGCCACAGCCCGCAAGCATCTAGCCACCGCCACGCATCAGATTCACGTGCGATCACGAAGCATGGCCGGTGGGGCGCTGATGACGGCGACCTTGGGGGTCTTTGCTTCGATACCACTCGTTGCCCGAGTGCTGTTTCCGGTGGCGACCTCGCGGCTGCGTCGTGCGATCGGCAGCGTGGTTGCTCCGCCTCCGGTCACCAAGCTGCGGATTGAACGCCTCACCGAACAGCCCGGTCCCGAGGGAGATGCCATTGGCTACACACTGACCGAGATGGCCGATGTGGGCGAGAAGATTCTGAGCGAGACCGGCCTGCGCTCCGGGTTCGCGCGGCTGGTGTTCTTCTTTGGGCATGGGTCGTTCTGCATGAACAACCCACACAAGTCGTGCTACGACTGCGGGGCCTGCTCCGGGAGTGCTGGGGGAGCCAATGCGCGGGCCTTGGCAGCCATGCTCAATGACCCTCGTGTCCGCCGGATTCTCGCGGGGCGCGGGATCGCCATCCCCGAGGACACATTCTTCGTCGGCGGACTCCACAACACCGCCACCGACACGTTTACCTACTTCGATCTCGATCAGTTGCCCCGCACGCACATCAAGGACATGGACTCGGCACGCGACTCACTGGAAGAGGCCAGTCGCCTGAATGCTCAGGAACGCTGTCGCCGGTTCTACTCGGCACCGCTCGACATTTCGCCGACCGATGCGCATTGGCACGTTGAGAACCGGTCCGAGGATCTATCCCAGACGCGGCCCGAGTTCGGCAACGCCTCGAACGCCATGTGCGTGGTCGGACGGCGCGGCCGCACGCGGGGACTGTACCTCGACCGCCGGTCGTTCCTCGTCTCGTACGACCCGACACTGGATGATGCCGAGAGTACGATCCTGGGCCGCATCCTCGGAGCGGTGGTGATCGTCTGCTCGGGGATCAACCTGCAATACTTCTTCTCCTACATCGACCCCTCGGGCTGGGGGGCGGGGACCAAGCTGCCGCACAACATCACCTCGTTGCTGGGAGTCATGGACGGGGCCGCCAGCGATCTGCGTTCGGGTCTGCCCTGGCAGGGAGTCGAGATCCACGAACCGGTCCGCTGCCTGTTCGTGATCGAGTCGACACCCGACGCGATTGCCAAGATCATGCAGCGCAACAATAGCGTGGGCCAGATCCTCAAGAACGGCTGGGTCCAACTCGCCCTGCTGCACCCCGAGACCTCCGAGATCAGCCTGTACCAGGACGGGGAGTACGTGCCCTACCGGGCGAGCGTGAAGGAATTGTCACAGACCCCGCGTTCGGTGAACTGGTTTCAAGGCTGGCGCGAGCACATGGAGTTTGCTCAGGTGACCGGCGACAAGTGACACGGGCGAGATCAACGCTCCGCTGCGCAAAGCCTTCGCGTCGCGGCTAAACGGGTTTCGCTTTCGCTCAACCCTCAACCCTCAACGATCCCTCCCCACCATGCCCCTCCTCACCCTCCTCGGTCTGATCGTCGTCGCTGCTCCGGCTCTGCTGGTCGCGGTCCTGGGCATTGCGTCGATCATCGACCGACCGCTCTCCGAGCGGTGGATCGGTCGGGTCGTGCAGACCGCGATGGTCACGGGGCTGTTAGCGTCGATCGCGATCCTGGTCTTGATGCTGAGTACGAATGAACGCCGGGTGCCGATTGAACTGGGGCACTGGGTGGTGCTGCATGTGCATGGCGAGGCAGCGCTACTGGCGACGGAACAGCATGCGGAACATGCGGTGTATCACTTCTCGTTCAAGTTCGAGTTCGACCGGCTGTCGGTCCCGTTCGTGATCCTGACGTTCATTCTGTGCGGCACGATTGGGTCGTTTGCCGAAAAGTACATGCACCGTGAGGCGGGGTTCAATCGGTTCTTTATGCTGTATGCGATCTTCGTGTCGGGGATGGTCGTCACCTCTCTGGCGGGGACGATTGAGACGCTGTTTACTGGTTGGGAACTCGTGGGGCTCTCCTCGACACTCCTCGTGGCGTTCTTTCAGGAGCGACCGAATCCATGCCGCAATGGGTTGCGGGTGTGGTGTGTGTATCGGCTGTCGGATGCCGGTTTGTTGATGGCGGCATTGCTGTTGCATCATCTGTCGGGCGAGGGGGACTTCGACGCACTGCTGGGGACTGGGGACTGGCCCGAGGGGGTCGCCACGCTGCCCGCTGCTCAGGCTTTTACGGTCGGGCTGCTGCTGTTGCTGGCCGTGGCCGGGAAGTCGGCTTTGATTCCGTTCTCGGGTTGGTTGCCGCGTGCGATGGAGGGGCCGACCCCCTCCAGTGCGGTTTTCTATGGAGCGCTCTCCGTCCACTTGGGAGCCTACCTGCTGCTGCGAGTCAGCCCCATACTGGCTCTCTCACCGCCGCTGTGTGCCGTGGTCGTGGCCCTCGGACTCTCGACCGCGATTTTCGCTGCGTTCACCGGGCGCGTGCAGACCGACATCAAGTCGGCGCTGTCGTTTGCCTCTCTGACGCAGGTCGGGTTCATCGTCGCCGAGATCGGTTTGTTCGCCTGGCTGGGAAAGCTGTGGCACACACCCGAACTGCTCTACATCCCGCTGATTCATATCCTGGGTCACGGCTGTGCGCGGACGTTGCAGTTCGTGCGCGCCCCCACGCTGCTGCATGACTACCGCGTGTTGGAGAACGCGATCGGGGGGCGATTGAGTATCGTGCCGCCTCGTTGGCAATCCCGGCTGCCGGAGGCTTGGCGGGTTCGTCTCTACCGCATCGCGCTGCATCGTGGGAACTTGGACGCCGTGCTTCAGAGGTACATCGTGGACCCGCTGGTGTCTTCGCTGAACTGGTGCGACAGTCTCGATCGGCGGATTGCTCAACGAGTCAACGGAACATTGGCGGACTCGAAGGACAACGGTGGTTAGCGGGGCGACGCTCCGCTTCGAAGACTTCGCGTCGCGGCTAAACGGTTTTTCGCTTTCGCTCAACTCTCAACGCTCAACGCTCTCATGCACGACGAACTACACTATCCGTGGATCGAACTGGCCATCCTGCTCCCGCTACTGGGGGCCGGTTGGGTCGCTCGCCTTCGCGATCCGATTGTGGCCCGCTGGCATTGTCTAGCGTTTGCGGGGCTGGCGTTTCTGGCCTCGACGGGAGAGTCAGCCGACTTCTACTCGCTGCACATTCATCAGGCCGAAGACCACTGGCACCTGATGACCCGGCTGATCGGGCGGGAGCTGTTCGTAATCGACGAACTCAGCGCGCCGCTGATCCCGCTCACGGCGCTGTTGTACCTGCTGACTGCCTTGGCGACGTTGCGGACGAAGGTGCCGCGGTTTTCGTTTTCAATGATGCTGCTCAGTGAGTCGCTGGCGCTGGCCCTGTTCAGTGCGGTCGATCCGTGGGTCATCATTCTGATGCTGGCGGCCAGCGCGGTGCCGCCCTACTTTGAGCTGGTCAGCCGAGGCAAGCCGACCCGCCTGTATGCTCTGGCGATGTCGGTTTCGTCGCTGTTGATGGCGGTGGGGTGGATGCTGGTCGGAGCGCCGGGCTCCCCGACGGAGTCATTGTGGGCCATGCTCCCGTTGCTGATCGCGATCTCGATCCGCTGTGGCGTGTTTCCGTTTCAGACCTGGCTCAACGAACTGTTCGAGAACGCGACCTTCGGGTCGGCGCTGTTGATGGCGACCCCACTGGCCGGAGCCTACGCCGCCTTGCGACTGGTGGTGCCGATCGCACCCGACTCGGCCCTGCGACTCCTCGGACTGATGGCCCTGGTCACAGCTGTCTACTCTGGGGCGATGGCGATGGTGCAGAAGGATGTCCGCCGGTTCTTCAGTTGCCTCGTCATCAGCCACTCGGCAATGGTACTCGTCGGGCTGGAGGTGGCCACCCCGATCGGACTGACCGGAGCCTTGTGCGTGTGGCTCTCCGCCGGTCTCTCATTAGGAGGCTTCGGCCTCACGCTCCGGGCCCTTGAAGCCCGCCGAGGTCGACTGCAACTGACCAAGTACCAGGGACTCTACGAACACGCCCCCGCTCTGGCGATCTGCTTCTTGCTGACGGGCATGGGCTGCGTCGGCTTTCCCGGGACGATCGGGTTCATCGGCACCGAGATGCTGATCGACGGGGCAGTCGAAGCCTTCCCGCATGTCGGGCCTCTGTTGGTGATCGCCGCGACGTTCAATGGCATCGCGATCATGCGGGCCTACTTCTTATTGTTCACCGGCACGCGTTATCCCTCGTCGGTCTCATTGAAGATCGGAGGCCGCGAGCGGATCGCCGTGCTGACGTTGGCCGCCCTGATCCTCGGCGGCGGACTGATCCCCCAGCCCGGCGTCTCGACGGCCTACCACGCCGCTACAGAGTTGCTGAAGGAACGAGCAGTGAAGGTGGCGGGGAAGGTTGATCGTTGATGCGAGCGGTACAAAAACCTTGCACGAGTTCGGTGAGGCGGAAATCTGGTCTTTGGTCATCGGCGCCGAAATGGTTTCCATACTCCAAAGTGGTTGAAGATCGGCTGTCAAACGATCGAATTGGTCGACCACAATCGGTTCCGAGCCATCGGAACCACGATCCGCGCGGACCAGGATCGATCGAGCAATTGGTTTGCTCAGCAAAGAATGCGACTCAACCAGCCACGCAGCGTTCAAGCGGCGCGGCGGGAGTAGGATTTGAGTAGGCCGCCCAGGCGGGTCGTGCAGACGACATCGCTCATTATGAGCGAGACTGCGGTCAGGCGGAAACTGATTTTGCAATGCGAATTCATACAGATTCGAGAGGGAGTCCTCGGCACCACTGAGGGCACCTCGAATATCGGCGGTCGCGTATCTTTCGAGGCTCATACGGCGTTCCGGGGAGGTGGTGTGAGGAGGGTCACGATGAGCGATTCCAGTAGGGCTTTTCCTCGCTTTCTCGCGTTGTGAACGAACTCGAACAGGGCGATGTACAGCGGCAGTTTCTCCTGCGAGATGCCCCGGTGCGGTCGCAGCCAGGAGCGCAAGAGCGACCAGCAGCCTTCCATCGTGTTGACGTGAACTTCGTGGAAGCCGTCGCCGTCTTCATCGCGGGCGTACTCGCCGCGACCGTGGTTGACGGTCAGGTGTGCGTAGCCCCATTCGGGCAGGCGGCTGTAGATATCGTACTCGTCGGTATAGACCGTGGTGTCGGGGGCGATGGTGGCTTTGATGAGAGGGCCGATGGTGACTTGCTTCACGTTCTCCAGCATCCGCATCACGACCTGTCCCCCGCGTTGAATCATCCCGAAGATGGGTGGCTTCTCCTTGGCCAACGTGCCTCGACCGGGGGCTCCTTTCAAGCGCCGCCTGCGGGGTGGTCGCCCTTTTTTTTTACGGCCTCGGGATGCCCTTTATGTCCGGCCACCACGTCGACTTCATCGCATTCGACCTTGTCCGACAGAACCACCGCTGGCTGCCGCGCCACGATCCCGTTTCTCAGTTGGCTGGCCATGTCGTGTGTACTGTCCTCGTCCAGACTCAGCTCCCGAGCGATCTGCCGATTCGACAAGTTCAGCCCCCTGAAGTACAGGCACAACAACCAGACTCGCAGCGGCTGATGATGGCCCGCAAACACAGTGCCCGTCAGGTCGTCGAAGTCGCGGCGACAACCCCCGCAATGGTATCGCTGCCGACACGTCTGAGTCTCGTCCATGCCGCGCTTGGTCACCGCCGCCGACTCGCAATGCGGACAAGCCACGCCCCCCGGCCAACGCAGGCGACGCACCGTTTCAAAACACTTCTGATCATCGATCAACGGCAACAGCGTCAGGTCCATCCGTGGCCCCTCGAACCCGCCTCAATGACTGTTCACACAGCTCCCAGCCGTGCCAGATCGCTGGTTTCTAGGTCATTTCCACAGATCTGGACAGACCTCCCCGGAACACCGTATGAGCCATGATCGATTGGTTCGTGGTTTACGTCATTCCCCCACCGGTCTTGAAAACCGGAGTACCCGTGAGGGTACCCAGGGTTCGAATCCCTGCCTCTCCGCTTCATCCTGCTAGGTAAAACACTGGCTCTCACGACGGAAACCCCAACACGGTTGGGGTTTCCGTTTGATTTTTGGCGGCCCAAAGGTGCCCGATTTGGTGCCCGTTCGATGCAAATTGATGCAAATTGTGACATCTAGCGGAAAGCAGAATGGCACCATAGTGGGCACCTCACGGCACCACTGTGGGCACCTTTGTGATGCGAATATCTGGCCCAAATCGGGCGATCAGCCCGCCGCACCGGTCGCCGATACCGGTGCAAGGCCCCAAGAGCGACCGCTCCCCCAGCACCGGTCGAGGCTCCCACCCGTCCCGCCCCCGCTGGCCGATCGCCTTCTTCACCATGCCACACGAGCATGGCGCAGTATCCGGTCTACATGCCCCGCAGCCGCTTCAAACACGAAAAACCCATCGCTAGACGCCGCCAACCGTGGTAGTATGCCCACATGGAAACGATCACCCGAGATGTCGGCCAGATGAAGATGCAAGAGCGTTCCGCTGCGGAACTGCTCGTGGGGCACGCGCTTCGCGAGCATGAGCGAGTCATTGTGCATGTGCTGGAGATGCCGATCCCTGCATCGACCACCGATGCTCGTCCGCCCCAGACCATTGATTCCTGGATGCACATCTATGACGGGTTGAGTGACGCAGAGATCGACGAAATCGATGCGGTCATCAACACTCGCGCGAACCTGACCCGAGCTGTGCCCGAACTATGAACATGGCACTTCTGGATACGGATATCCTGTCGGAAGTCTTGAAGCGGAAGAACCCCGTGGTTGTGGCGAGAGCCAAGCAATACCTCGCCGCGTTCGGGCGTCTGGCGTTCTCGACGATGACGATGTATGAGGTCGTCAAAGGACTCACCGCCCGTGGTGCGAGGCGGCAGCTGTCCGATTTCTTAACGGTGGCTGGCACCAGTGACACCCTCGACGTGGAACTCCCGATCCTCATGCGAGCCGCCCAGCTGTGGGCCGACGCCCAGAATGGCGGTCATCCATCGAGTGATGCAGACCTGATCATCGCCGCCACCGCGATGGAAAGTGGCCGCGCGCTGGTGACCGGCAACACGGCTCACTTCAGTTGGATACCGGGGTTGGTGCTGGCGGATTGGCGGCAGGTGTAGATGAACCCGCCGGAGGGCGAAATTGAGAATCAGCAGTGAGACGTTCAGCGACCGAGCTTCATTCTCTCAGCGTCTTCGTTCCCCCTGACCGCCAATCGCTCGTAGTAGCCAGACAATCGATCCCAAATCGCAGAAATGCGAGTAAAGCGGACTCGATATTCCTCTGAGTAAGCCCGAAATTGGGCCGCCAACTCGCGTTCTTGCTTACCGCCAACATAGGGATCACGACATGTCGTCCCTCTTCCGTTGATCACAGCGAGCTCATACCCTCGCAAGATGCTCTCCGTGCCGATCCCTGGCCTGCTCCCCGTTTTCTGATCCATGTGGTATGAGAGTCTATCCCTGATTGGCCCGCGAAGCGGGTCCTGGAAAGGCTCTGAAGATGACGACGACACCGGTTGTAACGGGCGGGTCAGTTCCGCCTGCGGCGGCTTCC
>JANPCU010000069.1:0-9569 GCA_031431195.1 Planctomycetota bacterium | reverse complement strand
GCAAGTACGGCTTGTCGAATCCGCGCACGTTCGTCATCGGCTCATTTCCCGAGGTCGTCGAAACTGAACCGAACGGAGGCAATCTGCTCCCGGACTGGACCGAGATCGAAAAGCCCGACCCCGCCCAGCCTGAGACCAAGCTGAAGGTCAAGGTCAACCCGGCGGTCGAAGTGCTGGCCCTCCCCACCACGGTCAACGGCCAACTCACCGCGGGGCCAGATGTCGACTGGTATCGGTTCACCGGTCAGGGGGGCCAGCGGATTCTCGCAGAGGGGTACGCCCGGCGGATCGACTCGCGAGCCGACCTTGTGCTGACGCTCTTTCATGAGAACGGCACCATCCTGGCCGAGAATCGCGCACTGCATTCCGGAGATCCGCTGCTCGATGTGACGCTGCCGGGGAATGGGCTGTACTTCTTGAAGGTGCATGACTCCCAGTACCAGCAGGGACCGGGGTATCACTATCGCGTTGCCATCGGGCTGCTGCCGCACCTCGACTTTGTCTTCCCGCCCGCCGGCTTGCCGGGGTCGAATGAGGAGTACACGGTCTACGGTCGCAACTTGCCGGGCGGGCAGGCCAGCGGGCTGACCCTCGAAGGGCGACCGCTCGACATGCTCAAGGTCCGCATCGCCGTCCCCGGTGACATCGCCGACAAGCTGCAGTTCACGACCCGTCTCGACCCACAGCAAGGCGGCATCGATGGAATCGAGTACCGCGTGACCAGTGGCAACATGATCTCGAATCCGGTCATGCTGTCAGCGGCCACAGCTCCGCTCGTGCTCGACACGGGGGACAACAACAAGCCCGCCACGCCGCAGAAGCTGACTCTCCCGTGCGAAGTGATGGGCCAGTTCTACCCGCAGCGGGATGTCGATTGGTTCACATTCGACGCCAAGAAAGGGGAGGTCTGGGCCATCGATGTCACCTCGCATCGCTTGGGTTTGCCGACTGACCCTGCTCTTGTCCTGCAGCGGGTCTTGACGAACGAGAAGGGCGAACCGGTCATCACGGATGTCGCCACCGTCGACGATGTCGTGGAGCAGAACTTCGGCAATCGCACTGCTCGGCATGAGTTCGACGAACGCACCGGCGATCCGCAGACGCTACTGACCGTGCCCGAGGACGGGGTGTACCGCCTGATGCTGCGGGACGGGGCGAGCGCGGTCCGCAGCGACCCGCGATTGGTCTACCGGTTGGCGATTCGCCAGCCTGCTCCGGACTTCCGACTCGTCGCGGTCCCCGCCGAACCAGCAAGCGGATTGATGCTCCGCAAGGGGGGCCGAGAGGCTGTCCGCGTCATCGCCTTCCGTCGCGATGGGTTTAACGGTGACATCGCCGTCACCGCAGCGGGCCTCCCCGGTGGAGTGACAGCTGACCCGATCATGATCGGTGCGGCGAACAACCTCGGCACGCTGATTCTCTCCGCCACCGATGGAGCCGCTGCCGGAGTCGGAACCTTGCAGGTCTCTGGCAAGTCGACGATCAACGGGGCCGAGGTCACGCGGCAAGCCCGCTGCGGCGCCGCCCTCGTGCCGTTCCAATTCGTCCAGCCGAACTCCGTGATTGGCGGCGTTCCCGCCCGCCTCGTCAGCCGTATTCAGGTCAGCGTCTCCGCGACAGAGACGGCACTCGAGATGGTGACGATCGGCGATGGACAGGTGCCGGAGACCTCGCGCGGCGGCACGATCAAGGTGCCGTACACCCTGCGCAAGACCGACGGATCGGGCGGCGGTTTGCAGGGGTTCCCGACGGACTTCCCACCCAACTCGCAGATCCCCCAAGTCGGCATCGGCGGCAATGCGAAGGGGGAATTCGAGGTCAAGTTCCTGGCCAACACCCCGCCCGGCACTTATACGATGTACCTCGCCGGATTCAACCAAGGGGTGCAGTACAAGCGTAACCCCGAAGA
Organism: Planctomycetota bacterium; assembly: GCA_031431195.1. Lineage (GTDB taxonomy): Bacteria > Planctomycetota > Planctomycetia > Planctomycetales > Planctomycetaceae > TH-plancto1. The sequence goes on along the minus strand of JANPCU010000069.1, from coordinate 7,660 downwards.
GGCCGAGAAGGCCAAGCTGCGACAGGAACGGATTGCCAAGATATTGACTGAGTCGCAGGCCAAAACTCAAACCGCCACGCAAACGGTCCAGACCAAGCAGACCGAACAGACCGCCGCCACGAATGAGCTGACTCAAGTCACGACCGCCAAGACGACCGCCGAACAACTCGTGACGACGACCGATGCGGCGCTCAAGGCCGCTGAGGTCGCCCTCAAGCAGAAGACGGATCAATCGGCAGCAGCCCCGACCGATGAGGCTCTCCAGACTCAAGTGACTCAGGCCAAGACGGCCATCGATGACGCGACCAAGAAGCTCAAGGACGCTCAAACCGCAGCTGCCGAAACCCTCAAGAAGCAGGAAGAGTCGACCCAGAAGAAGACCCTGGCCGATGAGGCCAAGGTCAAGGCGGACATGGAGTTGGTCATGGCCCAACAGTTCCAGCAGAAGGCCCAGCAGGAGAAGCAACTGGCCGACCAGTACGCTCAGCAGAAGCAGAACGAGGCCAACCCGCAGGGGCGCAATATCAACGTGCCGTCGAACTCGCTGACGATCAAGGTCGTCGAGTTCCCCTTCAAGGTCGACGCCCTGGCCGATGCGGTTTCGGTCAAACAAGGCGAGAAGCTCGAAGTTCCGATCAAGGTCTCGCGGCAGTACGGGTTCACCGGGGCGATCAACATCCAGCACCAGCTCGCCGGTGGCGTCAACGGGCTGGGCGTGCAGAACGTCAACATCCCGGACAACCAGACCGACTTCAAGTTCGAGGTCAATGCCCAGCCGAACGCCACCGTCGGGGAACACCTGTGTACGGTGAGGCTGAACATGAACTTCAACGGAGCCGCTTTGACGATGGAACGACCGCTGAAGATCACCGTCGTCGAGGTCAAGGTGGAGAAGTAGGATGGGCCCACTGGCCCGTCCCCGATGGACTCACAACAACCAGGACGGGTGACATGGGCCGGAGAGGACTCACAGCTACTCGTCGCCGATTTCTCCGAAATCGGTGGAGTAGTTTCCGCCAGTTCGAATCGCCCACGAATGACAACGCCTAACCATCGATTTCGGAGAAATCGACGACCGTAGGATGGGCAATCCTGCCCGTCCCTAATCTGTGAAAATCTGTGAAATCTGCGGACCCCAACTTTTCAGCATCGGATGGGATGTTGTCCACAGATTTCACAGATTTTCACAGATTAGGAGGTTGAAGTTTCATGTGGATGAGTGACTCACAATCGTTGCGAGTCGAATGGGACGGGCAGGATTGCCCATCCTACTGGGAGAGCGTTCTGATGCAGATCGACCGTCTATTCATGTGCTGCGTGCTAGCACTGGCCGCCACGGCCAGCGCCGCTCCAATCGCCATTGCTCCGATCCAGCGAGCGGAGCCAGTCTCCTTTGAGAAGGAGATTTTTCCGATGCTGCAGCGGAGTTGTCTCGCCTGCCACTCGGCGAGTGAGAAGCAGGGGGACCTCGTGCTCGAGTCGCCGCAAGGGATTCTCAAGGGGGGCGACAACGGACCCGCAGCGATCGCCGGGCGCGGGGCGGAGAGCCTAATCGTCAAGGCGGCAGCGCATCAGATCGAAGCGGTCATGCCGCCAGTCGGAAACGATGTGGCGGCGAAGGATCTCACCTCACAGGAACTCGGGCTGCTCAAACTGTGGATCGATCAGGGAGCCCAGGGGATCGGCGCGATTGATTCCCTTTCTCCCAAGGCGTGGCAAGCGATCCCCAAGGGGATTCAAGCGGTGCAGGGGATCGCGATCACCGCCGATGGTCAGTACGTCGCCTGCAACCGGGCGAACCGCATTCTGCTGTTCCATGTGCCGACCGGCCAACTGGTGACGACGCTCGGCGACCCCGCCCTCGCTCAGCCCGCCAAGCCGGGCGTGCCTGCGAATCCCGAGGACGCGATCGCGCATCGCGACCTCGTGCAGTCGTTGACGTTCAACGTCGACGGGGATCTGTTGGCCACGGGTTCGTTCCGCGAGGTCAAGCTCTGGCGGCGGCCGCGCGATGTCCAGAAGTTCAACCTCGCAGCCGGTGGACCAGTCACTGCTCTGGCGATTAGTCCTGATCGCCAGTGGATCGCTACGACCGGAGCGACGAACACGATCCGCTTGTGGAATACCCTCGATGGCAAGCCCGGCCCAACGCTGACGGGCCACACTGGCATCGTGACCTCACTGCGGTTCACGCTCGGCAGCACCCAACTGGTGTCCGGTTCGCTTGACCAAACGATTCGGCAATGGAAGGTCGCCGACGGCACACCGGTCGCGAAGTTTGAGGCCCCCGCAGCTGTCAACGCGGTGGAGATCGTGATGCGCGACGCCCCGACAGAGCAGGTCCCGGTGCCGCCTCAGCTGTTGGTCTCGGGCGGGGCGGACAACATGGTGCGGGTCTGGAATCTGGCGAGTGCCGTGCCGGAAAAGCTGGCGACCTCGCTGCCGAACCTCGCAAGGTCGGTGACGAGTCGCGACGGGAAGCTGATGGCGATGGTCGATACCGCGGGAACTGTGCGTGTCGTGTCTCTGGTCGCCCCAGCGGGCCAACCGATCGGGGCCGAGATCACGACATGGCCGGTCGAACGCGGGGTGACGCATCTGGCGTTCCATCGTCCCGCCAATCTGCCGGAGGCGACCCCCGATGCCCCTGCGAAGGGCACCTCGCTGTTCACGACCGCTGTCGATGGGTCGATCCGCCAGTGGAGCTTGCCCGAGCGTCAACTCCTTGCCGAGTGGAAGGGCGGGATCGTCGGGTTGCGGTCACTCGCCGTCAGTGCCGATGGAACGCAGGCCGCGACCGGGGCCGAGGACGGTTTGATCTCGCTGTGGAACCTCAAGCCCACACTACCCCCCACGACTCCGTTCTTGGCCCCGCTCGCCGTCAGCGAGGCCCCGCTGACCAGCGCGGTCCTCAGTCCGACTCGTAAGGAGCTGGCTCTTATCGGAGTGAAAGGCGGCCAGCATGTGATCCTCATCGTCAACTTGGAGAACGGACAGATCACGCACACGTGCAGCGGGCACACCGCTGCGATTCGCTCGGTGGCGTTCTCGACCGATGGCAACAAACTGGTGTCCGGCGGCGATGACAAATCGGTGCGGCTGTGGGATCTGCGGAACCCGGCCAAGCCCGACCTCGCCCAGATCGAAGCCCTCCCGGCGGCGATCACGGCGGTGGGGACGAATGGCGATGGCACGGTGATTCTCGCGGGAGGCGCCGACAACACACTCAAACTGTTCAACCCGGCGGATGGCATGGCGGTCAAGGAGTTTGCCGGGCATGGCGGAGCGGTCCTCGCTTGCGGTTATTGGAACGGCCAGCCGTACTCCGTCTGCGTCGACCGCAACGTGCGGTTCTGGAACGCCGCTGATGGGGCGCAAGCGCGGGCCTTCCCCGTTGCAGCTGGGATCACCTCGTTCTCGATCTCCACCGATGGTTCGCGGATGGCCTTGGGTGGCGACGACTCGCAAACGCGGGTCATGCAGACCGACAATGGCGGGCTGTTGCAGACCTTGAAGGGGACGACTCCCATCACTGCTCTCAGCTTCACCGCTGACAATCTGCAACTGGCCACCGTTGCCGCGACTGGTGAGACAGCGGTGTGGAACCTTATGAACGGGCGGATGCAGGAGACGTTCACCGCACCGACGCAGACGACCGCGACGTTCATCGCCGATGCCCTGTCACTGGTGACCACGCACCAGGACGGCCAGCTCGGACGCCAGCCGCTGCGGTTCCTGCGGCATCTGGAAGGGAACACCCAGCCAGTCACGGCACTGCTGTTCCACTCGAACGGCCAGACGCTGTTCACCGCCGGAGCCGATGGGACGTTCCGGGGCTATACGACTCAGAATGGGCAGGCGGCGTTCAACGCCAACCACGGAGCGGTGATCCATGACTTGGCGATCTCCGCCAAGGAAGAAATCCTCGCCACCGCCGGTGAGAATGCTCAGGTGCGTCTCTGGCAACCCAACGGAGGTGCCTTCGGGGTGCAGACGCTACAAGGCTTCCCCGGGCCAGTCACGCGAGTGGCGTTCGCCGCTGACGATACACAACTTGTCGCGGGTGCCTCGGGAGAGAAGCCCGCTGTGATGGTCTTCGATGTCACCACTGGCGCGGTGCTGCAACGGTTCACGGACCAGGCCGGGCCGACGCTCGGACTGGCTCGCGCGTTGCCGCCGACCCCACCCGCTCCGGTGCCGAACGCTCCGCCGGTGCCGCCCTCTCCCGTGACAACAATGCTCACCTCCTCCGCGACCGGCGTCTGGTCGTGGAGCCTCGCCGCCGTGCGGCAGATCCCCGGCAACTCGCGCGAGGTCACTTCGCTGGCCGCGATGCCGGGCACTCCTCGGCAGGTCTTCTCCGGCTGCCTCGATGGAGTGATCCGCCGCTGGAATCTGGAGACCGGCCAGGACATGCAGCAGTTCAATCACGGTGGCTCAGTGACCGCCATCGCCGTCAGTCCCGATGGACAGCGGCTCGCCTCAGCCACGGACAATACCCACACCTCCAGGCTGTGGAACATCAACGGGCAACAGATCGCCGAGATGCGCGGCGATGTCCGCAAGAAGACTGCCCAGACGCGAGCGACGCAACAACTCGCTGCCGCCAATGCCCGGCTCAACGTGGCGAAGCAACTCCTCGATCAGGCCGAAAAGGATGTCCCGACGAAGACCACTGCCGAGAAGACCCTCGCCGACATGCTGACCGCTGCCAACACCGATGTGGCCGCGAAGAAGACCGTACTAGAGACCGCCCTCGCGACCAAGACGACGACAGAGAAGGCGGCCATCGATGCCTCCGCAATCGCGAAGGTCGCAATGACTGCCAAGGAGACCGCCGAGAAAGCCGCCAAGGACGGGACCGCTGTCGTCGCTGCCGCCCAAGCCAAGCTGGCTCGTATCCAACAAACCGCCGCTACCGACCCCACGAGCGAGAAGCTCAAAGCTCTCGTCGTGGAATGCCAGAAGGCCGTCGAGACTGCCACGACCACCTCGCAGCAACTGACCGCAGCTGTCGCTCCCCCGACGCAGAACGCCACGCAGATGGCCACCGTGGCCAACACGGCGGCGCAGAAAGTGAACGAGGTCCAGAAGCCGTACATTGATGCCTTGGCCGCGCTCAAGACCTCGGAGGCTAACCAGAATCTCCTGTCTCAACAGCAGGCGATTGCCACCCGCGAACTCAAGGTCGCCACCGACCTCGTCCCCGTTCGAAAGGACACCGCGACCAAGGCCGAAGCCGCAGCGATGGAAGCGACCAAGCTCGTCGAGACCAGCAATGCGGAGGCCACCGCGTTCGATCTCCCCCTGCGATCGATCGCCTTTTCCCCGGACGGCACTCTGTTGGCAACGGCGGGAGATTGCCCGAATGTTCACACCTGGGACGCGCTGACCGGAGCTGCGATGGGGGCCTTTGCCGGGCACACCGGGCCGCTCAAAGCGGTGGCGTTCCTCAATGACTCGCAACTGGTCTCGGCGAGCGACGACCAGTCCTCGCGCGTATGGGAGATCAACCCCGGCTGGGTGCTGGAGCGGACGATCGGCTCGGCGGATCAGCCGACGGTCATCGTGCATCGCGTCACAGCGGTCGACTTCAGTCGCGACTCGTCGCTGCTGCTGATCGCCGGGGGCGTGCCGTCTCGCAGCGGAGAGCTGCAAGTGGTGAAGGTCGCCGATGGTTCGCGGGTGCTGTATCTGCCCCAGGCTCACAATGATGTGATCTACTCGGCCCAGTTCTCACCGGATGCCCGGCGGATCGCCTCGGGCAGTGCGGACAAGTACCTCCGCACATTCGATGTCGCCACCAGCCAGCAACTCCGCCGGTTCGAGGGACACACGAACTACGTCCTCGGTGTCGCCTGGAAGGGAGACGGCCAGATCATCGCCACAGCGGGGGCCGACAACACCGTCAAGGTGTGGGAGGCCGACACCGGCGACCAGCAGCGCACGATCGAGCAGTTCCCCCGCCATGTCACCGCCATCCGCTACATCGGTGAGACCGACAACATCATCACCAGCTGCGGCGACAAACTGGTGCGAATGCACAACGCCTCGAACGGCGGCTTGGCGAGAAACTTCGGCGAGATCAAGTCCTGGCCGCACTGTGTGGCGATCACCCCCGACAGCAATATCGTGACCGCCGGGGATGCGGCGGGGAATGTCTACTTTTGGAATGGGAACAACGGGCAATACCTCAAGACGCTGAGTGTGGCCGTGCCCGCTCCGCCGCTGAAGTCGGCCGACCTGCCGTAGGACGGGCACATTTGCCCGTCCTTCTTAGCCGCGAATGCAAGCCCCCGTGCCATAGCACTGACCTCACCCACCCGAAGCGTCAGCGAGGGAGAGCGATATTGTCATCGCCCGGCAGTGGTCTGAACCGGTTCTGGCCAGTAGAGTCGTGCTTGACTGGGCTGAGGCTCTGCAACTGTTCTTTGTTCTTGGGACTGCGAACTAACAACATGGACTCCAGGCTCAAGCAGCTGGTCGAGCAGAGCGACACTCCGACCGGTCGGGCGTTTGATTTGTTCATCCAGGCACTGATTATTCTTTCGCTGATCACGTTTTCGATCGAGACCTTGCCGAATCTTTCCGCTTCGACACAGACCTGGCTCAGGCGCTTTGAAGTCTTCAGCGTGGTCGTGTTCAGCGTGGAGTATGCCCTGCGCGTCTTCGTGTCGACGCCCCGGCGAGCCTATGTGATGAGCTTCTTCGGCCTCGTGGACATCGCAGCCATCCTGCCGTTCTACATCGCGTCCGGAATCGACCTGCGTTCGATCCGCACCCTGCGTCTGCTGCGGTTGTTCCGCATCTTCAAGCTCGCCCGCTACAGCTCCGCCACTCGCCGCTTCCATGTGGCCTTGCTGATTGCCAAAGAGGAGATGATTCTCTTTCTGTGCGTGACGCTGATCCTGCTGTACATCTCGGCTGTGGGCATCTATCACTTCGAGAACGAAGCCCAGCCGGAACAGTTTGCGTCCGTGTTCCATTCGTTGTGGTGGGCCGTCACCACGTTGACCACCGTCGGCTACGGTGACGTGTATCCGGTGACCGTGGGAGGACGCATCTTTACGTTTTTCATCTTGCTGATCGGACTGGGGGTCATGTCCGTCCCCGCCGGACTCCTCGCGTCCGCTCTGTCGAAAGCTCGGCAGATGGAGGACGAGTCAGAGAAGCAGTCTGACGGCCCACCGATGTGACCCACCTCTCCCTACCCCTACGGGGTTCCAGGTGATAGCCCAGGGTCGCGACCGAAGGTCGCGCACCCTGGGTTTGTAACAGTCGGACCAACGAACCCTGAAGGGGTTCTACCGTGCCAAGCACTCACCCTCACGAGCCTTCAGTCCCACACATACTTCTCATCCCATAGGACACCGTACTTCTCAAGAATACGCCGAAACTCATCCTGAAACGTAACGGTTCGGTGATGCTCATCCTGAGTATGGATATACCGCTTGACTGCCGGAACGTGGATCGGACTCACCGAAAATGCTCCATATCCCAGCTGCCAATGAAAGTCCCTTGACCTGACCCCATTTTCTCTACCAGGTGCTATGAGAGGTGGGGTGGTAGGGGTTGGGCGGAGCCCATTGGCCCGTTGGGGGGCTGGAGCGGAGAAGCGGGCGGAGGCGCAGCCTCGGCACGCTTCGGAGCGGAAGCCCCA
>JANPCU010000068.1:0-10665 GCA_031431195.1 Planctomycetota bacterium | reverse complement strand
GAGGTGCATGGTCCCGACCGCCCGCGCGGCCTGGCTGCGAAGGGGCACTTGTCGGAACTGCTGCAACGACTGACGCCTGCGGAGGGTCGAATCATCGTCCGGACGCAGAAGGATTTGACCGAGAAATACGGTCGCTACCTGGCGACGCTGATCGCCAGTGATGTGAACCTGAACGACCGGATGGTGGCGGACGGCCACGCAGTGCCATTCATGACCTGAGCCGTCTTCTTCTCTGGCTCTCCTCTCTCCTGTCTCGTCTCGAATCTCTGGACTCACCCATGTCTGTGAAACTCGGTCTCGATGCCCGGCTCTACCGCAACACGTCGGTCTATGCCTCTCCGACCTGGAACGAGGTCAAGAACGTCAAAGACCTGACGCTCAGTCTCGAAGCGGGTGAGGCGGATGTGACTACCCGTGGGAACGGCGGCTGGCGAGCCACGATCGCCACTCTCAAAGACGGCAGCCTCGAATTCGAAATGGTCTGGGACACGGCGGATGACGACTTCACCGCCATCCGCACCGCGTTCCTGACCAATGGCAGCGTCGAGTTCGCGGTCCTCGATGGCGCAGTCGCGACAACCGGGTCGCAGGGGCTACGCGCTGCGATGGCGATCACGAACTTCAGTCGATCCGAACCGCTCGAAGAAGCGATCAAGGTCAGCGTCACCGCCAAGCCGACGTATAGCGATCACCCACCCGAGTGGATGGTGACCGCGTAATCGACGAGTCGGTTGGTCATGTTCGGTTTGTCATCCTCCTTGAGACTTCTTTCATGCACACGTTCAATGACATGCTCGGTCGCACCTGGACCGTCACGATCAACGTCGATGCGATCCGCCGCGTGCGGGCGCTGCTCGACATCAACCTGCTCGATGCCATTGAGGGCAAGCTCCTCGAACGGCTGGTGACGGACCCGGTGCTGCTGTGCGACATCATGTTTGCGCTGGTTCAGCCGGAGGCGCAGGCGAAGAACGTCTCTGATGAGGACTTCGGTCGGGCGCTGGGCGGGGATGTGCTGGACCAGGCGACGACGGCGCTGCTGGAGGAACTGGTGGATTTTTTCCCGAGCGCCAAGCGGACCCTGTTCCGCAAGGCGCTGGTCAAGCTCAAGCGGCTGGAGGGGATGGCGATCGAGACCGCGAACCAGCGGCTGGAGAGCGACGAGCTGGAACGGAAGATGTCCGCTGCCGAGGTGAATCCGCCTCCGAACGTGCAACGTAGGATTTTGGCTTGTGGAGTGACTCATCGCTTTACGCACTCGGCGAAGAGGTTGATCCCTTGTTCCTCGAATTGGATGCGTGTTGCAGGGCAGGCGAAGTGGCTTTGTTCGTACAGCCGGTTGAGATCGTCTTCCGTACGATGAATGAGCTTCCATTCCAAGACGTACTCCATCAGTGCTTTTGACGGATTACGAGGATGAAAGTTGCCGAGGATCAGCCGTCCGCCCTGGCGCAGCAGACCGTGCGCGTAATTCATCAAGGCGATGACGTACTTGTCTGGGAAGTAGTCAATCAGCCCGATGGAATAGATCAAGTCTTGCGGCGGGATTTCCAAGTGTTTGCGCCCCGCCGCAAGATACAGAAGATTGGCTTTGTGCAGAACCAACTGATCGAGCCGCCCCACTGACACAGCTTTGTCGCGTACAAAAGCGAGGGCTTGATCGTCGAGATCGATTAACGTGGCGCAGAGACAACTCGATTCCGGGTGTTGCTCGAACACATCGAAGATTTCTTGGGCGGGTCCGCAAGCCAATGTGGTCACACGAACCTGGCGGTTCGGCGAACGTTCACGAATGGTCTGCTCAATCTCTCGTCGCAGCAAACCTCGACGATTCTGTACCGCTACGCAGGCTGGCTGATCCATGTAGCAACGATCGATCAATGGGCCAAGCCGTCCGTGGCCGCGCGGGATGTTGTCATAGAGACCTTGGATCATCCGGAAATCACCAGCGTACCCGTGCGGCTTGGAATACGTTCGCTCGACGGTTCCCGTGAGCCACAGTGACGGCAACATGACAGTTTGAATGCGTCGCCCCAACGTAGAACGAAGGTTTTGCGGAAGGGGCGAATCAACGCCGAGTAATACATTCATATGCAACGCAAGTTCCCGGAAGCGTCGACAGATGTCTTCGGCATTCTCGATGGGAACGGTACCACTGTTTTGAATGGTGGCTTTGTCGGCGTTGACCAATGCATCCTGAAAACCTCCCAACAACTCCCAGACTTCGGACTCATCTGTCATTGGACTCGCTCCTTCTGAGTGATGTCAGCCACGACCGCTGCGCTGGTGAATCCGCCTCCGAACGTGCAGAGGCCGATGCGTAGGGCTGCGATTGGTTGATTGAGATATGACCGCAAGGCCAGCGGAAGACTGGAAGACGAGGTATTGCCGATGTGCCGCAAGTGGCTGTAGACGGACACGGAGCTTCTGCGGGCGATCGCGTCCAGTATGCGTTGATTCGCTTGATGGGGAATCACGACATGGAGGTCGGAGGGAGAGAGGCCAGACGCGCGGCACGCATCCTTGAGACTCTGTGTCATGGAGCGGACGGCTTGTTCGAAGACGGCGGGGCCGTTCATGCGGATGTGTCCGTCGCCAGTCAGCGGCACGGACAAGCACGAGCCATCTTCGGGGCGGCCCGACAGGATTGGACGATGCAGGTGGAGACTGCGTGTCGAGTTGGTATCCGCATCGGGAGGGCGAGATCCCCGATGGTTCGCATCATGGTTGTTGTGATCAGGTGTGTCGGTCCGGGAAGTCCGACCGACGACGAGTGTGGCGGTGGCCGCGTCTCCGAAGAGGAACGCCGTATCGAAGTCGGTCACGTCGACCAACGGCGACAGCACTTCGGATGTGATCACCAACACTCGCCCGTCCGGTTGTTGTTGCAGGAAATCCCAGGCTTGCCGCAGTGCATACAGGTAACCGGAGCACGCGGCGTTGATGTCGTAGGCGGCCACACGCGGGGGATCACTGCCGCGACTCAATTCGGAAATGACTCGGCAGGCCAGTGATGGCGTCATCGACAGGGGAGTGGTTGTGCAGGCGATGACCAGATCCAGTTCATCGAGCGCAAAGGGCGATTGCTGTTGCAGTCCGCGAACCGCAGCGACTGCCAGCGTCAGAACATTCTCTCCCTCGCCCGCCCAACAGCGTGAGTCGATGCCCGTTCGCGTGAAAACCTGCTCAGCTGTCCGACCGGGATGATGTGCCAGCAGCTCTTCGTTAGAGACTTGACGGCTTCCGGTCACTCCGTAAATCCCAGACAGATAGACGGATGTTGTAGGCGACGGTGTGGGCGACACAGATGAGTTCGCGGATGCGTCACCGACCACGGTTTTCCGGTGATCCAGAGGGCCCCGACTGTGCAGGATTGGTCGACCGACGATCTCTTTGGTCACGGGTCGCGGTCGAGAGGGGCCTGCCTCGTCCGGGGTACGGATCGTACACAGTGCCTGCCCCACCGGAATCGTGTCCCCCACTTGGACCAGCACTCGTTCGACGATCCCGGTCGTGGTAGCCGATAATTCGAAGACCGACTTTGTGGCTTCGAGTTCTGCCACCACGTCACCGAGCGCGACATGGTCCCCTTCCCGAACGCTCAGGGAAACAACGACGACCGATTCGTCAGCCGGTCCAGAACCGATCGCCACCAGCGGCGTGCGTCCCGCCAACATTTCGTCCGGTTCCACCCAGCGCACCTCTTGACCGAGCAGATCCGCGATGGTGGTCACGATCGCGCGACAGGACGGTAACACTTCCAGCTGCGAACCGAAGTGGCAGGGAATGTAGACATCGGGTCGTGCGACACGGCGCATGACGATGGGGACGTCGCTGCGTTCGGCGATCCGAGCCAAGACCTCGGCTCCGAAACCGCAAGTGACGTTATCCTCATGGACGACGACCAGTCGCCGCGTGATTCGAGCCGAACGCAGCACGGCTGCTTCGTCCCAGGGAGCGAGTGATCGCAGGTCGATCAATTCAACATAGATCCCTTCACTGCCCAGCAATGTGGCCGCCTGCCGACACTGCTGCAAGGGTGTCCCCCAACTGACCAGAGTGACATCGCTCCCAGTGCGGATCACCCGAGCGGAACCCACCGGCAGGAACTGTGAGGCCACATCTGAGGACGTGGCCTCTTCTGCCAGATTGAGGCACGCCTTGGGATAGAAGAACAGCGTCGGTCGTCCGGACTCGAACGCCGCGTTGAGCAGCCCGGCGGCGTCTGCGGCTGTCGATGGCATCACCACATCGATGCCGGGCGTGTGTGCCGCGAGGGATTCCATTGTCTGAGCGTGAAACGGCCCCAGCCCGGGTTTGTAGCCGCCGCAAGTGACAATCACGATCACCGGACACTGCCAACCACCGTTCGATCGCCAGTACATACTGCCCAGTTCGGAAGCGATCTGGTTCCACGCGAGTGGCAGGAAGTCCGCAAACTGAATGAAGGCCACAGGGCGTTGTCCAGCCAACGCTCGCCCGATGCAGGTGCCGACGATGGTCGATTCCGAGAGGGCTGAGTTCCGCACTCGTTCCGGAAATTCGGTACTCAGCCCGCGCGTGACCCCGAAGACATCGCCCTTCGGATCTTCAATGTCCTCACCCAAGAGAACGATTCGCGGATCGGCGAGCAGTCGTTCATGCAGCGTCGCATTCAACGCTTCTCGCATGTTCAGTCGAGGCAATGAGTCTGTGCCCCGCTGCTCACGGCGTTCGAGATAGTCCGTCGGAAGCGGTGCCGATGCGGTCAACGTGGGCACTGGATCGGGGCTGTGGAACGCCTCCTCGGCTGCGACTGCGACTTCCGAGATCGCCGATTGGCGAATCCGATCCAACTCCATCGATGAGACATTCTTCGAGGTCAGATACTGTTCCAGACGGGTGATGGGATCTTTCAATTCCAGGTCGCGAGAGATCTCGTTTGGGTCGCGATACCGCTCCTGATCATCAGCGTTCGAGTGGTCGGCAAGACGAGCCATCCGTAACACTAGGATGCCGGGTCGACGGCTCTGACGTATATCTGGAATCAATCGTGAACAGAGGTCATCCACCAACAGGGGATCGGCCCCATCGACAAAATGCAGCGGTAGACCGAAGAGTTCCCGTCCCGGGCCGTCCGGAAGCGAGAAGAATGTTCGCCCAGGCGTACGGACAGAAATGGCGAACTGATTGTCGTGGACCACAAACAAGACGGGCAGTGCGTCGCGAACGGCTTCGGCCACAGCTTCGAGGAACTCTCCCTGCTGAGTCGTGCCGTCACCCACCGAACAGACGACAATCGGCTCGCCCGGTTGATCCCTGATGGCCGCTGCGACCCCCACGGCTTGCAGTGCGTTATTCCCCACCGGCCCAACCAGACTCAATACGTGGCGGGCGGGATCGCTGAGATGGGCACTCATCTGCCGTCCGGCGGAACTCGAACCGGCCTTGCAGAATAAGCTCAGAAAGAACTCACGAATGGGCAATCCGCGTGCAAGCAGTAAAGCTTTGTCTCGGTAGTGCAGATGAAGCCAATCGTTGTCGGTCATATGCCGCGCGATGGCGGCCGAGGCTTCATGTCCCGCCCCGGAGACATGAAAGAATGCCTCACCACGTCGGACAAAGTCTTGCTCTCTGCGGTCAATCTCACGTGCGACGCAAAGCGTCCGATAAATCCCCCCCCCCCCCCGTCGTGCGCGACTGAGAAATCAGCCATCGGCTGACCAGCGGGCACTGGGTTAGACAGGGAGGCCATCGTTGTCATACCTGTTGGCGTGTCCTGAGAGATTCGAGTTTCGACTGAACTGTGAGGCGGTTCAGAATTCTTCTCTGTGCCTCAACCAATGTCAATGACAAGACACAGGAAGCGGCGAAGACACACGGGAAGGGACCTTACGGGCTGACCAGTCCGCCGGAGACCGGCCAGTCGTCGTTCTCGTTCGACACCGGTGGTGGCTCGCAGCACATCACGCAGGGCCGAGGGACCAGTGCCCGCTACTCGGCCCCCGGCAAGACGGCTCCCAACTTCGGCGGTGCAATCGGCGTCACGCAGGACAACGTCGAAGGCGTCGATATCTATGTCCCGATCTACAACTTCTCCGAGACCCACCACCTCGCCCCCGCAGCTGTGACTGGAGCGTACAAGGCAACGCTGTTCTTCTTGACCGCGACCGTCAACAGCGACGGGTTCAAGGGGTTCTCGCCCGGCGAGGTGCTGTTCCTGGGAGCCTCTGGCACGCAGCGCGGGCAGGAGGACTGGGAGATCAGCTTCAAGTTCGCTGCCAGCCCCAATGCGACCGGCCTCGTCATCGGCGAGATCACCGGGATCAACAAGAAAGGCTGGGAGTACCTCTGGGTCCGATACGCGGACTCCGAGGACACGACCGCCAAGGTGCTGGTCAAGAAACCGATCGCGGTCTACATCGAACAGGTCTATCCCACCACCGGATTTGCAGCTCTCGGGATCGGCACGTAGCTCCGATTCGTCTTGTCCTCCTCCCCTCTCTCCTCCCCCTCCCCCCCCCCATGCCCGACCCATTCCAGAAGGTCCAGTCCGGCCAACCACTGAAGATCCCCGCCGAGACGTTCAATGCGTTCCTCGACGCAGCGCAGGACTTCCGGTCGCGGCAGCAGTCGCGCACCCGCGATGCCCAGCCGACGTTCCGTCAGTCGGGGATCGTGAAGGTCAAGAACGCCAGCGGTGAGGATCGCGGCCGGTTCGACATCCTCGGCATTGATCGACCTCTCTTCACCCCGACCGACAACCTCGAAACATTTCAGAACGACATTCTGCTGGTCGGTGTGGTCCCGGACAAGGAGGACCATCCCGGCCGGTTTTGCATTTTGTTGGAGCCACTCGCAGTCGATAGCATCGGCCTGGCCGTCATCAGCGGAGTCTGCCCGGTGCGGCTGGACATCGAGGAAGAGAGCGACACGTTCGCCGAGATCGAGCATGAAGAGACCGGGTTCCTGAAGTCCGGCGGCAGCGGATCGGCCACGATCCTCTGGAAGGAACCCGGCACTGGAGCCGATAAGTGGGCAGTGGTTCGCCTCGGTGATGCCCAACCGATCATCCGCAAAGCCGAGATGATCGACACCTTGAAGCAAGGCGACACCGAACCCGCGAAGGTCTGGCTCCTTAAATATGAGGACGACGCCTGGGCACGCACCGACAAGCAGGTCGATCTGTACGGCGACCAAGGCTTCCGAGGCGTGGCGTTCGGCAAGACCGCGACCGTCGACGCCGGAGACAAGATCGATGTCTACTTCTCCCACGAGGCCAAACACTGGTACGGGGTGGTCGGCGGCTGGTACTTCCACGGTGATGTCGTCGACGATATCCCGGAGGGCGCTGGTGGCGAAGTGAAGCTCAACGTCGGAGCGGGAGCCGATGCCCGCGAGATCACCGTCCCCGCCTACAGCCCCTACGCCGCCGTCAAGAAAGACGACTTCGTCTCGGCCAACTGGAATACGTTCAGTCTGCACTGGGACATTGGGCCGTTCCAATCAGGTACTGCTGCCGATTCCGGGTGTGGACTGGAGAAGGTCGACGACGCCAACGACCCGGATGACGGCAAGCTGCGTGTGAAGGTGGCGGATCTCGCGGGGGTCGGCCTCGAAGCCTCTGCCCCGGGTTGCGAGCTGACGGTCAACCCCGGTTGTGGAATTGGCGTCAATGCAGACGGAGTCTTCCTGGATACCGCGACCGTAGCTGGGCCGGGACTGGGAGCCTTTGGAGCTTGCAGTCTGGGAGTCGTCCCCGGTTGCGGGATCTCGGTCGCCAATGGAGTGGTTGAGGTCTCGGCGGATCAACTCGCCGGGAACGGCCTCTCTTCAGAGGGGAACTGCCAGTTGCAGGTGAACACTGGTTGTGGCCTGACCACCAATGGTGGTGTGGTGGCGATCAACACCGCCGACCTTGTCGGCAACTCGCGTGGGCTGCGGACTGTTGGCACGTGCGGCATTGAGGTCAACGCCGGGTGTGGTCTCAAGTACAACTTCGATGTGGTCGAGGTCGATGCTGATCTCTTGGCCGGGAACGGCCTGGAAGTCATGCAGGGGACTGACTGTACGCTGACGACGCATCTGGGCTGCGGTCTGATGTTCGCTCTCGATGGCAGTGGAGCGATCGAGGTCAACCCATTCTCGATCGCCGGGAAGGGTCTCGAAGGGGACGAGACCAACGACAACTGCCTGCTCGACATCAAGGCAGGCTGCGGTCTGTTCATCAACGGCGGTAACGAACTCGAAGTCGCGCACGATGAACTGGCCGGAGCGGGTCTGACCATCGGGAATAACTGCACGCTCGAGGTGGCCGCTGGATGCGGACTGGCGCTCGATGCCGGTGGCGATGTCAGGGTCGAACGGGCAGCGCTGATCGGGCCGGGCCTGAAGGTGGGCGATGGCGAGTGCGATCTGGCAGTCGATTGTGATTGGATTCGGGACCACTGCGACCCCGCGATCGAGCTGATCGACGGCTGCGGGATCTACATCACCCAGACCGGGAACGACTACACCATCGAAGTCGCTCATGACGAACTGGCCGGGAAGGGGCTGGTCCTCGGGAGCAGCTGTCTGCTGGATGTGTCGGTCGGTTGCGGATTGCAGTTCGATGGCAATCAGGCGATCGAGGTCAACCCCACCGCTCTCGCCGGGAACGGTCTTGTTCCGGGAGCGAAGTGTGCGCTCGATGTGGACTGGGGCGATATCCCGGTTGGTTGTGGCATCTATTGGAACGGCACCGCTCTCGAAGTGGCCAGCGATGAACTCGTGGGCAATGGGTTAACGCTGGGCAGCAACTGTACTCTCGATGTCGACTGCAGCTGGATCAGCGACAACTGCTCTGGTTCCCAAGGCGAGCAAGGGTATCAGGGAGAACAAGGATCCCAAGGCTATCAAGGTTATCAGGGCTTCGATGGCCCACGGGGATATCAGGGATTTCCCGGCTATCAAGGGCCGCAGGGATACCAAGGGTATCAAGGCTACCAGGGGGAACGCGGCTACCAAGGTTATCAGGGGTTTCAAGGCTTCGATGGCCCGCAAGGTTATCAAGGGTTCCCTGGGAGCCAAGGACCGCAGGGTGCTTCTGGTTCGAACGGGGCGGGCACACAAGGTCCGCAGGGATATCAGGGGTCGCAAGGCTATCAGGGACAGCAAGGTTATCAGGGACAGCAAGGTGGCCAGGGCTCGCAGGGAATGACTGGCTCCCAAGGCAGTAACGGCATCGGCACCCCCGGACCGCAGGGGCCACAGGGTTCACCGGGTATGATGGGCATGACGGGTCCTCAAGGACCGCCCGGATCTTCCGGTAGCCAAAGTGGAAGCCAGGGACCACAAGGCGCTCAAGGCCCACAGGGAGTTCCGGGTAGTCAGGGATTCGGAACTCAAGGCCCCCAAGGTCCACCGGGCTCGCAGGGCATGGGAATGCAAGGGCCGCAAGGTCCACAGGGCGCACCGGGATCTTCCGGCAGTCAAGGTGGAAGTCAGGGACCGCAAGGTACTCCAGGACCACAGGGCGTCTCAGGCAGCCAAGGGTTCGGCACTCAAGGCCCCCAAGGTCCACCTGGCTCACAAGGCATGGGAATGCAGGGGCTGCAAGGTCCACAGGGACCGCCCGGATCTTCCGGTAGTCAAGGCGGCAGTCAGGGACCACAAGGCCCGCAAGGTTCCCCCGGAATGATGGGAATGTCCGGCCCGCAAGGACCACAAGGTTCGCCCGGTATGCCCGGCATGAAAATGGCCATCGTCCCCTGCGAGGGCGAATATGTTGCTCTGTTCTGCGTCGAGTCGCCGGATGTGCGATTCGAGGATGTCGTCCGTGTTCCGATCACGGGATCGATCACGACCAAGACGATCGATTCCCGATTCATCGAGGTCTGCGCACCCGGCACCATCGACGTGATCTCGGTGGCCTCACCACTTCCGTCCCTCATCGGAGCCGCTGTCGACCGGGATCAGCTCATCATCCGTATTCAGGGCGACCTGCCCCCGTATGTCATCGTCACACTGAGCGGCATCCGCGCGGGCCACCGAGGATTCCGATTCCCTCGCAAGACCCGCGACCAGATGCTCCGTAACAACGCCTTCTGGTCGAGCGCCGCCTCGTAACTCGCTTCTTCCCCGGCCGCCGGTGCTCTCCGGCGGCCTTCTTCGTATCACCCCACTTCGGAGCCATCCATGATTCTGTCTCTGTTCACGCCCACGCACAACCCACAGTTCCTCGACCGCCTGGCGCGCTCGATCGCCAATCAGACGTTCACCAACTTCGAATGGGTGATCGTCCCCAACGGTGATGCGGGGGAGATCCACGTCGATCTCCCCCAGGCTCGAATCGTCCCCTACACCGGCCAGACTCAGAATATCGGCGAGCTGAAGCGGTTCGCGTGCCAGGCCTGCCGAGGTGATGTCCTCGTCGAGGTCGATCACGATGACGAACTCACCCCTGACTGTCTCGCCGAACTCGCAGCCACGTTCGCCGACCCGCGCGTCGACTTCGCCTACTCCAACAGCTGCGAGATCCACGACGGCAAACCCTGGAAGTACGACTGACCTGACCCCATTTTCTCTACCAGGTGCTATGAGAGGTGGGGTGGTAGGGGTTGGGCGGAGCCCATTGGCCCGTTGGGGGGCTGGAGCGGAGAAGCGGGCGGAGGCGCAGCCTCGGCACGCTTCGGAGCGGAAGCCCCA
>JANPCU010000067.1:0-8977 GCA_031431195.1 Planctomycetota bacterium | reverse complement strand
CAAGCAGCTGGCGGCACACAAAACGAAGGACGGGGCTCCCGTGCGGGGGCCACTCAACAACCCGCGGAGTGTCGCTTTTCGGACGGCCAATGGCGACACTCCGCGTTCGACTCCGTCGGAATCCAGCACGGACGGGCAAATGTGCCCGTCCCACTATGATCCCCACGCTCAACCCTCATCGCTCAACTCTCAACGTTCTGCCTCACTTGTTCCGCCCGGTCGACAAATCATACGTTGCGGATTGGATCCGCTGTTGACGTTTGGCGAGGTCTTCGGTCAGTTTGCGCTGATCGGGGTCGGCGGTTTGCTCGCCGTCGATCTGGACACCGATCTGCTTCGTGATCCGGTTCACCTGGTTCTGGAGTGAGCGGATCATTTTCAGTTCGGCCAGCTGGTTCACAAGTGACTGGTCCTGCGGCTGGCCTTGTGGCGGCTTCTTTTGGCCCTGCTGCTTCTTCTGCCGCTGGGTCTCCATCTCCTTTTGCAGGGCCAGGGTGATCTCTTCGAGCGTCTCGACGACCAGCTGTTCCAGCAGTTGGGTCGTGTCGGCGGTATCGGCCCGGGTGAGGCGTTGGGCGATCAGGTCCATGTTGTTCCGCATCTGCTCGACCGCCTCGGGAAAGGCGACCGAGGAACCCTCTTCTTTGAGCAACACAAGCGTCTTGTCGGCGTCGGTCTGATTCTCCCGCTGCTGCCGGGCGGCCTCGCTGCACTTGTCAAAGTGGGCGGGATTGCGTTCTTTCTCCGGGATCTTGTCGAGGCGGGTCGTCTCGGCATTGATCTGCAATTGCACCCGCAGCATCTTTTGAAATCGGACTTCCAGCATAGCTAGGTACAGCTCCTTTTCCTCCTCGCGACGTTGTCGGAGGATTTCTTCGAGCTTGGCCTTCAGTTCTTCCAGCTTCTTGAGAGCCCGTTCCTGCTCCTCCCCCGCCGATTCGCGGCTTTTCTGTTCGAGGTCTTCGATGGCCTTCTGCATGGAGTCTTGGGCCTCTTGCAGGTCTTTGCGGCCCTCGGTGGGCTGGTCTTCGGGAGGGGGTTGATCTTGCGGCGGCATGGGGTCCATCGGGGACTGCTGTCCGGGCATCGGCGGCATGGGGCTGCCCGGCATGGGTGGCATCGGAGAACCGGGCATGGGTGGCATGGGACTGCCAGGCATGGGTTTACCGGGCATCGGTTTAGAGTCGCCGGGTTTTGGATTCCCCTCTGATTCGGATGGCAGCATCGGGCTGCCGTCTTTCGGATCCTTCGGCTTGTCGTCACCCGGTTTATCTTTGTCGTCACCCGGCTTCGGCTTGTCGCCATCCTTGGGTTTGTCACCATCCATTGGGTCTTTTGGATCACCCTCCATCGGGTCGCCCCTGGGGGAGTCCTGCGGATCAGACGGCTTCGCATCCGAGGGCTTCGGCTGCCCCTTCCGAGCCTTGTCCTGCTTGTCGATCTTATTCGCCAGCTTCTTCGCTTCCTCGGCGGCCTTTTTCTGCTCGTCCTCAGCCTGCTTCGGATCGCCGCCCTTCTGGTTGGTCGCCTTCGCATCGCGCTGCTTGCCGATCACTCGGTTCGTGTCCTTCAACAGGTCTTGAATCCGCTCCATCTCCCGCTGCAGGCGGTCGCGCTCGTCCTCGCTTTGCAACAGCTGGAGGATCTCTTCCATGCGTTCGATGACCTGCCTCTGGCGGTCGGACGCGGAGCCGGTCTGGTTCTGCTTGAGTTCGATCGAGATCTTTTCCATTTCGCCGAGGAGGGCCTGCTCCTGGCTCTTCTCGCGGGCGCGGTCGAGGATGTCCGACTGCTCCGGCTCCTTCCGCCGCAGGTTGTCCGCCGCTTCGAGCAGCGAGCGTTCGAACCGCTCATAATCGCGGCGAATCTGCTGCTGTTGCAGGCTCAAATCGTCCTGCGGCTTCGCCGGAACCGGGTCCGCGGCCTGGATGAAAGTTCCACACACCGCCGCCAGAAGCAGCGTCAATCGCATCATCAATCTCAGGGAAGCACGCATGTTGAGTTCACCGTGAGTGGTTATGTCGGAAGAGGAAGGGCCGCAAGAAACTCAACATGACGGACGAAGTGACTTGGTACACAGATTTCACAGATTACCACAGATCAGGAAGGGGAGGTGGGATCGCGACCTAGGCCATCACGATCCCAGCTGCGCCCTCTGAATCTGTGCTGATCTGTGAAATCTGTGTATTAGAGCAGTTTCAGAAATCGTGTTCACCGCAGAAGTCTGGAACACTGATCTCCGCTGATCGACGCAAATCCAGATTTGGATCAGTGTTGATTAGCGGAGATTAGTGTTCCAAAATTGCCATTCCATCGGCTCGTTTGGTGAACACCAATTCTGTCACTGATCGCATCCCTCTGAACCAAATCGCCTCGGTTCCATTCGGTTCCAGACTTAGGATGTCTCTCAATTGTTCGACGCCCGCGTCACTGGGTCAGTTCCTCAAACTTCTTCAGTTCCGTGGCTTCGTTCAGCTTCTTGGCCCGGTCGATCATCTCCTGCAACCGCTTCTTCAGGTCGTTGATCGACTCTCGTTCCCGCATCTCGGCCAGCACCTTCTTGAGTTGTTCGATCAGCCGATCGACGCTGGCCAGGCAATCCGTGATGGAGTCGCGCGGGTCTTGCACTTGCTCTTCGCGAAGCCGGTACAGGCCGATCCGCTGGTCGACTTCGGTATAGGTCGTGTCGTTGATCGCCTGAAGGGGGGCCACGATTCCGCCGTCAATTCTCTCCAGCAGCGTCTGCGTGTCGACCCGATTATTGACCATCTCCTCTCGTATGTCGCGAAATGCCGCTTCGATCGACCGGCTTTCCGCGTGGTTCTTACGAATCAGGTGCAGATTTCGTTCCGCACCGGCGGAGACAGCGACATCGAGCTGTCGCAGTTGCGCCTCCCACGCCCCGCGTTCGGAGGCTGCGGTCGGCTCAGTGGCTTTGAGGGTCGCTCGCTCTCCAGCCCGTTTGTGCTGCTCGGTGAGGTCTTTCTGGACGCGGTTCGTCTCTTCGAGGATCTGTTCCAAGCGCGCCCGCAGATTGACCTCCTGATCGTACAGTCTGCCCAGCAATTCCTCCGGCGAGACGATCAGAAAGTCGAATGACTCGCTGCGAACGCGGTGCGGGCCGGTCTGGTCGTCCCCGTCGGCGGCGATCACGGCCAGCGAGAGCTTTTGGCCCTCTTTCAATTCCAGCGGCAGCACGGCGAACCGCTCCGCCGCTTCCTGCGGAGTCGCCGCCAGCGGGTACTCACGCTGCCCGCGCGGGGAGTTCTGAAACGGGGACTGCTTCACATCGAGGGCATCGACGCGGTGTTCAAAGCTGGCTTCGGCGATCCCGTAGTCGTCGCGGATCGTCCCGGTCAGCGGGATGCTGGCGGTGCGGGTGATGGCGTTGCGGACGCCCCGGCGGCGGACCTCGACGACGGGCGGTTCATCGGGCGTGCCCACGATCGTGAGCGTGGCCGGTTCCTGGCTGTTGACCTCGTCGTCGTCAAACAGGTGGATCTGGAGTTCCGACTGCGTCGTGATCGGGAGCGGGAACGCCGACTGCGAATCGAGGGATTTGTGCAGTTCAGCCGCCTTCGCAGTGATCCACATCGGAATCACAATCTGCTGGCGGTCGCCGGGGAGGCACGCAGCCGACATCATCGGCTCTAACACCACAGTCCGCGGGTCGGAAGTCGGTGACTCTCGGAGCGTCAGTCGGGCCGGTTGAGGCTTCAGCATCCCATCGGTGCCGCGTTCATAGCCGATCGACAACTCCCAACCTCCCGCACGAATGTCGGCAGAGAGCAGTGGCTTGTTCGCGGTGAGCTTGAGTTCGAAGTGCGTCTCGCCGGGGATCGAGACCTGTGTCCCGGTCGGCACCACCGGGCGGTCCTCCAACGAGTCTTGTCCCATGTAGGCCGGGTAGTCGCACTGGAGTTCGACCTTCTCGATTCGCGGCGGCTCGACGATCACGATTCGGTACGGCTCGGCGTTCGCGTAGTCGCCCCCCTTGACCCACAACAGCTGTTCGTCGGCCACGTTCTTCATGGTGTGGCGATAGATCCCTGCGGTGGCCGAGACGAGGTTCACAGTGCCGCGCGTGCGACCGGTTTCGGTGAGGGTCCGCCAACTGAGGACCACTTGTTCCGGGGCAGTCTCGGGCTTGTCGCTCTGCACCAGCAGAGTGAGGTCGCCGCCGCGCGGGTGCTTGTAGACCTGAGCCTTGCTGAAGTCGCGGACACGATCACCGGGCTGGGACACGACACGGAGTTGCAGGGCGTTCTTGCGGTACTTCTCCCAGTAGTTCGACTCGCCGCCGATAAACGCCGCGACCCACCGCGACATCGCCTGAGCATTCACCACGCCAAATCCCACGACCGAGGCGAGCATGACCCCCGCGATCAGCAGCCCGCGCTTCAAGGGCCGGAAGTCGAACACCGGGGCCACATCCAGCGAGCCGATCTGCTGCCCCAAATCCCGAAGCGTCTGCTGCAACATCGCGTTCGACACCGCCGACCGCTCGATATGCTCCCCGTCGAGTTCCACCGCCGAGATCAGCCGCTCCGCCAACACCGGGAACCGCCGCTCCAGCAACAGCGCCAGCGACTTCGGCTCCAGCGGACGAAGCAACCGCAACACCACTCGTGTCAGGAACAACCACGCAAACCCAGCCACTCCACCGACCAACAGCAACCGCCGAAACCAGAGCGGAAGCTCCAGCTTGCGAGCGGCAAAGTGCAGCTCATCGGCTGCATACAGCCCCCAGAAGACCAGCCCCAGGAACATGACGACGAGGGCCAAGCCCTCCCACAGCACATACCGCCGGATTCTCGACCGCAGGTCGCCAAGGACGCGGGAGATTTC
The DNA here is from genome assembly GCA_031431195.1 of Planctomycetota bacterium. Classification (GTDB taxonomy): domain Bacteria; phylum Planctomycetota; class Planctomycetia; order Planctomycetales; family Planctomycetaceae; genus TH-plancto1. Next base: position 4,129 of record JANPCU010000067.1, on the reverse strand, counting down.
CGGGGAGAGTGAGGTGGTAGGCATGGGGAAAAGATTCAAAGGCGAGCCCCCGGCGTGAGCCGGGGTGTTCCAACATTCGACGAAGAATGAGAGTGCGGTGTTGTCTCGGACGGGGTGAACTCGTAACGAGAGAGTTTGTCTGCGAGGACACCCCGGCTCACGCCGGGGGCTCGCTTACGCCAGCTTGAGCAACTTCCTCGACAGCCACTCGACCGCCAGCAGTCCGACCAGCAGTCCCATCAGCCAGCCACGGTCCCAGACCTCGTCGATCCGCTGATCGACGACGATCCGTTCCCCTTTGTCGGGCAGCAAGGCCGGAATCGCAGCTGCCAGACTTCCGAAGTCTTCCGAGACTTCGGAAGTCTTCCGAGACAGGTTGAAATACTTCCCGCCAGTCTGATCGGCCAGCGCGGTGAGGACCGCGACGTTCTGGGTCATCTCGGCAAACTCCCGCTCCGGCAGGCGAATCTGCAACTCCTCCTTGAGGCGGTCCTTCAGGCCCGGAACTTCCATCTCCAAACGATACCGTCCCGACAGGTCCGCGCGAAACTCCCCGGTGTACTCGGCGGGACGAAAGCGGTCCTGCGTCAGCACCAGTTGGGGTGTCAGCGGGCGACCGACGGCATCGTAGACATCCACGGGGAACGTCAACGCGGTCAGCGGTTGGAACTGCTCATTGAGTACGCGGACCCGCACGGGAATCGTCTGCCCCAGGTCGAATTCGCGACCATCGAGGACGAACATCCCGCGCTGCAGGCCGCGCTTCGACCGCCCCTCGGCCAGCTTCCGCGTCAGCTTGATCCAGAACCGGTCGTACGCCTCTTCCGAGATCGACCGCAGCCGCCAGAACTCGGGACTGCCGAGGTAGAAGCTGTGGCCTTGGCCGTAGCGTTGACCCGCGATGAGGGGCGGCGGTCCATCCGCACCACGGGCCAGCGGGTCGGTGAACTCAGCATAGACGGTGACGCCACCGCGTCGTCCGCGCGTCGCTTGCGTACGGTAGACGCCAGGGAACTTCGACCAAGTCGAGTCCTTCGCCGGGTCGTCGTCGAGCTTGAGGAACTCCGCCGCCTGGCCGTCCTGCGTCAGGTCGACGGGCCACGCCTGCTTGGCCGAGTCTCTTAATGTCGTGCCGGTGGCCGAGTCGTCAACAATGACGGGGCAGAGCGTGCGGACCTTGTTCCACTTCTCATCTTCGGACGACAGCAAATACGTGTATGCATCCCCGGCGATGAAGGCGATCCCGCCCCCCTCCCCGGCCACCCATTCGTCGATCCACGTCTGCTGCTCGGGCGTGACCTGCGTCCAGTCGGCATCGAATGCCAGCAGCACGTCATAGGCGAACAGCTCCTCGCGCTTCTCGGGGAACTTGAACAGCAGATTATCGGCGTCCTGGCTGATGCCGACGCGCCCGGTTTGCAGCCAGACATCGACATCGATCGACTTGTGCCGGTAGAGCAGATTCTTAGCGAAGATGTAGTCCCGCATCGGCCCGCCCGCGACGATCAACACCCGCGTCGGGCGGTCGAAGACGTTGACCGTCCGCGACTCGGCGTTGTTGTCCATCCGGCTTTCGATGACCTCCGCCCCAGCTGCCACACGGATCGTGTACTCGAAGGCCCCCGCCTCCGTGATCGACCGGGAGAACTGCACCTCCTGCGGCCCGGTTCCGTCGACCACTGGCACCGATTTTGTGTCGACCACGATCGGCGCGGCATCCTTGGGGCCGCGCTGGAGTAACTCCACATTGGCGTTCTGGTTCGAGAGGCCGCGAGTCTGCACCCACGCCGTGAATTCAAACGCATCCCCCTTGGCCACATCGGTCGGCGAGACGATCTTGAGGATCGACAAATCAACCGGCGGGGTCGTCCCACCGACCCCCATCGTCATCAGCTTGACCCCGTGTTGCTTGGCACGGGCGATGGCGGAGTCGGGGCTGCGACCGACGTTGTTGGCTCCGTCGGAGACGACGATCACACCCGAGAGCGTGCGGCCCTTCTGCTCGGCCAGCACCTTGTCGACCGCATCTCCGAGGGCGGTCGCGTTCTTTGCGGGCTTCAGCCACTCATCCCACTGCGGGGGCTGCGCGGCTTCGCGGGGCTTGTTCTCGTTGGCAGCGCCCATCCACGGAAACCGGTACAGCGGCCCCACCAGATCACTATCAAACGTGAACACGTCTACCGCATGCTGCTTCTGCAACGTTGCGACCAGCGGAGACTTCGCCAGGAACTCCCGCACTGCGACCGCCCGTTCCTTCACAACTGTCCCCGAGCGGACATCGTCGGCGGGCTGCTTCATCGAGGTCGACGTGTCGACGAGGATCGCCACCTGTGAGGGCCGGAACGACTCGCGTTGCGTGCGAATGTGCGGGTTCAGCGCGACGACGATCAGGCAGGCAATCGTCGCCAGACGCAACACCGACAGCCAAACCATCCAGAACGGGCTCAGATCTCGCGTATCGCGGCGAGCAATCAAGATGGCCCAAACCCCGGTCACCACGAGCCCAATCAACACCGCCCAGTCGCCGGTGCTGTAGGGGACATCCCACTCGAACGCGGACGACACCGAAGAGACGGCGGCTGCGGAGTCCTGAGCCAGGAGATGGGACAGTCGGGAGAACACGCAATCTCACGTTCGGAAAGGCGGTGCCAAGTCACCGTGAAACCTGCTCACGGTGGCCCAATGATTGTGGCAGATTTTCGATGAACTGGGAACGGCTAAAGCGGTGTTGTCATTCCACGTCGTGAGCGGCATGGCAATCAACAGCCAGACTATTTCGCACCGAGCGTGACAAGCTCGACGACCTCATCCGTTGGACCGTTCTTCTCCAGCTTCAGGCGAAATCCCACTGAGCTGGACCATGTGTAGACCGCATGCTCGACCCCCTCCTTGGTCTCGCGGGTCACGGTCGGGCCCCCGGTGACCATGGCGTCGATCTCTCTCAGCTGGAGGGCACCCTGGGGGGATTCGGGGTCGCGGGTCCGCAGAGCTTCCGTGATCTTGGCCACCGAGCTGTCGTAACCCGCCACAGTTTTTCGTTGCCCCAGGACGGACATCCCTCCCCAGATCAGTGCCCCCACGATCAACACTCCCGCGACCGCTCCCAGGATGATCGGGAGGATCGAGGCCCCACGGGAGGACTTGTTGGCGGTCTTCTTTTTCTTACCGGAGGACATCGAGTCTCGACGTGTGAGAGAGCGAGCAGAGGAGGCCAGAATGCCGGGATCTCACGATCGAGCCAAACGTGAAAAATCAATCTGTGCCAACGACGGATTTCGGCGACGCTTCCTGATTTTGTCTCATTCGGGTGCGGGTGTCGAGAGCCAGCGAAAGATCGACTGATTCGCCGTGTGAGAATCAGATTTGCAGGCAATCGCCAGACTTCTGCCCCCTCTCCTCAATTGCGACATGACATTTCGCAAAAACGCCGCTGTGTGGTGAGGGCCAGCCCTGGACAAGTGAAACGAGCGCACACTGGGCAACCTCGGAACTCTCAGCGAATGTCGTTCGGCGATCAGTCAGAGTTCGCGTCCCGCAGCGGAAATTTGAAACGCAGAGGGCGCGGAGGGCGCAGAGTTCGGAAGGAATGCCTTCTTCGGCGTCCTCAGCGACCTCGGCGTTTCCATTCCCACGGACTCTCAGGTGGTCGTGATTTCGGACACCGAAGTGGCCCGAATCGGTACTGGCAGAGGCTGCTAAATGGACAGCTGCCGACTTTTCTGAGGCTTACATTTTCGCACGGGGGAGATGAGGCATTTCGTAGGACGGACGTCCTCGTCCGTCCGTGAGGAAAGCCTCGGGGAGCGACGGACGAGGACGTCCGTCGTACATCTCCATCCGGCCCGCGTAGAATATACAGATTTCAGAGGGTTGACTGAGACGGTTGAGGCACTCGATGAGGCGGGGGTCGGTTGGTGATTGGACTGGGTGGGACGCGGAGGCGGGTCTGGCGAGGGCACGGGCGCTTGACCCATGTGGCCGGATGAAACGGCGTTTTCATGGCTGTCGAGTTGGTGAACGCCAGGGCTCCTTCCGGCGTGGTCAGTTGGCCTCCGACTCAAACGCCGGCGAGCCGGGCGGCGTCAGCCCCCGGACTGGGTCGTTGAGCGGCCAGGTCCGGAGGCTGACG
>JANPCU010000066.1:0-3169 GCA_031431195.1 Planctomycetota bacterium | reverse complement strand
GAGTTGCACATCGCTGAGCGTGAAGTCAGGCTTCGCGGCCTCGGCCAGCGGCACCCGGAACAGCTCGGTCGACATGAGCCGGTAGACCCGCTGCACGTACTGGCCGATCAGCCCGGCGAACCCTTCGCTGATCTCCAGCGGACGGGCGTTCTCCTGGTGCTGCATCGATTCGGTCAGCGACAGCAGCATCAAACCGGCATACTGCTTAAGCCACTGGTTTCGCACCTTGAAGTACGGGGTGGGATAGACCAGGAACTGCTCCGCAGCTGGGAGTGCGTGAGCGGCCTCCATATTGAGGACGTTGGCTGGGACCGCCCGCGAGGCCAGGATCGACCGCGCTCGCGTACACAGCTTGTGAATCCGCGTCAGCGTGTTGATCGACGGCGGCGTCCGCAGCCGCGCGTCCGGATGCCAGAGGATCGCCTGCAAGTTCCGACCGACCACATCGGTCAGGTAGCGGATCGTGTCGTTCTGCGACTGCGTGTCGTTCGAGAAGTTCGGGACCGCGAGGCCGTAGTTGCTCCAAGCACCGACGTTGTACCAGCGGAATGCGTCATTGGTCATGAGTCTGTTTCCTGTGTGAGAAGTGGAGAGTGAGGAGAGCAACCCGTCCGTGATGCACGTCAGCAACTGCGAGCGGTGCGACGGGTGTGTTGAGGTCAGTGAGGCCGCTTGATTCCCTTGGCGGAGAGGAACTGGTCGATCAGCCCCTTCATCGTTTCGAGAGTCGAGACCGCACCGGGATACTTGCGAACGAGTTCCGCTTCGGCCCAGGCAAAGGCTTCCGCGAACGTGTCGCGTTCATAGGGAGCGAAGCGGGTCTCGGGGACGATCGCCTGCGGTGGCGGGGGGCTTTCGACGGTGATGACGGATGGGGGCTTCACGACAGCGGGAGGATCACGGGCGGTGATCGACTCCTTGCGTCGACGCAGCGTTCGCCACAAGGCGAGGCCGCCGAGGATCAGTCCGCCCGTCCCGCCGGTCGCTCCGGTCACACCGAGCCAGGTCGCGATGGTGATCGCGGTCTGAGCGACACCCGCGACTTTGTCGAGGCGGTCCCCGAGCGTGCGATCAGGCTTGGCTTCAGCTGCGGGAACTGGAGTGACTGCGGGCGGACTGGGAAGCACGATTGCAGGTTGTGCAGTGGCTGGCTCCGCAGGCTGCGGTACCTTCGGCTTCTCGATCTGAGGCGGAGACACGATCGCCGGAGTATCGGACTTTTCGACCGGTGGGGACGGCACGATCTCCGGAGCCTCCAGCTTCTCGACCTGAGTCCCCAGCTGACGGAGCAGTTCGTCCGGCTGTTCATACCCCGTGATCACTGGTCGCCCCGGCACGACGAACGCGGGCACTTGCTGGATGCCGAACTGCTCGGCGGCGTTCGGATAGACATCGATGTCGATATACGTCACCGCATATGTCGCATCGAGTCGTTGCCGTAGGACGGTGTTCTCCGCATAGTGCTGCTTGAACTTCTGACACGGGCCGCAGGCTTGCGAGCCGAACACATACAACGACCGCTTGTCGGTCACTCGCTCACGACCGGTGTTGAACGCCAGCCGCGTAGCAGCTGCTGAGATGAACACACTGGTGCGGTCATCAGTGCTGTTGAGCAGACCGCAGACCTCGCTGGTGCGGGTGAACAGCGGGCCACCGCTCCAGCCGGGTCGAGTTGGGAACCCGGTGACGTTCCCGCGAAACGTCCCGCCCTGGAACTCGAACGTCCGGCACCCGAGCAGCGGACCGCGAGTCCACCGCAGTTCGCGCTGCCCCTCGGTCGCGGGGTAGCCGTAGGACCAGACGGTTTCACCGACACTGGGAGCCTGCTCGGCCACTTTGGCGAACGGGAACCCTTCGCCATCGCAGTCGAACACCACCGGACCTTCGGTCTCGGGGGCCACGTAGATTCGCCGGGCACTGACCGCGCGGTCCTGGAACTTCACGATCACCACCGGCGGATGGTTACAGTGCTTCGCGGTCAGCACCAGACCGCACGGGTCAACGCAAACCCCGGAGCAGTCACCGATGATCACGACCGAATCTTTCACAGCAGCCTGAGCTTGACTGGCCAGCATCAGAACCAGTGCCAACGGCAGCCGGTGCCTCAACGCGCGGATGATGACCACGGCCAAGGCGATTCCATACACACACAACGACGCCACGAGAGAGAAGAGGATCAAATCGTTTCCTTGGTGAAAGAGTGACAGAACTGAAACGTCCCGTTACGGACAAGTTCCCGGAGCAAACACGCCGGATTGAACTGCGTGGGGTTCGAGCGGTTCATGCGGCCCAATCGCATGCACACCGCTGCGACCAACTCCGAGCAGAACAGCTCGTTGAGGTCCGCCGACGGCAGTAACCGGGTCCGCTTAAACAGCCGCGTCCCGGATAAGAGCGCTCCGCCGAGGTCGTACGTGACCTCGCGACCGACGAAGTGCCGGATCAGAATCCGGCTGAGCAGATCCCGCTCATCGCGGGAAAGTTTCTCGATGGCCGAGAGCCGATACAGATCGACCCGTCCGCCATCGGCGAGGTAGTCCGCAATCCGACTTGCGGGGTCGTGAGCCTGGCAGCCGTTGATCTTGCGCCCCGTGATCTCGCACGGATGCGGACAGAGTGTGGTGGATTCGATCCAGACCATCCGCTGCTGGAACTCACAGAACGTCGCGACGTGCGACGGGCCGACCTTCAGTCGCGACGGAGCCAGCAGCGAAGCCGTGCTGTAGCTGATGGCCTTGGCGGTGAACCCGGTGCCGTAACAGGCGGCGATGTCGAGGGGTTCGAAAACAGGCTTCAGGCCCCAGGCTCCAGGCTTCAGGGAAGAGGGGGAGACCTTCACGCTCATGGCGTTTCACGACTCCTTTCCGGGAGCCTCAAGCCAGACGCCTGAAGCCTGTCCAGCAGATCGTCATGCCGGGCCAGACGCCGTCGAATGTCTTCCACCTCGGCTCCTCGAAGCTCGTTCTGCGCCCGAACCTCGGCTTTGATGGAGGCCATGTCGGACGACATCTGCCAGGCCCAGAGGATCGCTCCGACAAAGATCACGGAGACCGTGAAGCTGAGGAACGACACGAACCATTTCGGGATCACGACGTACCCGTTGCCGTTCATGCCCAGAGGCGAAATGCCATATGCGGGAGACTGCAGGGGATCATCGCGGGAGGTCACG
>JANPCU010000065.1:0-5049 GCA_031431195.1 Planctomycetota bacterium | reverse complement strand
CGTTCACCGTCAGAAAACCGTGAACATGGACCTTCGACGGCAATTGGTATCCGGCGGTGTAGAGCATCGCGGGCCAGAACAGCGTGTGGAAGTACGTGATGTCCTTGCCGATGAAATGGTGGATTTCGGAGTTCGGGTTCTTCCACCAGTTGTCGAGCTTCTCGCCGGTTCGCTGGCACCACTCAGCCGTACTCGCGATGTAGCCGATGGGGGCATCGAACCAGACGTACCAGTAGTTACCAGGGCTGTCGGGGATCTCGAAACCAAAGTATTTGGCGGGCCGCGACACGTCCCAGTCTCGCAGCGGGTCCGCGAGGAAGTTGTTCTTGAGGAAGTTCGCGATCTCGGGTTGGAGCGATCCGCTGGTTTGCGTCCATGTCGTCAGATACTCGTGGAGGTGTTCAATCTGCACGAAGAGTTGCGTACTCGACCGCAACTCGGGCTTGGCTCCCGAGAGCGTGCTGCGGGGGTTTACGAGTTCCGTCGGAGCGTAATTGGCGAGGCACTTCTCGCAGGCGTCTCCATGCTGGTCCTCGGCCCCGCACTTGGGGCAGGTGCCTTTGACGAAACGGTCGGCCAGGAATGTGCCGACCTCCGGATCGAACAGCCGCTCGGCAGGCTTTTCGATGACGATGTTGGCTTGGCGCAGAGAGGCCCAGATCTCGTGACAGAGCTGGCGGTTCTCGGGTGAGTTCGTGCTGCCGTAGTTGTCGAACTCGATGTCAAATCCGCCGAAGTCGCGGATGTGGTCGACCCGCATATCGGCGATCATCGCCTCTTCGCTGCGGCCCTCCTGGCGAGCGCGGATCATGATCGCGGTCCCGTGCGTATCGTCCGCACAGAAGAACCGGCAGTGGTGCCCACGCAGCTTCTGAAACCGTACCCAGATGTCGGTCTGGATATACTCGACCAGATGGCCGATGTGAATCTGGCCGTTGGCGTATGGCAAAGCAGAAGTGACCAGAATCTGGCGAGGCATGCGAAGTCCGTTGAAAAAAGCCCAGGGGTGGCAACCCCTGGGCTTGGTGTTGTGTTTGCAACGGAACTACCGAGCCTGAGTCTCATACAACCGGGCAATGTCCGCTGCAGTGACGACAATGTCGCGGATGAATCCGGTATGCGCCCGTTCGTAGCTGATCTTCGAAGCCAGTTCGGGCTTGTGATGGATGGCTGTGGAAATCCACTGGGCGTCAGCGGGAGCCAGCCCAGTCGCGTCAGCGGCAAAGCTGGTCCGGGTCTCAACGACCAGCGATTCCATCCGTCGATCAAATTTGTTGTAATCGGCCATGGGGCTCGGGTTCTGAAAAGGTGACTGCGCGGGTCGACCCGCGCCACAGCGGGAGCATCGTTGCCGAAGTATATCGAAAGCCGGACGGGAGGAAACCAAGACTGATTCAAGGCTCGGGGTGATCTGGTGTGAACTCACGATTCATTCGCATCGAGTTCGCATTTCTCTCGGCTCAAGTAGAACGCTCGCACAGGAAGAGCTCGAACTCATGGAAGAAGAACAGCGCCAACTCACCCGCGCGAATCAGAAAGAGGTTGTCGCAGAATGGATCAACCTGGCTATTCCAAAGCTGCTCCAGTGTGACTTGTTTCGGACTGCCGCTGAGGTCGTCGAAAATTCCGATCTGGCGAGAATTCAACTGCCGTGGAAGCAGCTGTGGAGGCCCGTCGATTAGTCTGCAATAGGAACGATCGAGGTCTCTGTCGAGTTTGTACGAAGTTCGGCGTGTCGTCTCACTGGATTTCAACAATAGATGGATCCATCGATCACGGCGACTCTTCTCGATGAACGAGTGAACGAACTGTGTGATGTGTTCGGCCCGCAGCGTTTCATCCGCTGGCGGGGCCAAACGAAGAATTTCCTCCAACGGCGTGGGAGTCGAAGCCATGTTCAGGCTTTCAGGGTTAAACATGAATGGCTGTGTCTCTGGTCTGAGATCGCCAGTGAGACACATGACACGAATCCCTACGGCGTCTCGATGACCCGAATCCGGCGGTATTCCATCTGTCCGTTGTCGCCTTCCAGGCCGATTGGACCCGACTCCGGCATCTTCAATGCTTCTTCGAGAACCTCCCCGTTACAGGTGCAGTGCCCCACGTTGTCCTTCACGACCACGACCATCTCATTCCAGTCCTGCGGCTTGTAGTTCTTCAGTTCCTTGTACGGTCCGGCCAGCGGGTAGTCGCGGCATTGCAGTTGCGGTCGGCGGATGAACACGCCGCTGTCGGCGTTCGGCGTCGCGCGGAAGTCGAGCATGAGCGTGAAGTTCTTCGGGAACTCTTTGGTCGTCCACAACTGTTGGACGCGACGCCCTTCGGGGGGAGTGGTGACGACGATGCGGCCATGCAAGGCGACATACCGCCCGTCGTCGCTGGCGGTCTGGCCGTCGAACGTGGCCTTCTTCTCCTGCGACTTCTCATCGCGGAACCCCCAGCCGGTCAGGTCTTTGCCATTGAACAGACTGATCGCCCCCGGTTCGAGTTCAAACTGGTCGTCCTCGGTCTCCAGGAACCCGAGCGTGGCGAAGATCGGTCGCAAGGCCGCCGCCCACTTCGCGTACCCGGCATCATTGGGATGCAACAGGTCCGGCATCTCTGCCGCCTTGGCGTCCCCCTTCTCATCCGCGAACAGCAACCACGTCTCCACCCGTGTCACCTGCGCATCGCCCTTCACAGCTGCGAAGCAGAGTTCGTTAATCTTCTTGATCTTGTCCGCCGGTCGGCTCTTGGTGGCCGAACTCGGGAACACCTGGCAGTACACAATCGGCATTTTGGCGTTGTGCTTCTTCAGGGCCTCAATGATGAGCTTGAAGTTCCCGGCGATCACCTCCGGCTCGGCCTTCTCTTCCAGGTCGTTTGTCCCCATCAGCAGCACCACCGCCGACGGATTGAGCGACAGCACATCCGCTTGCAAGCGGATGAGCATCCCGCGCGTCGTGTCTCCGCTGATGCCGCGGTTGGCGACCTTCACGCCGGGGAAGCTGTTGCCCATGTCGTCGCCCCAGCCCTGGGTGATCGAGTCGCCGAGGAACACGACCGCCTGCTGGTCCTTCTCGACTTCAGTGGCCCACTTCGTCCGCTTCTGCGTCCAGAGTCCCTGGAACCAGTCATACCGCCGAATCGGTCCCGCCCCCGGCAGCCCCTCATCCGTCGCCGGGAGTTCAATCGCCAGCGCGGGCTGCTCCTCCGCCCGCAGCTCAACTGCGGAGGAGGCAAGGAACAGGAACGCCAGAAACGGCACGAGCGAGCGGAGGGATGAGGTGTTCATAACTGGTATCGTGTCGAATCGCATCGACGGATGCAACTGCGAGGCCCTGTTGCTGTGGGGCACGTTTCCTACGTGCCGTAGAACAGAATGAATTCCGTTCCACAACTTGCTCGGTACGGGCACGTCGGAAACGTGCCCCACAATCACGCAATCACCTCATGCACCACATTCCCGAACACATCCGTCAGCCGCATGTCACGGCCGCCGAAGCGATAGGTCAACTGAGTATGCTCAATCCCGAGCAGGTGCAGAATTGTGGCGTGCAGGTCGTGCATCTCCAGCTTGTTCTCGATGGCGTGGTAGCCGAATTCATCGGTGGCACCATAGGACATGCCGCCCTTGACGCCGCCGCCCGCCATCCAGACGGTGAACCCGAACGGGTTGTGGTCGCGGCCATTCGAGCCCTGGGCGAAGGGAGTGCGTCCAAACTCACCCGCCCACAGCACGAGTGTCTCGTCGAGCAGGCCCCGCGCCCGCAAATCGGTCAGCAGGGCGGTGATCGGCTGGTCGACCGAGCGGGCGTTCTTCTCGTGTCCGTCTTTGAGGTCGTTGTGCTGGTCCCAGCGATCGCCGTTGCCGCTGGGGGTCGTGATCTGCACGAACCGCACGCCGCGTTCGACCAGCCGCCGGGCGAGCAAGCAACTCTGGCCGAACGCCTTGGTCCCCGGCCAGTCGTGATTCAGGCCGTACATCTCTTGCGTCGCCTTCGACTCCTGGCTGAGGTCGGCCAGTTCGGGAGCCGCCGACTGCATGCGGAAGGCGAGTTCGTAGTTGGCGATGGCCGATTCCAAAGCGTCCTGCTTCCCCGTCCGAACCAGCAGCGAGCGGTCGAGCGTCTCCATCAATTGGAGCTTTCGCCGCTGCGAGGCCGGGGTCGCATCGGCCCGGTCGACGTTGGCGACGGGGGTGCCCTCGCGGCGGAAGATCGACCCCTGATACGTCGCGGGGAGGAACCCGTTCGAGAAGCAGTCGAGTCCTCCCGGCGGGATCAACCCGGCGTTGACCACCACAAACCCCGGCAGGTTCTGGTTCTCACTCCCCAGCCCATACGTGACCCACGCCCCCATGCTCGGTCGCCCCTGCAACCCGTGCCCGGTGTGCAGAAAGTAGTTCGCATTCGTGTGCTCCGAAAATTCCGAGGTCATCGACCGAATCACGCACAACTCATCCGCACACGACCGCAACTTCGGGAATAAGTCACTGATCGGCAGACCACTTTGTCCGCAGTTTTCGAACTTCCAGGGCGACCCCAGAGAGTTCCCGACATTGTCGAACTGCGTCGGCTGGACCTTCATCTTGAAGGGGTGGCCATTCTCTTTGGTCAGCAGCGGCTTGGGGTCAAAGGTGTCAACCTGCGACGGGCCGCCGTCCATGTAGAGGAAGATGACATTCTTGGCCCGAGGCTTAAACCCCGGTGCCGTGGTGGCCGGAGCAGCGAGGGCCTGACCCGCACCGGTCATGAGGCCCGCCAGCGCGATCGACCCGAACCCATTGGCCGTCTGCGACAACCAGCTGCGGCGACTCGTCGGCGCAGGGAGGAAGGACGAACAGCTGCCGAAGCGGGTGAGCGAAGCGGACATGCGAGGGGCCTCAAACGGGGGGCGAACACAATCTTGACGTGTCTGACAACAGTTCGAATCCGGCGAGCCGGGGGGGGGGGGGGGGGGGGGGGGGGGGGGGGCCGCCGAGGCAGCAACGGGCAGGGGGGGGCGGGCCCGGCCCACCCAGAAAGAGCGAAAGGAGTAAAAAAAAAAAAAAGAAGGGGAGGAGAAAGA
>JANPCU010000064.1:0-13151 GCA_031431195.1 Planctomycetota bacterium | reverse complement strand
CGCTGACGCTTCCGGCTCGGCCACTCACGGAGGCTACTCAAGCTCCCGAATCGCTGCCACAGCCACGGAGCTGATGCGACCGATGAGTGAGTTAACGCTCCCCTCGCCGTTGAGACTCGGGACCAACCGGCATGATCTGGTCACGCAAGATGAAGACCGCGAGCGGGTAGACATCAGTCCTCCGCGTCCCCCCGACGCTCTCCGGCCAGAACGGATCGGGTGAGTGTCACCTCGCCGCTCAGCACGTGGGACTGATGCCAGATGCTTGCTGTCGAGCGAATCGAACTCCCACCACCGCCGCCGCAGCGGTGATGCAACTGCAAGCGAATTGACGTTTACTACCCGCTTGATTCCTAAGACGACCGAACCCAAGCCAAACGCGGCCACCTGCTTCCCAGGGGCCGGACTCCGCAGCCAGCGGACCGCTCGATTTCGGTGCGGAGCCAGCGCGGTGAATCGCGATTGCTAGATGACATCCCCGAGACGACCGTCATCGGTCTCGATGGATATCCTCTCACTGTCGTCGCGGTTCGTCCGCCCGCAGAACAGGGTGACGAGAATCCCGTCATTGATTTCCCCCCTGTGCCGCCACGAACTTGACAATCGCCGCATAGTCCCCCTTCAGCGACTGATACAGATGAGCATAGAGCGGGTAGGCCACGTCATAGATCTTTCGAGTCTTGGCATCCGGTTGCCAGGAGTCGACCACCTTGATCGTGGCGTCGCAGGCTTCGACCACGTTCTTGTAGGCTCCGGTGCCGACCGCAGCGAGCAGCGCGACGCCAAACGCCGGGCCTTCGCTCGCGTTGATCGTGGCTGTCTTGACGCCGTAGATGTCCGCTTGCAGTTGCCGCCAAAAGGCACTCCGCGCCCCGCCGCCGGAGAGACGCACTTCCTTCACCGGCACCTTCATCTCTTGAATGATTTCGAGGCAGTCCCGCATCGCGAACGTGGCCCCCTCGATGACCGACCGGGCCATGTGAGGCCGCCCGTGTCGCAGGCTCAGCCCGATCCACGCTGCACGGGCGTACGGGTCGGCATGCGGCGTCCGCTCACCGGTCAAATACGGCAGGAAGAACAGCCCCTCGCTGCCAGCGGGGGCCTGCTGGGCCTGCTGGACGATGATCTCATACGGGTCTTGCCCGAGCGTCTTCGCAACTGCGGCCTCGCACTGGCCGAGTTGATTGCGATACCACTGCAAGCTCCCGCCCGCCGACAGCACGCAGCCCATCATGTGCCACTTGCCGCGTACCGCATGGCAGAAGGTATGCACGCGCCCCTCGGGGTCGATCTGCACCTCATCGCTGTGCGCGAACACGACCCCACTAGTGCCCATCGTCGCTGAGAGAACTCCCTTGCGGACGATCCCGTTGCCCACTGCGCTGGCGGCCTGATCTCCACCGCCACCGACGACGGGTGTCCCCACCGGTAGTCCCATCAGCGTCGCGGCCTGGGAGTGCAGCACCCCGCTGACCTCTTCCGATTCATAGACCTTCGGCAGGATCGACGGCGACAGATCGAGCTTCTTCAGCAGTGCCGTCGACCACTTGCGGTTCTGCACATCGAGCAGCAGCGTCCCCGAGGCGTCGCTGACCTCCGTCGCGAACTCCCCGGTCAGCCGCAACCGCACGAAGTCCTTCGGCAGGAGGCAGCTCACCATCCGCTCGTAGTTCTTCGGCTCATGATTTCGTAGCCACAGAATCTTCGGTGCGGTGAACCCGGTCAGCGCCGGGTTCGCGACCATGCCGATCAGCTTCTTGCGTCCACCGGCTCGCTCCTCGATCTCTGCGCACTCCGCTGCGGTTCGCTGGTCGTTCCAGAGGAGGGCTGGGCGGATGACCTTCTGGTCCTTATCGAGGAAGACACTCCCGTGCATCTGCCCGCTGAGGCCGATCCCCTTCACGTCGGCGGCCTTGACCTTACCGCTCTTGAGGATCATCTGCACGGTGGAGATGGTGGCTTGATACCAGTCCTCGGGGTTCTGTTCCGACCAGCCGGGCTTGGGGCTGGACAGGGGATACTCGACCGTCGCCGAGGCGAGAATCGTCCCATCCTCGCGAATGGCGATCGTCTTGGTGCCGCTGGTGCCGATGTCAATGCCGAGAAAGACGCTCATTGCGATGGCTCTGGGGGGTGGTGTAGGGATGCGTAAGGGCACACAGTTTATCACGCCCCGAGTAGCGAGCGTAGCGCGGAGACAATAGGGCCAATGGCTCTGGCCCGGCAAATAAAGAGCCGAGCCAAAGCCCTCTCACAGGCCTCTGCTATTTCGTCTCGACCGTAATCGCCAGCGTGACCGGAGCTGTCGGATCCTTGTCATTCTTGACGAGTTCGATCTCGGTCACGACCGAGGACTTCTTCGGCTCGAGCTTGAGGTATCGGACCTGCTGACCGCCCTTCATCGTGTAAGCGAACTTCGACTCGGGCACATCGACGCGGCAGATGTAGTCGGCGAAGTGGACGCCGTTCTTCAGCTCGATGTCCTCGGTCTGGCCATCCGCATAGTGCAGCCGGACGATCATCGTGACCGACTTCTCCTGCACCGCCGGGAAGCTCCAGCCGCCGATCCCGCCCAGCATGTGGATGGCCTTCACCGTCGAGTTGACCGGCAGCTTCACACTCTTGGGCATCGTCGGAGCCTTGTCACCCATGTGACCATGCAGCATCACGGCGTTGGCGATGCGGTCGCCTTGCGGGTCGATCAGCTGGAATGGGACGCCTTCGAAGGTCTTCGGCTCCCAACTGTTGAACACGAGCCGTTCGGCCTCGCCGTTCGCATTAAAGAACATCCCGCGGGTGGTGATGGATGTGGCCACTTTCCGCAGATCAAGCGGGACGTACTTCCCCTTCTGGGTCAGGAACTCCAGCAGGTTGGTCAGGTCTTCCTGCGGCACGGTCTTCTCGAAGCCCTCGGGCATCACCGACTTGGTTCCGGCCACGAGTTCGTCGATGTCCTCGCGCTGGATCGGCTTGCGTTTCCCTTCGGTGTCGATGAGTTCGATCGAGGTCTTCGTCTCGCCCGCCAGCATCCCGGTCAGCACTAGTCCATCGACGGTACTGACGGTATAGATGCGGAAGTTCCCCTCCACGCTGCGACTGGGGTCGAGGATGTGGATCAGCAACTCGTGCTTCGGGTGAACCGCCATCCCAGTGAGATCGGGACCGATCTTGTTCCCCTCGCCGGAGTGCATGTGGCACTTGGCACAGTTCTTGGTGAAGACCACCTTGCCGAGGGCTGGGTCGCCGGTCTTTTCGGTCAGGTGGTGCAGCTCCTTGACGACCTTCTCGCGGTCCGCGTTCGGCAGTCCGCCCCCCATCGAAAGCAGTTTCTTGGCACGGTCGCGAATCTCACGATCCGGGTGATTGGCGAGAGCTTGCTTCTGATCGAGCGACAGTTCATCCAGGGATGTCTTGCCCCCTTCGACACCACTCAGCAGAGTATTCGTCGAGGCTGCACGAGCCAGCATCGAGCGGATCGCGGCCTGCTTCACTTCCGGAGTCAGGCTCGCCATGCGGCCCAGGATCAAGTCCCCCGCATTCTTCGCTGTACTGCTCCCCGCTGCTTCGATCAAGCCGACCGCCAGCGTGTTGGACACTTGCGGAGTAATGGCTCCGACGAGGCTCTCGACCGCCGAACTCTCGGTGGGCAGGAACTCCACGAGCAGCTTAGCCGCAGCGGCCCGCTGTTCGTCCGACTTCTTGGAGTCGGCCACATCCGCAAGGAGCGCCTTGCTGATCTCACCGATGTGGGCGGAGAAGGCTTCGCTGCCCCAGGCACTGGTCGCCATGCGAACAAGCTGGCCGCGTGTCCCAGCCGGGAGGTCGGTCAGCCGCTTGAGGAGTGCCTGTTCCACAACTGCGTCGATCTTGTTGTGATGGTCGCGCGGCCAGCCTTCCGCGAGTCCGGCGACGAGCGTCTCCGCCAGCGTCGCGGGGGCTTTCGCCACCGCCGCCAGCAGTGCGTTGAGTTCTTCATCGCTCGTCTTGCCGCGAGCGATATGCTGCGCGGCCCTCGCTGCGATACTGATTGACAGGCCGCTGGCTTCCTTTTGCTCGGCGACCCCATCGATGAACGACACCGCATGGGCACAACCCGCAGCGGTTAGAGCATCGGTCAGCCAGCGGTCTTCGGTGGGACGCTGGGCGAGGAAAGCGAGCGACTTGCCGACCGGCTCATGCGTCGTTGTCTCGGCAATCTTCAGCAGGGTTGCGAGCTGAACTTGCGGAGTCAGCTGTTCCCATCGCTCGATTTGACTGTAGAACGTGGGAACCCACTTGCTGTTGGTTCGGAGATCTGCGTGGGTCGAAGCCAGAACCGCGTTTCGTTGAACAGCGGGGGAGGGATGGAACATCGCTTCCGCGACGGCATCGCTTCCGTGACTTTGTCCATCGATGACGCCGAGACCTTGCAACGTCCAGATGGCATGGATCGCACCGGGGTTCAGGCCAGCTGTATCGACCGACTGATCTTTCGCAAGTTCGATGAGCGCGGGGACCACACTCTGGTCCCCCTTCTCGATCAGCAGTCGCTGAGCCTGGAGCCGACGCTCCATCGACTGGTGCTTGAGGGCAGCCACAAGTTCAGCGGGGCTAGCCTTCGAGAGGTCGCTCGTCACTGGCACGGCGGACTCACGTCCGCCGCTCGCTGTCGCTGGGGCAGTCGCAGTCGGCACGATGCGGTAGATGCGTCCGTGCCGCTTGTCGCGGAGGTCGCTCTCGTAGGCGTTCCCCTTGCCGGTCTTGAAACCTTGCGGGGTCGGGTTGTGCTGCACGATGTAGTTGTACCAGTCGAGCACCCACACGTTCCCGTCTGGCCCGACCTCGGCCATGATCGGGGCGAACCACTCGTCGTCGCTGGCCAGCAGATTGAAGCTGTTCTGGGAGCTGTACTGCGTGCCATCGTGCCGCAGCACGAAGGCTCCGACGAGGTGGCCGGTCGGTTCGCAGACGAAGGCGATGCGGTTCCAGTATTCCTGGGGATAGGTGCGGCCCGTGTAGACCGCGTGTCCCGCCCCAGCTGTGTAGCCACCGAACTGGTCGACTTGGCGAATCTTGTCGGTCGGGGATTGAAACAGATAGGTATCAGACATCTGCGACAGCACCTGCGGGGACCAGCCGCGCACGTTCTCGTAGAACCGGTTGGGGATCGCCATGTGGACGCTCGGGCAATGATTGGCCGTTGAGCCGTAGATCTCGCCGTCCTCCCCGATGCCCAGGCCCCAGGTGTTGTTGTTCGTTGAACGGAGGAACTCGACCTGGGCGATTTTGATTTCGTGGCTGTCAGAGGTGGGGCGGACATTCTTGTCTGCCTCTTGGCTGTCTTCACCTGATTTGGCAGACAGGAATGTCTGCCCCACTGGCTCCACGCGGAAGCGATAGAACCCCTGGCGGAACCGCTGTTGCTCCTGGTCGCCGATGGTGGGGGTCGAATCGTTGTACCCCTGCATCGCATAGATCCAGTTGTCCAGACCGTACCGAAAATTACTCACCCCGCCGTGGGTATCACCCAGGCCCCAGCCGGTCAGCAGCACCTGCTTGAGGTCGGCTTGGTCATCGCCGTTTGTGTCCTTGAGATAGACGGTCTCAGTGCCGTCCTGAACAATCGCCCCACCGCGATAGATGACGATCGCCGTCGGGATGCTCAGCTTCTCGGCAAAGACGGTGAACTTGTCGGCCTGCCCATCGCCGTTGGTGTCTTCGCAGATGCGGATGCGGTCGCGCCCCTGACCTTGTGGCTGCAACTCATTCGGATAGTCATACGTCTCACAAACCCACAGCCGCCCGCGTTCGTCCCAGTTCATGGCGATGGGCTTGCCTTCGAGTTCGTCCCAGCCCGCCGCTTCCTCCCTTGGGTTTTGCTTTTCAGCGGCGTAGAGTTCGACCTTAAATCCCACCGGCGTCGAGAACCGCTTCATCGATTCCAGCGGGGAGAGGGGCTTCTGCATGAGAGTCTTGTTCTCGCCGCGTTCGCCCCACTTCGTACTCTTCACGTAGTTCGGGATCTTCGGCCCGACGTCGTCGTATTGGAAAGTCTTGTCATCAGTGGGCGGAATCGGTGTCATCTCGGGGATCGCGACCACTTGCGGGTCATGGAAGGCGGGCGTCTCCTGTGGATCGCGACCAACCGCCCAGCGGATGCCGCGCTCGAGCAGGTTCACAAACCCGGGGTTCCCCCAGGTCCGCTCATCGTGCCCCCACGCGGTGTAGAACATGCGGCCCTTCCCGTGCGTGCGAGTCCAAGTGTATGGCTCGAAGCCCGAATCATCGGCTCGCACTTCCAGGACGGTGCGGTTCTCCTCGTTGTGCTTGGTGTGGACATAGGTCTCGTCGAAGCTGGCGAAGCCATCGAACCCCTGCATGATCGTGTCGTTCGGCTTCACGATCCGCGTGCGGAAGACTCCGGTTCCATGCTTCTGGAACTGCCCCCCCATGAGGGCCACGATGCGATCATCGTTGCGGAAGCAGTAGCTCGCGCAGTGAACCGGGATGAACCCCTGGCCACTCTCGACGTACGCCAGCAAGGCATCTGCCTGCGGCTTCTCGATGTTGTCGATGTTCGCAAACAGCAACAGGCCATCAAACGGTGCCAGTGCCTCGGCCTGGAGTACCGACACGTCATCGGTGTACTTGATCTCGATGCCACGTTCCTTGAGAACCGGCACCAACTGAGCGGCGAGGTCGCCAGGCCGGTGATGACCCGCATCGCCCAGGAACAACACCCGAATCGGATCAGCTGCGAACCCTGGCGCTGCCCAGAGCAACCATCCGCAGAGACCGAGCAGCAGAGGCGAACAACGCATGAATGAACCCTTGGGGACGCGACATGTCGGAGGGGTGAGTGAAAAGTATCGTGAGAGCGCAGGATAGCCGATCGAGTGGGTGAATGTGAATCCACGATGTCGGCGATGTCGCTCCGCGACTCGCACTCCGCCTGCTGGAAGACCCACTCCCAGACGCTCCTGTGGCTCCGGCCGAGAGTGTCCAGTGCAAGGAATCTCAGTCGCGGAGCGACGTGAGCTACAGGGAAGGACAGGCCAATGGGCCCGTCCCACGCCAGATGCCGCCACTGCCCGCTCGTGTTCTGGCGAATGCGGCCACATCGTGGTAGGCTGATCGCCAACGGACTGAATCGTTCAACTCCCTGTCCCCTCACCAAGAGCATTTCATGGCTGGCACCTCCAAGACACCCGCAGTTGTTCCCGCTCCCGACAAGGCCCCCGCATCTAATACGGGGATGCAAAAGTATCTCGACCGGGCCATGGGGGTTCTTAAGAAACTCGGAGTGGCCCCGCGCGATGATGTGCCGCAGGAGTTGATTTCGCTGCTCGAAGGAGTCCGCAAGTTGGACGAGCCGCGCGTGCTGGCGATTGCCAATACGATCAAGCACATGAGTACGTTCAACGCCCTCGTCCGCGACAACGTCGAGAACATCAATGTCGGCAATCGCTACCTCGAAATCACGCAGATGTTTGACTCGATCCGCGAGGACTCCAAGACCCTGATCTCTCAACTCGATGACGGCAAGATCGGCATTACCGAGAAAGCCCAGAACCTGTGGATGAAGATGCGGCGTGGCACTCCGTCGGCCCGGTTCGAGAAGATCGTCGAGTCGTACCAGGACGTGACCAAGGACACCCGCGATCAGCTCCAGAAAGAGGGGCTGGTGATGGATGCCTACATCGATTTCCGTTTCGCATTGAAGGAGGCCGAAGTCGTCGCCCGTGAGCTGCTCGACAAGGATCTGCCGATCCTCGATGCCTCGAAGGATGCCCTGGCCGATGCCCAGTCCGCAGTCGACGCCGGTGGTAAGAACGAGAGCGACAAGTCCCGACTGGAACTCAAGCGAGACGAAGCCCGTGAAGCCTACGAAGATGAAGACCGCACGTACCAGTTGCTCAAGGACATCTCGGAGAATCTGTCGGTGGGGTACGATGTCGGCGAGACGCTGATCGCGAAGCTGAAGCAGACGCACGATGTGAAGGAGCGGGTCTATCGCCGGGCGGTGACGTTCTTCACGACCAACGAACACGTCTTCACGATCCTGGGCACGGTATATACCTCGCAACATGGTCTGCATGAGGTGACGCAGGCGACCGAAGCGATGAAAAAGGGCGTCAATAAGAGCCTGGAAGACGTGGCGCTCCTCGGCAAGGAGTTGGAAAAGGCCGCCCTTAAAGCCGGCTACGGCTCGACCATCAATCCCGAGTCGGTCCAGAAGTTGGTCGACGCCATCAGCAGCTTCCAAGTCGAATCGCTGACGATGATCGCCGACCTGCGGAAGGAGAGCGAGCAGAACGCCAAGGAGATCCGCCGCGTTGTCGAAGAGGGCAAGAAGCGGTTCCAGGAAACCCTGGCAAACTACGCCCGGACCCCGGCCAAAGTTTAGCTGCGACGCGAAGCCTTCGAAGCGGAGCGCTCGCCCCGGCGTTCCGCTCTCTAAATCGTCAACCGCCGGTCGCGCGCGGTGACCTCCCACTCGTCGACTTGTTGGCCATTCTCGATCACGATCACCGACCGATGCAGGGCCGAGGTCGGGCAGACGTGGCGGGGGATGGCGAGTAGCCAGTCGCCGACTTTCCACTTTGCAGCGCTCGGCGTCTCGATGACGAGATGCTCCTCGTTGTGCAGCACCTGCACCCCGTCGGGGATCGCGGGGAGGACCATCCGCTGGCCCATCGGTGGGTCGGACGCGATCGCCTTCGTGCCCGCATCGAGCGTCAGTCGGTTGGCGGTTGGCTTGCTGATGACGCGAGTGAAAACCAGCGCGGCAGGCACGAACGCGGCGAGGTCGCGGAACTTCTCCCCGTAGTTGCAGTCGTGGAAGATGCAGGTGCCGGGGCTGAGTTCGATGAACGGATCGTCCATGCGGGCGTAGATCGGAAAGGTCGGCGTCCCTCCGCAGATGACGCGCGGCACCGGCCAGCCGTTCCGTTCCAACAGCTCGCGCAGGGCGATCACACGTTCCCACACTTGCTCGACGGCGTGCTGCCGGTCGACGGGGTCGGGGTGCCCGTGCTGGCCGTCGTACAGGTGCAGCCCATCCGGACGCAGGCCGGGCGTATGGGCGATCTGCCGATACAGCGCCGCAGCTGCCGGACCGGGAATCACTCCCGTGCGGTCGCGACCTGGATTGATGTCGAGGACCACTCCGATTGAGACACCCGCTCGTGTCGCCGCCGCACCCAGCTGTTCGATGTTGTCAGCATCGTCGGCGTTCACGGCGAACTCGACCTCGGGGAAGGCCATAGCCAGCGCGACAATGCGGGCGATGTTCGGCCCGACCATGTTGTAGCTGATGACGATGTCTTTGACGCCGCAGCGGGCCAGCATCTCGGCCTCGGCGATCGTGGCCGCCTTATGCTTCGTGATGCCGCGATCTAGCAATAGCCGCACAATGGCGGCCATCTTGTGCGTCTTGCAATGCGGACGGAGACGCTGCGGGTCACCAGCGATCTTGAGGATGGTGTCGATGTTGTGCCGCAAGTGTTCTCGGAAGACCACAAACGACGGGCTGGGGAGAGAGTCGGGGACGGTGATGAGGTAACGTTGGGGCATCGGGGATCGCTTCGAAGGAACACGAAAAAGCCCACCGGTTGCAACCGGTGGGCTTTGGCGAATGCTAACTCAAGTTCATACTGAGCAGGAACTCATCGTTCGTCTTCGACCGGCGCATGCGGCTGGTGAGTAGCTCCATGGCCTCGACGGGGCTCATGTCGCTCAGCACGCGGCGGAGGATCCAGATCCGCTTGAGTTCCTCTTCCGTCATCAGAAGTTCTTCGCGCCGGGTGCCCGACTTGTTGACATCGATGGCGGGCCAGATGCGTTTCTCGACGATGCGGCGATCAAGGTGCAGTTCCATGTTGCCGGTCCCCTTGAACTCCTCGTAGATCACATCGTCCATCTTCGACCCGGTCTCGACAAGGGCCGTCGCGATAATGGTCAGACTGCCGCCCTCTTCAATCGAGCGGGCCGATCCGTAGAACCGCTTGGGATGTTGCAACGCCGCGGCGTCGATCCCGCCGGAGAGTATCTTGCCGGAGTTTGGACACTCGGTGTTCCACGCGCGGGCCAGCCGGGTGATGGAGTCGAGGAAGATCACCACGTTCTTCCCAAACTCGACCATGCGCTTGGCCTTCTCGATCACCATCTCGGAGACCTGGATATGGCGGCTGGGCGGCTCGTCGAACGTACTCGACACGACCTCGCAGTTCGGGCCTTTGACATTTCGCTCCATGTCGGTGACTTCTTCGGGGCGCTCGTCGATGAGCAGCACGATGACGTAGACCTCGGGATGGTTGATGAGGACCGCCTTGGCCATTTTTTGCAGCAGAATTGTCTTACCAGCCTTCGGTGGCGAGACGATCAACGCCCGCTGTCCGAAGCCGATCGGGGAGACCATGTCGACGATCCGCGTACTCAATTCCGCCGGGTCGGTGGTCAGGCGAATCCGCTGCGTGGGGTGCATGGGGGTGAGATTGTCGAACGGCACCTTCTCGGGCAGTTCGTTCGGATCGGCTCCGTTGATCGCCTCGACACGCAGCAGTGCGAAGTACCGTTCGTTCTCTTTCGGAGGCCGCACCTGGCCCCGGACGGTCGAGCCCTTCCGCAGCCCGAACCGCCGAATCTGGCTCGGGGAGACATAGATATCGTCCGGGCAGGGGAGGTAGTGGTAGTCCGGGCTTCTCAAGAAACCGAACCCGTCCGGCAGGATCTCCAGCGTCCCCTCGCCGGACATCAGCCCGTTCATCTTGGTCCGCTCTTTGAGGATGCGGAAGATGAGATCCTGCTTCTTCAGACCCGCGATCTCGGCGACCTCTTCCTCTTTAGCGAGGTCGATCAGTTCCTTCATGGTCATCCGCTGGAGCGCGGCGACGTTCATCTCACTCGGAGCCCCCTCGGCACTGTGGAGAGACGGGTCGTTGTAGATCTCCGAGAGTTGCTCTTCTTCGTCGTCGTGAGGAGCAGCTGGCACGGGTGTTCGTTCACCGGGAGGTAAGACGTTGCCGCCCCCCTCCTCGGCATCGGCGGAGGGTGTTGAGCTCTCGGCCGACCGGCGCTTGATCGGCGGATCGTGGCGGTCGATATGCGGAAATTCCGGGCGATTGCCGCGCGGCGAAGAGGGTTTGGAAGGTTGAGTCATGGCGAGTGTCCCAATCGAGTGGGAAGGGAACTGGGGAGAAGGGGAGAACAGAGTGGACGGTCGCGGAAAGAACTCCCGCAGCGCGCCCTCTCGGAGTGAGTGAGATGGGCTGGTTGTTGTGTGAGTGTGGTGGGATGAGTGTTGAGAGAAACAGCATCAACATGAAAGTTGATGAAGAATTCTGGAACACTGATCTCCGCTAATAACCACTCATCCTCATTGGCCGGGATGAGTGGTTATTAGCGGAGATCAGTGTTCCCGTTTCTTCCTTCGGCCAAGCGATGCGAACGAACTCCACGCACCACTTGCTCCAACTGATCCACCGAGGACTCCAGACTTCCGGAATTGTCGATGGTGAAATCGGACTCACTTTGCTTGCGTGCCAGCGGCCATTGACTCGCTTCCCGGCGTGCCAGCTCCTCGACTGTCCAGTTTCGTCCGGCAGCTGTCCATTGCTTCCGTCTGGCGAGCGGGGTGTCGATGAACACCACCGCGTCGCACAGCGATTTCCAACCCGACTCCAACAGAATGGGAGCATCAAGCAGGACCACTTGGACCTGCCCCAGTTCGCGAACATGCTGCAACTGCTGTTGCAGGTCCGTCCGCAACACGGGATGAACAATCTGTTCGAGTGTGCGGCGGTTTAGCTGCGACTGGTCATCGGAACCGAAAACCAGTTCTGCCAATTGAGACCGAATGATCTCCTGCGCGTCGTTGAAAATGGAGGCTCCGAACGCCTGACGCAGGGCGACTTTCACAGCCAGTTTCCGCAGAGCTTCATGCCCGGCCCGGTCCGCATCCAGAATGGCCACCGACATCCGCTGGGCCAATCCGTGAGCCAGCGTACTCTTTCCAGACCCGACCCCACCGACCAGTCCCACCAGAGGAATGAACGCAGGAGGACCGAAACTGTCCACCGAGGGAGACACAAAGACCCAATGACACCAGAGAGACGTATAAAGGGGGGAAGGTTGACGGGGAGGGAGAGAATTCGAGAACCAGAATCCCTGGGCCGCGAGGCGGATGGGTTCCAGTGGATGAGGTGGGATCGTCGGAACGATCGCGCGAACCGCGACCGCATAGATATATGCTGTCTAGTGACTGTGCCGTTGTCAATGTTCGCGAGACGTGTCGCGGGGGAACTTCGTTCGCAGAGCTGGGACTCGAAGGTGAGACAAAGCGACGTGAGAGTCCCCTCGCGTGCGACGCGGATTATCCGGTCGTGTCGCAGGCTATTCCAGCTTGACGGGTGCATCAGTGGCGGGAGTCGCGGGAGACTCCGCAGCCGGGGCTGCGGGTTCGATCTTCGCAGCTGCGGCCTCTCCCGGAGTTTCCGTCTTGGCATCGAGCATGGCGAGGTATTTCTCGGGATTCCCTTCGACGGCACCCCGACACCCCTCGCAACACAAGAAGACGGCCCGATCACCAAGCATGACCTTCACGGGCGTTCCCATGCTGCCGAGTGCTTCTCCGCCGACTGGGCAGACTTTCTGGCGATCCGCTAGCGCCTGGTCTTCTGCACTCAAGGGAACTGCACCTGCGGAGGTCATTTCGTGCCCGTCGGCGGGGGCGATGGTGGGGCCAGCGGGGTTCGCTGCTGTCTCTGGAGCCTTGCTGCAACCCGTGAGAGCCGCAGAGATGGTGAATGCGAGCAGAGTCCAAAATCGAAACATGGTTCACTCCTGATGAGAGGTGATCGGGCGGGGCAATTCGTGAAGGGGGCTGGGGCAGAGCATAACCACTCCATGACTGGATATCCATTTCCGGTGACAGAGAACGAGGGCGATCACCTATTGATGTGTGTGTGTCAGAAAAGTCGGTCAGTCATCCGGCCATGTCCTAAGTCGTCAGCGTTCTCGCGGAATGAAGCCAGATTATGTCACGCCGAGGCGCAGAGGCCGCAGAGTTTCCGGAATGGATCCCCCCCTGCTTCATCTCCTCTTCCTCTGCGAACTCTGCGCCTCTGCGTGAGACATTCTTCTCTCCGACCAGTGAACGCCGATGACTGACA
>JANPCU010000063.1:0-6358 GCA_031431195.1 Planctomycetota bacterium | reverse complement strand
TGTCAGTCATCGGCGTTCACTGGTCGGAGAGAAGAATGTCTCACGCAGAGGCGCAGAGTTCGCAGAGGAAGAGGAGATGAAGCAGGGGGGGATCCATTCCGGAAACTCTGCGGCCTCTGCGCCTCGGCGTGACATAATCTGTCTTCATTCCGCGAGAACGCTGACGACTTAGGACATGGCCGGATGACTGACCGACTTTTCTGACACACACACATCTGTCAGCCCGGTCGTCTTGCCGGGTTTCGCGAACGTGGCCCGGATGCCTATCATGCAGGTAGACCGCTGCGGAGCGGCCTTGCCCTCCCGCCCGCCCTTGCAATGCTGGTGCTGATCCCCGCCATGTTTGACGAGACTCATAACCACTTCACTGCCGAGTCGCTCCCGAGCTTTGATTACGACCCGCGCACGCGAGTCGTCTTTGGGGCCGGAGTGTTGTCCCAACTCGGGGAGTTAGCGACTGCCGAGAAATCGCAAGAAGTCCTGCTCGTCACGGATCCGGGAATCCGAGCTGCGGGACATGTGGCCCGAGCTTGTGGATTCCTGGAAGCAGCGGGTCTGCGGGTGCATGTCTTCGATGAACTCCCCCCCAGTCCGACAACGGATGATGTCGAACGCGGCGTGGCATTCGCGAAGGGGAAGTCGATTGACCTGCTGGTCGGTCTGGGCGGTGGCAGCAGCATGGATGTGGCCAAGGGGATTAACTTCCTGTTGACCAATGGCGGGACGATGGAAGACTACAAAGGGTCGGGCCGGGCCACCCTGCCGATGCTGCCGCTGATCGCCATTCCGACCACAGCGGGAACCGGGAGCGAAGCCCAGTCGTACTGCGTGATCGGCGATGCGAAGACGCATATGAAGATGGCTTGTGGCGATAAAAAGGCGGCTGCTCGCGTGGCGTTGCTGGACCCGGAGCTAAGCATCACGATGCCCGCTTCAGTGACGGCGATCACCGGAATCGACGCGATCAGCCATGCGGTCGAGAGCTATGTCTCCACCCAGCGGAATCCAGTCTCGATGCTATTTGCTCGGCGAGCGTGGAACCTCTTTTGCCGTGCATTCCCAGTCGTCTTGAAGGAGCCGACGAACCTCTCGGCCCGAGGGGCGATGTTGCTCGGCTCGCATCTGGCGGGCGCGGCGATCGAGAACTCGATGCTGGGAGCGACGCACGCTCTGGCCAACCCGATCTCCGCTCACTTCGATTGGTTGCATGGAAACGCGATTGCCGTGCTGCTGCCGCATGTCGTGCGGTATAATTCGTCGGTCGTGGGGTCGTTGTACGGTTCGCTCGCCGAGGACGCCAAGCTGTGCGATCGGCAAGATCCGGAGGCGGGCGATCTGCTGTCGATGTACCTGCGAAATCTGGCGACGAAGGCGGGATGTCCGTCGACATTGGCCGGGTGCGCGGGGATCGCTGACTTGCTGCCGACCCTGGCGGACGAGGCGGCGCTACAGTGGACCGGAAAGTTCAATCCACGACCCGTCGATTCGTCGTCTCTGTGGGAGTTGTATCGATGTGCGCTGCCGTGAGAAGTGACCAGGCCGTAGGGTGGGACCAGCCGCTTGGGGCGCTGGCCCACCATTCGAGGGTTTCATTTCAAACATGGTGGGCCTGCGCTCCAATGCGAGCTTGTCCCACCCTACGCATACTGGCCGTCACTGCGTGCCTGGCTTTGACTGCTGCTGAATCACGGGCCAGTGATTGGACTCAGTTCCGAGGCGACTCGGCACTCCAGGGCGTCGCAGCTGATGCTCATCTCCCCGACCAGCCGCGCCTGATCTGGGAGATCGAGACAGTCGAGGGGATGGCTTCGACGCCGGTGATTCTGGGTGAGCATGTCTACATGGGGCTGGTCTCGGGCGACCTGCTCTGCGTGAAGCTGGCCGACGGCAAAGAGGTCTGGAAGTACCAGTCGCTCCCGAATGCGAAGTCCAATGAGCTGGCCCCGGCGTTTATGGCCCCGATCGCGGTGACCGACAAACTGGTCTTTGCCGGAGATCAGGAGGGCACCTTGCACGCGGTCGACCGTGCGACCGGCCAACTAGTGTGGAGGTACGAGGACGGCGGAGAATTCGTCGGCGGACCGAATCTCTCCTCGGACCGCATCATCTTTGGCACCCACAAGGGCCAGCTGACCTGCCTCGATCAAGCGACGGGGAAAACCGTCCACTGGAAGTACGACACGGGCGGGCCGATCAACGGGACGCCGACCATCGCGGGCAAGTCCACCTTTGCGACGAACTGCCAGGCTCCGTTCCTGAAGGTCGTGGACATCGAGACCGGGAAGGAAGCCAAGGAGATCAAGCTCGAAGGCCGGCTGATCGCCAGTGCCGCTTATCGCGATGGCATCCTGTACTTTGGGAACGAGATTGGTGAGGTCTATGCCCTCGACTCGGCGAAGGGGACACTCGTCTGGACCTACTCGAACCCCAACCGCGACCAGCAGATCGATTCCTCGCCCGCCGTCACGGATGAACTGGTGGTGATTGGCCACGGCGACAAACACCTGCACGCCATCGATCGCAAAACCGGAAAGGGCAAATGGACGGTCCCCACCCGCGCCAAGATCGACTGCTCCCCGGTCATTGCTGGAGACAAAGTGATCTTCGGCTCCAACGACAAGCAATTGTATTTAGTGCGGCTGAGCGATGGCGAAGTGCTGTGGAAGTACAACGCCGGTCAGGCAATACGTGGGTCAGCAGCAGTCTCCGGCGACCGGTTAGTGATTGGGACGGACAACACCGGCGGGAAGGTGCTGTGCTTTGGGAAGTAAGCGCACACTGGCGACCCAGAGCGACCGCCAGTGATATCCGGTGCCTGCCTTCCGTCAGCCCGCCCGAGAAACGGTCGCTGGGGTGCTCAGGTATTCACGGACCTCCAACTGCATGCGGTCGACTTCCGCGATGAAGCCGCTGGACGACAACCGGTAATTGAACAGGTTGGTCTCGGCCTGGCGTAGCAAGACGAGTTGGTTCAGCACATGCCGAATGCGGTCCAGCGTCGTGGACAGTTCATTATCATTCCGGATCATCTGATGTCTCCCACGATCTCCACGATGCCACGTCGACCACCATCGCGCTTGGTTTGCCAGAACTCGATTGTAGCCTGTTCCCCACCAAATGCAGCGGGCCGCCGTAGCCAAAAGACGCTCGCACCGAAGTGGGAGTCTGCTGTCGCATGGTCCAGCAAGAGCAAGACTTCGGAGTCAAACATGGACGCATCGAATGAGTCGTCAAACACCATGAATACGTCGACATCATTCGGAGCAGGCTGATCCGTGACAAATGATCCAAAGACCACGAAGCGAGCCAGATGCCCAGTACGTATCGCAATGCGGTGGATACGCTCCAGTCGTCGAAACTGTGTTCCCCGTTCGGAATTGGAGTTACCAAACGCGGCAGAGACTTCGTCGAGCGTCGCGGCATGGATACCTTGGGGAAGGTCGCCATTCGTGCTGAGCGATGGGATTGATATGGTTTCATCTCCTGTGGCAACGGACAGGTGTTCGAGCTCAATCTCATGCTGTCGAACCGTGGAGCGTTTTCTCGGACCCGCCCCGAGCTGTCAACACGGCTTTCCGTCATTCAGCCCAGGCGAGCCGGAGTGACGGTCGTCAATCCACTCATTCGAGGGAATACCGCAAAGTCTCCGGCGACCGGTTTGTGATTGGGACGGACAACACCGGCGGGAAGGTGCTGTGCTTCGGGAAGTGAGTGAACTAGCACGGCGCGAAATGAAACATTCCCGTAAGCCCCTGGATTGAGCCGGGGTGTTCAAGTCTGACAGTGTCGCCCGGTAAATCAATTCTGTTCAGGCCAATGACGTTCCACAATCCACTGAAGATGGCGGACGTTGTCTCGCCCTGACACCCCGGGGGCTCGCCAAAACTCTACACTCTGACGCGAGGCCGACGTGTTCTTCGCCCGGCGTTAAGTCGCTCGCCACACACTTCCCTTACTTCTCCGCCAGCAGTTGAGCCTTGGCCTGTTCCATTTCCGCTCGCTCGCTGTCGGGGACTTGAGGCCACTCGAGCTGGAGCGACTTGATCGTGTTGACGATCACCCGGGCGACAATCGAGCGCATGACCCATTTGTTGTCGGCGGGAATGACGTACCACGGTGCCTCATCGGTCGAGGTCGCCTCGATGGTCTCTTCATAGGCCGCCATGTAGTCGTCCCAGAGAGCCCGCTCCTTCAGGTCACCCAGCGAGAACTTCCACAGCTTGTCGCGCTCGCTCAGGCGCTCCAGAAACCGCTTCCGCTGTTCGTCCTTCGACACGTTCAGGAAGAACTTGACGATCGCCGTTCCATTGCGGGTCAGGTGGCTTTCGAAATTGTTGATGTCCTCAAAACGGTCTTTCCAGAACGACTTCTTGACCTTCGCGTCTGGACTCTGAAGTTCGGGGAGTTGCTGGTACTGAAGGTACTCGGGGTGAACTCGGACGACGAGAGTCTCTTCGTAATAGGAGCGGTTGAAGATGCCGATCTTGCCTCGCTCGGGCAGAGCTTTGGAACACCGCCACAGAAAGTTGTGATCGAGTTCCTCGGTCGAAGGCTGTTTGAAACTGGTGACGTGGCAGCCTTGAGGATTGACCCCGGTGAGGACGTGCTTAATCGTGCTGTCTTTGCCAGCTGCGTCCATGGCCTGGAAAACGATGAGAAGTGACCAGGTGTCGGCGGCGTAGAGGAGTTCCTGAGCCTGGGCGAGTTCGGAGACATCCTGCGAGAGGAGCGTCTCCGCAAACTGGCGGCGGCGCTCTTCGGGGATGTTCTTGTCCCCCTCCCACGCGGGGTCGTGGTCCTTGAGGCGGAATTTCTTGCCTTCAGGGACATGGCACATGGCGATGATGTCTTCGATCTTGCGGGTTTTCATGGCGTCAATCCTGTAGGTGATGTCGCTCCGCGACTTGCAATTCATCCTGGGAAAAACCACTGCGCAGAGACTCTCCGGAATCTCCGGAGTGCCTCGCGGAAGGAGTGTCAGCCGCAGAGCGACATGAGCGATGTCCAATAAAAGTTAAGGCGACGTAATGCAAAGAGGGGAGACGGCCTTCGCCTTCTCCCCTCCGCAGTTGTCTGTTGACTCATCAGGCGAACCTGACGGCACATCGGACCTTAGTACCGGCGATCACGTCCGCGATCACCACCCCCACCGCCTCCGCCGCCACGATCGCTGCTTCCGCCACGATCACCGCCGCCACGGTATCCGCCGCCGCCGCCGCTACCGCCGCGATCACCACCCCCGCCGCCGCCACGGTATCCACCGCCGCCGCCGCCACCACTACCGCCGCGATCACCACCCCCGCCGCCGCCACGGTAACCGCCTCCACCACCACCACCGCCGCCGCCCCCACCACCGCCACCAGGACGACGGTCTTCACGAGGACGAGCTTCGTTGACCACGAGCTTGCGTCCTTGGAGGTCAGCACCGTTCAGTGCTTCAACCACTGCTTCGCCGTTTTCAGCGACTTCCACGAAGGCGAACCCTCGGGACTGACCGGTCATCCGGTCCATCACCACATCGATCGACGTCACGGGAGCGTACTGTTCCACAGCCGCTCGCAGGTCGTCGGTTGTCGTCTTGAACGACAAATTGCCCACATACAGTTTCATGCTCATGCTTTGAACTTGCGCCTTTGCGCTCGAGAACCCTTCTCGACACCACCGGTCCCGGCGGACCATTGCACGGTTCGAGATCTGCCCGGGTTGGGGTCGGTCTGACCTTAAATGCAACAAGCACCAAACGTCAGCCACCTCGCGTGCCTTTGCCATCAGCTGCTCAGTCTTGGAGAATGCACTATCCGAACGGACGAGCAGGTGAACCAAACCTAAGAAGCGTAAGCAAATGCAAAATCGGACTCTCACATCTTAGTCGAGGCTGCCCAGAATGTCCAGATTAGATCCAGAGAATTCCATGCGTCATAGAACATCGCGAAGAATTGGCATTCGGATGGCCAGCAGGCAGTCTTTTCGGGGTCATCAACACGGACTCTACTTTGCGTGGCCAGAAGTGAGACATTTTGGCGTCGCGACGTTCGCCAGAACGTGGGCGAATTGGCTCACCTGCCCGCCCTCTGGCGGGGGGCAGCTGCGACTCATTTCGGGCCGAGTGTCAGTATAGACTTCTCGCGGGGAGAACTGAGGCATTTCGTCGGACGGACGTCCTCGTCCGTCCGTGAGGAAAGCCTCACCGCGCGACGGACGAGGACGTCCGTCGGACGTCTCAATCCGTCCCGCGTCCAGTATAAAGACCTATCGCCACCCTCACATGACCATCAAATGATTTCGCAGCTGCCAGAGGACACGGTGCGCGGCGACCTCGAACCGGTCGGGTGACGAGATCAGGCGTGCATTTTGCACG
>JANPCU010000062.1:0-8929 GCA_031431195.1 Planctomycetota bacterium | reverse complement strand
CGACGATGCCAACTTGAAAGTCGAGAGCGCGATCGGCTTTGCCAAGTGGATCGTCGATGACGAGGCTGCTCGCCAGGCAGGACTCGAAGAGTTGAAGCGTGACATGGAGATGATCAGCACGCTGGGCGGCCAGTTCATGGCCGCCCCGCCGATTGGAGCCCACGAGGCGAGTGCCCCGGTCCTCGACCTGCGCGTCGTCGCCGAGCGGTATCGCGCCGCTCTCGAAGTCGGAGTGCAGCAGGGCGTAACGCCGATGGCCGAAGTCTGGGGCTTCTCGAAGAACCTCTCGCGGCTGGCCGAAACCGTCTCGGTCATCGTCGAGGCCGGTCATCCTTCGGCCTGTTTGCTGCCTGACTTCTATCACCTGTATCGCGGCGGCTCGTCGTTCGAGGGCTTGAACCTACTCTCCAAGAACGCGATCCATGTGTTCCACATCAACGACTATCCCGCCCGCGAACACACCTCGCTCAACGATGGCGACCGCGTCTACCCCGGTGATGGCGATTGCCCGCTGGTCCCGATCCTCAAGGGGCTGCGGGCCAACGGCATCAGCTGCGCGCTGTCGCTGGAACTGTTCAACAAGGACCTGTGGGCGCAGGATGCTCTCGCAGTCGCGAAGACCGGAGCGGCCAAGGTGCGGGCGATTATCGCGAAGGCGATGGAGTAGAAGCCGTAGGGTGGGACCAGCCGCTTGGGGCGCAGGCCCACCATCTCGTGCCCACCAACGGCCCACAGCTGGGCCTTCGCCCCAAAGCGAGCTGGTCCCACCCGACGTGAGGCCCAGGCCGACCGATGCCCTTTGACCAACTCAGCGACTTCCTGCACAAGCTGACCCAGGCCGGGGAACTGGTGCGGGTCAAGCAGGAGGTCGACCCGCGCCACCAGATCGCGGCCCTCACCGGCGAGGCCCGTCGCTCGGATCCGCTGGGCGGTCCGGCGGTGCTGTTTGAATCGGTCAAAGGGAGCCGCCACCCGCTGGTCACCAACCTGCTCGGCACCACGCGCCGCGTACTGTTGGCCCTCGGCGAGGATACTTTGGTAACGGCTGGTCAACGGTTGGAGGAGTGGCTCACCCCGCGCGTGCCGGAAGCGGCGGCAGACGCGTCGAAGCTGGCCCCGGTGTTGGCCCGGCTCGCGAAGCTGGTCCCTCGGATTCAGAAGACCGCCTTCGCCCAGCAAGTCGCCCGACTCGGTCGTGACATCAACCTCGAAGACCTGCCGCTGCCGCGCAGCTTCGAAGGCGAGACCGGGCGCACGCTGACGTGTGCCCAACTCTGGTTGCAGTCCCCCGAGACCCAACAGCGGTGGGTGAGCGCCCCGGTCTTGGAGGTCGCCGGTCCGCAGTCACTGCTCGTCCACTGGACGCTGATGGATCGCGGGCCGGACATCGTCGACGAGTACCGGTCGCTCGCTAAACCGACGCCAGTCATGATCTCCGTCGGTGGCGATCCGCTGCTGCATCTGGCCGCTCAACTGCCGGGGCTACCAGATACCGATGCCTGTCAGTTGGCAGGGGTCATCCGGGGTCAGACGCTCAATCTGGTGCGCGGACGCACCATCGAGATCGAAGGCCCCGCTGATGCGGAGTTCCTCATCGAAGGGTATATCGACCCGCAGGAAATCGAGGCCGCCCAAGGCACGGTCGCCTCGCCCTCGGGTCTGCTGGTCGCCCGCCAGAGACTGGCCGTCGTCCGCGTCACAGCGGTCACTCATCGGTCCCAGGCGGTCATGCCAGCGGTGATCCATTCAGCAGGAAATTCGGAAGAGGTGGCCTGGTCCCCGCTGCTGTCGGAACTGCTCCTCCCGGTCATGCGCCGCATCCATCCGGCAGTGCAGTCGTTCCAATTCAGCCGCGACGGGCAGGGACGCCGGATCGCCTTCGTCGGATTGCGAACCCGCTTCCCCGGGCATGCGAGGCAGACGCTGCAAGGGCTGGCGAACTGGCCGCTGCTGGCCGATGTGGTGCTGCTGATTGCGGTCGATGAGGACATCGCTCTCGCGGATTCCTCCACCGTCTGGCGGCAGGTGGCCGCAATGGCCGACCCGGCGCATGACTTTATAACGGTGCCCGCTGTGAGGGACGCGGCCCATCGAGCCTGCCGGGATCTCTCGCGATCGAGTACGTTACTCATCGACGCCACCCGCAAGCCGGACGCGCGAACCGGCGAGTGGATCGAGACTGCCGAATCCACTCCCGAGGTCCGAGAGGCTGCAACCCAGTTGTGGATCAAGGTTCGCACGGGACTGTAGGGTGGGACCAGCCGCTCTGGGCGCAGGCCCACCTGACACCTGCCAAGCAACGTCGCACATGGTGGGCCTGCGCTCCAAAGCGAGCTGGTCCCACCCTACGTGGTTTTCACCAAGGTGAACGAAATGCATCATCAACGAATTCGTGTCTGCCTGGGACTGCTCCTACTCTGCTGCTCGGCGAGTGCGGTCATGGCTCAAGAAGTCATCACCGTCCTGGGCACGGGCCAGGCGGGTTGGTCGGGGGATGGCGGGCTGGGAACGGATGCGAAGTGTGGGGCTCCGTTTGGGGTCGTGGTCGGACCGGATGGGGCGCTGTACGTATGCGAGACGACCTCGCATGTCATTCGCCGCATCGATCCGGAAACGCACAAAGTCTCGACCGTGGCGGGGACCGGCGGCAAGTCGGGACATGCCGGAGATGGCGGCCCGGCGACGCAGGCCCTGCTCCACGAGCCGTATGAGGTGCGGTTCGACACCGACGGGCACATGTTCTTCGTCGAGATGAAGGGCGAGGTCGTGCGGCGCGTCGACTCGCGCACGGGGATCATCTCGACCGTGGCTGGCAACGGCACCGCAGGCTTCAGCGGCGATGGCGGACCAGCCACCAAGGCTCAACTGAAACAGCCGCACTCGATCGCCCTCGACAACAGCGGTCACCTCTACATCTGCGACATCGGGAACCACCGCGTGCGGCGGGTGGATCTCGCGAAGGGGACGATCGACACCTTCGGCGGCACCGGGGAGCGCAAGCCAACACCCGATGGGGCAGCTGTCGCGGGGACACCGCTGAATGGTCCCCGGGCTTTGGACTTCGAGGCGGGTGGGACGTTGGTGCTGGCCTTGCGCGAGGGGAATGCGATCTACCGCATGGATCTCCAGATGCTGACGTACCAGCACCTGGCGGGGACCGGCAAGTCTGGTTACAGCGGTGATGGCGGACCGGCCCAGCCGGCTCAACTGGCCGGACCGAAGGGCGTGTCGATCGGCCTCAATGGCGACATCTACTTTGCCGACACCGAGAGTCATACGATCCGCGTGATCCGCGCCGCCGCTGGGATCGTGGAGACTCTCGTCGGCGATGGGACGAAGGGAGACGGCCCGGATGGCGACCCGCAGAAGTGCCGCCTTGCCCGACCGCACGGGGTCTATGTTGACGGGGCGGGGAACGTTTACATCGGTGACAGCGACAACCACCGGGTAAGGATGTACCGGCCCGCGAAGCCGTGAGCGTGGGTGGGGCTGGCAGCCGGAAATGCTCCGCTGCGCCAAGCCTTCGCGTCGCAGCTAAACGGGGAGGCTCGATGGGCAACGATCGGCTGGAAGCCCATCCCATCGGATGGCAAAGTCACCGTGATCGGGAAGCCGCCCGCCATGCGTTTTCATCGCATAACCAGCGGACGAACGTGACCCGGCTCGCCCACGCTCTGCGGAATTCCCTGGCATGCGGTCCGGCACAGGGATATGCTCGCGAATCCTCGCTCGTGTTCTGATCGGCCTCTACGGCAGAAGGTCTTGCATGTCTTCGTTCATCCTGAGCCGTTGTGTTCGCTCCTTCTCGGCTGTTGTCTCCACTCTCGTGGCAGTTTTGGGGAGCGGAAGCTTTTCCCCCTGCACATACTCCGCCGATGAGAAGCACGGCCCGACGTATACCAGTCGCGAGCAGGCCGACGCGGATTATGTGTTTCAGGGCGAGTATCGGGGCTACCAGCGACCCCAGCCGTCGCACCGGAGTTCAGTCTCGGTGGCGGTGCAGGTCATCGCCCTCGGTGACGGCAAATTCGACGCGGTGAAGTATTACGGCGGCCTGCCGGGGTCGGGGTGGAAAGCCCCGAGTCAATTCACCCTCACCGGAGTTCGCAGCTCCGACCGTGTCACTCTGACTGGCGAGCAATACGACGCCGAGATCCTCGGTCCCACGTTGAATCTGTTCGACAAAGAGGGACGCCACTCCGGGCAGCTGACTCGAGTCGAACGCCTCAGCCCGACGATGGGAGCTGCGCCGCCGATGGGTGCCGTTGTGCTGTTCGATGGCAGTGGGGATCTCTCGCATTGGAAGAAAGCCAAGATCAACTCCGACGGGTTGCTAGCGGGGACGGAGACGGTCGATCAGTACGGAGATTTCCGACTCCATGGGGAGTTCATGCTGCCGTACAAGCCACACGCCCGAGGTCAGGATCGCGGCAACAGCGGCTTCTATCTACAAGGGCGATACGAGGTGCAAGTCCTCGACTCGTTCGGCCTGGAGGGGGTCGAGAACGAGTGCGGCTCGATCTACAAAACGAAGCGGCCCGGCACGAACATGTGCCTGCCCCCGCTGCAGTGGCAGACCTATGACATCGACTTCGCCAGCGCCAAATTTGATGCTGCCGGGAAGAAGACCGCGAATATGCGGATTACGGTTTGGCACAACTGCGTGGTGATCCACGAAGCCGCCTCGATCCCGAATAAGACTGGTGCCGGGACAGTCGAAGGCCCGAAGCCATTGCCGATCAAGCTCCAGGAACACGGCAATCCCGTCGTCTACCGCAACATCTGGTTGATCGACATGAGCGCTCCGGGGGCGAGTTCGATTCCGTGGCTCAAGCTGCCGTTGGTAGCTCCACCGGTTCGGCTCTATTAGAGGTGGTGTCCCTCTCAGGGCAAGTGATCCGGATTCAGAATTACGCGAGAATCCCCTCGACCACCTTGCCATGCACATCGGTCAAGCGATAGTCCCGGCCCTGGAACCGGTAGGTCAGCTGCTCGTGATCGAACCCGAGCAGGTGGAGCATCGTCGCTTGCAGATCGTGGACGTGGACCTTGTCTTTGGCGACAGTAAAGCCGAGTTCGTCCGTGGCTCCGTAGGTCGTGCCGCCCTTGACTCCGCCACCGGCCAAAACCATCGAATAGGCGTCTGGGAAGTGGTCGCGACCAAGGACGTTCCCCCCGGCGGTG
The DNA here is from genome assembly GCA_031431195.1 of Planctomycetota bacterium. Lineage (GTDB taxonomy): Bacteria > Planctomycetota > Planctomycetia > Planctomycetales > Planctomycetaceae > TH-plancto1. The sequence continues at coordinate 3,745 of JANPCU010000062.1, read as the reverse complement.
CGGCCTTCGCGGAACGGCGTACGACCGAATTCGCAGCCGATCACAATCAGCGTCTCGTCGAGTAGACCGCGCGCCTTCAGGTCTTGGATCAAAGCGGCCACCGGCTGGTCCATCGTCTTGCACTTGTTTGTCAGACCGTCGCGGATGTCCTCCCCCGGACCGGTCCCGTGGAAGTCCCAGCCCCAGTCGAACAGCTGGACGTAACGGACTCCCTGCTCGACGAGCCGGCGAGCGAGCAGGCAGTTATTGGCGAGGCTGGCCTGCCCCGGCATGGCTCCGTAGGACTCCTGCGTCGCCTTGGTCTCTTTAGTGATGTCCATGATCTCGGGGACCGACATCTGCATCCGAAAGGCGAGTTCGTACTGAGCGATGCGGGTCAGCGTCTCGGGATGCCCCATCTCGGCGGCCTGAAGCTGATTCAGATCTCGCATCGCGTCGAGGCTGGCCCGTCGTAAGTCGCGATCCATCCCCTTCGGATCGGTGACGTATAACACCGGGTCGCCTTGGGAGCGGCACTGCACGCCTTGATAGACAGCGGGCAGGAACCCACTCCCGAACGAGTTCTTGCCGCCGTTCGGCTGGACTCCACTGGAGATCAGCACCACGAACCCCGGAAGGTTTTCGTTCTCGCTCCCCAAACCATAAGTCAGCCAGGACCCCAGGCACGGACGCCCCGAGCGTGCCGAGCCGGTGTACAACAATAGCTCCGCCGGAGCATGATTGAACTGCTCCGTAAACATCGAATTGATCACGCACAGCTCATCCGCCACTCCATGCAGATTCGGCATCGCGTCCGACAGCTGGACCCCGCCCTGGCCGTACTTGCCCCAGGTGCGTGGCGTGCCGAGCAGCTTGGGCAGCCCGCTGGTGAAGGCGAACTTCTTCCCCTTGATGAACTCATCCGGGCAGTCCTGTCCCGTGCGTTTCACCAGCTCTGGCTTGTAGTCCCACAGGTCGAGATGCGGCGGCGATCCGACCAGGTGGATGAAGATCACATGCTTCGCCTTGCCCGCGAAGTGCGCCGCCTTCTCGGCCAGCGGGTTCACGACTCCCGGAGCGGCCACGGCGTCCTTGGTCCCCATCGTGGCCAGAGCGACTGCTCCCAGCGCGAGCGGACTCGATTGGAGGAAGTGCCGGCGCGTGGCCTGTTGCAGTTGAGCTGTCAGCGAGTTCATGAGCACACCTTGCCATCAGAGACCAGCCCATGATCTCGCAACGGCGAAATCGGGACGTATTCTGCTTTGTTTATCTTATTCGCGCGTGACACGGTTGAGTAGCCCAGCCTGCGATGTGCGAACCGTTAAATCCATCGGGGTTGTCGACCAAATGAAGTGAAGACCGAATCGTTGCCGTCAATCTCAACGCTCTCTCAACGCTCTCTCAACGCTCATTGAAGCGGAGGGTCGTGGACATGGGCTCCCCACCCCGAGCTTGGCATGTCGATCGAGTACAGCCCCTGCCCCTGGACCAGGGTGTACCGACCGGGCTGGGGCTGGGGAAACGTTTCGACCTGTCCATCGAGCCACTGGACACGAAGTGATTTCGGCTGGGTCGTGCCCAGGCCGAAGTGGACGCACAAGTCGGGGGCGGAGTTGTAGCTGCTGCCGCCGACGATCTCGTGATAGTGGGTTCGTTCCTCGGTCTCCAGCCAGAGCTTCGTGGAGCAGGCGCTCCGATTCGCGGTGGTGCCGATGCAGCGGATCGAGAGGAAGTGGCCCGGATGGGGTGACTCGTTGAGTACAATCGAGGACTGGTCGAGTTGATGTGAGACCACGAGGTCGACGCGGCCATCCTGATTCAGGTCGACCGAGGCCACCCCCCGCCCCAGCCACCTCTTCTGAAAGTAGTCCCCAGCGGATGCGGTGACTTCGTCGAATGTGCCCTTCCGAGTATTACGAAACAGCTGGGGTGGCATCTGGTATGGCAAGCTGGCCACCCGCCAGCGCATGTCGTCGATGTGTCCATTGGCGATGAACAGGTCCGGCCAGCCATCATTGTCGGGGTCAATGAAGAGCGTGCCGAACCCGAGCATCTGCTGGGTGGGGGCGGCCATCTTGGTGCGCTTGATCTCTTCCTGGTAGTTGCCTTGTTCCGTGGCTCGATAATAGACGTTGGGCTGAGAGTAAAACGTGGTGACGTGCAGGTCGAGCCAGCCATTTCCGTCCGCGTCAGCAACGGCAATCCCCATGTTTCCCATCGCTCGCCCCGAGGCGTCGAGCGCGACACCGCGAAGCAGAGCTTCATCCGCAAACGGCTTGTCATAGCTGGGTCGCATGAAGCAGTAATTGGGAACGCCATCATTCGTCACAAAAATGTCGGGGATACCGTTCTGGTCCAGATCTGCGACCACGCAGCCCAACCCCTTCGGAGCATCGCCCCCGATGTTCCATTCCTTGGTGACATCCCGGAAGCCACCGGCTCCGTCTGAGCGAAAGCAGACATCGGGTTCCCCTTCGTATACGGTTGGGGGGCAGGTGATGTATCCATGCGGGGCGTTCGGCTCGGGGCAGAGGTGCGGCGGATCATCCCCCGTCTGGACGTAATTCGTCACGTACAGGTCGAGGAACCCATCTCCGTCCAGATCCGCAAACACAGGTGACGAAGACCACACCGGAACCTCAATGCCCAACTCGGCGGCCATCTCCGTGAAAGTCCCATCCCCCTGATTGAGGTAGAACACATTCTTCCCCAGAGCCGCGATGTACAGATCCGGGAAGCCATCGGAATTCCAATCGCCGACTGTACATCCGTGGTGATAGCCCACCGCAGCGATTCCCGCTGGTTCGCCGATCGACACGACACGCTTCCCCGCGACATTCCGGAAGAGCGCATCGGGGACTCGCACAGCGGCGCGGGAGAGCGGTAACGGGCAGCCGTTGGTCAGCAACAGGTCGGGCCAGCCGTCCCTGTCGTAGTCGATGACTCCCACGCCGCCCCCGTTGGATTCGAGAATGCGGTGGAGTGTTCCAATGTCATCGTCGCGCCGGAAGTTCATCCCCCAGTCTTCTGTGGCGTCGCGAAAGTGGATGTCACTGGCCGGGGCAGAGAGCGGCTGAACCGGAGTGACTGGCGGGGAGATCGGAGTGGGGGATGGGCTGATCGGCTTCGCCTCGTCACGGCAGCCCATCATGACGACTATGCAGAGCAGGAGAGCCCCGTACAGGCGAACGTACGTATTCGCCCTCTCTACTCCCTCTCGCCTGCAAGCGATGTGTCTTTCATCGGGTGCCTGTTGCGGGGGAGACAGCTGGGGTGAGGGGGCCATCAGGTTCGCTCCGATCCTCTCACCCCGGACTTGGCTTGGTAAAACGAGCGAGCACTGGGCGACCTCGGAACTCTCGGTGAATGTTGTTTGGTGAGTCAACCGCCCTCGCCCGCCGACCGCGAATCGTACGATTGGCGAGAGTCTCAAGCTCAAACTCGCGACCTTGAACCACGGAGGCACAGAGGCACGGAGAAATCCGTAGCGTTCCGACACAGGCACTGCTCGACAGTGCGGTCTTCGAATGAATCGCCACTCACATTCCAGAGTCCGGCACTCGGGAATTTCTCCGTGCCTCCGTGCCTCCGTGGTGAATTCTTCGCGGGAATGAGAACTAATCTGTGCCAATCTGCGAAATCTGTGGACCAAATCGTCCCTCTTGATCGAGCTTCTCCGGTGCAGATTGTTCATCCACAGATTGCACAGATTTTCACAGATTTCAGAGGGGCAGCTCTGGCCAGTCGAGGCACTTGATGAGGCGGG
>JANPCU010000061.1:0-19150 GCA_031431195.1 Planctomycetota bacterium | reverse complement strand
CACCGACTAAAACAACTTTCGTCGGACCAGAGAGCGATCGACCACAGAGACGCCACCGTGACCAGACAACCGACTTCCACGACCCGGAAGGCGTCAGACAGCCCGAAGGCCGGGAAACGGCAATCTGTGCGATTCTGAGAGAAGCGGTCACGGGCGACACCACCACACAGGAATCGGCACTGCAAGGAGCGACACACGATGGCATCACTCACGACCGACAAGGCCGGAAATCGAAACATCCGGTTCGCCGATCCGAACGGGGCAAGGAAGTGCGTCTATCTCGGCAAACTGCCGTTGAAGGCGTGCCAGAGAATCCAAGGTCACATCGAGCGGCTGGCGTCCAGTGCGATCAGTGGAGAACCCGTGGCGGATGAGACGGCCCGCTGGCTGTCGAAGTTGGATGATGTCCTGCGGGGCAAGCTGGTCCGTGTGGGGCTGGTCAAGGTTCGGGAGTCGGTGGGGCTGGCTGAGTTCATCGGCAGCTACATCGACGGGCGGCACGATGCCAAGGAGTCAACGAAGGTGAACTGGCGGAAGGTGCGTCGGATGCTCACGGAATACTTTCAGGGATCGTGTTCACTGCGGAGTATCACGCCATCACAGGCGAAAGACTTCCGGCAACATCTGATTGCCAGTGAGTACGCCGACAACACCGTCCGGAAGACTTGCAGCGTCGTTCGGCAGTTCTTCACGGACGCCGTGGAACGCGGTCTGATTGAGTCGAACCCCTTCGATCAGAAGTGCATCCCGACCAGCACTGGGGGCAACCCGGCTCGGCAAGCCTATGTGAGCATCGAGACAGCGGAAGCCGTCCTGAACGCATGCCCCGACTCCGAGTGGCGTCTCCTGTTCGCCTTGTCTCGGTTCGCTGGGCTGCGAACTCCGAGTGAGCCTCTTGCTTTGCGATGGGGCGATGTGAACTGGGAGACAAAGAGGATGCTCATCCACTCCTGCAAGACGGCTCATCACGAGGGGAAGGCAACGCGAGTGGTGCCGATCTTCTCGCGGTTGCGGCCCTATCTGGAAGCGGCGTTTGACGAGGCAGAGCCGGGAACCGAGTACGTCATCAACGGTCGGGGCAGAGACACGGGCGTTAATCTGAGAAAGCGGATGATGCAGATCATCGGACAGGCTGGGGTTGCTGTTTGGCCGAAATTGTTCAACAATCTTCGGGCGTCCTGCGTGACTGATCTTCTCAATCACCCATACCCGATCAAGTCAGTTTGTGCGTGGCTGGGGCACTCACCGAAGATCGCATTGCAGCACTACGCGATGACCCGTGAAGTTGACTTTGAAGAGGCCACGAAGTTGCTACCACAATCCATACCAGACAGCGACGGAAACCCACGGCCAGCAGCGGACACCGTTTCCGCTCGGCATGGAAAAACGCTAGAACCTAGGGTTTTACCTAGGCAAATGATGACCGAGGCGGGACTCGAACCCGCACGACCCTTTCGAGTCTCGGGATTTTAAGTCCCGTGTGTCTGCCATTCCACCACTCGGTCGGTGAGGGGGAGCGTTAAGGGTTGAGAGTTGAGGGTCAGAGGGGGCACTTCGAACAAACTCGACTGCTCAGTCGCACACCTCTCCTCTTTCGCTCAACTCTCAACGTTCCTCACGCATCATCCAGCACATCGACAGCTGCGAACCGCTTCCCTTCCAGCATCTCCAGGCTGGCCCCGCCGCCGGTGCTGACGTGGCTCACTTTGTCGGCGAAGCCGAGTTGCTGGACAGCTGCGGCGCTGTCACCGCCGCCGATGATGCTGATCGATTTCGAGTTCGCGATCGCTTCGGCGACGATGCGGGTTCCAGCGTCGAACGGGGACATTTCGAACACGCCCATCGGGCCGTTCCAGACGATGGTCTTGGCTCCGGCGATGATCGCGGCGTACTGCTTAGCCGTTTCTGGACCGATGTCGAAGCCTTCGAAGTTGTCGGGAATCTCACCGGCCTTCACGACCAGCTTGTTGCAGGTCGACTTGAAGTCATCGCCGCAGTGGGTGTCGACCGGCAGCACGAGCTTGTCGCCGGCCGTGTCGAGCAATTGCTTAGCGAGTTCGACCTTGTCCTTCTCGACCAGGCTGCGACCGGTCTTACCTCCCTTGGCCAGTGAGAAGGTGTAGGCCATCGCTCCGCCGATCAGCACCTTGTCGCAGACGTTGAGCAGGTTCTTGATCACCAATATCTTGTCGGAGACCTTCTTGCCACCGATGATCGCCACGAACGGACGTTGCGGAGCGGAGATGGCATCGGTGAGGTACTTGATCTCCTTCTCGACCAAGGCCCCGCACACGCACGGCTTGTCCCCCATCAACAGCGGGGTGAAGAACATGGACACGTCCTTGCGGTGGCAGGTTCCATACGCTTCGTTGCAGTAGATGTCAGCGAACGACGCGAGCTTGGCCGCGTAGAGCCGGACCGCTCGGCTGTTCTCGGGGAGTTCAGCTTCCGAGCCGGGCTCGACTTTCTGGAACCGAACGTTTTCGAGCAGCAGCACCTCTCCGTTCTTCAGCGCCCCGACCTTGGCCGAGGCATCCGGCCCGATGGTGTCCTTCGCGAAGGACACCGGCTGGCCGAGGATCTCGCTCAGCTTGATCGCACACGGGGCCAGCGTGAACTTCTCGTCCCCGGCCTTCCCCTTCGGTCGACCGAGGTGACTCATGAGCACCAGTTGCCCACCGCGATCGATGACGGAGCGGATCGACGGGAGGGCCTCCCGGATTCGCCGATCATCGGTAATCTTGCCGGAGTCATCCTGCGGGACGTTGAAGTCGACCCGCATCAGAACCCGCTGGCCCGCCACATCCACTTGAGAAATCGTTCGCTTGGCCATGCCACTCGCCGTCAGACGTTTGAGATTGGTTGAATTGGAACCGCTGCACGCCTTGAATGTTACGTGAGGGGGGGGAAACTGCCAAGGAAGTGAGAGAAAGCCGTATCGTGGTATCGTGATCCGAACGAACCTAGAGGACATTGCTCGATAAACCCAGAGAGATCGCTGGACCAACCCCGACTCCTGACTCGCGAAGAGTTGACCGTGCAGATCCTCAACCCGCTGAGGTTCTGATGGCCCGATTTCATCGGGTTGCACTCGAGGTTCCTCGCCCGGATGGGACTCGCCCCGATAGCCCGGCGCGTATAGCCCTTGTGCATTTGCAGAATCAGTCTTCAGTTGGCACAGACGGAATGTCTGTGCCACTCCTCAGAGGGGCAGACATGCCTGTCGGCCTTTCCGGATAGCAATTCTGAATCTGCTCTAAGACACTCCGCCAGCCCCTCGATAAGCTGTCGCTTGCTGCTCGCTCCCGATCAAATCATCGACCCTCTTCACGCGGCCTTGTCGCCGACGTTGGTCACGCACTGCTGGATCAGTTCGCCGACCTGCACGTTCTCGGCCTGGCCATCATAGTTCAGCAACGTGCGGTGCTTGAGGACTTCATCGGAGAAGTAGCGGATGTCGTCGAATGACACATGCGCGCGGCCTTGACTCAGGGCGCGGACGCGGGCGGCACGGATCAGCGCTTGAGCCGCGCGGGGGCTGGCTCCCCAGCGGACGAAACGCTTCACGCCCTCCGGCGCTTCCGCTGATTGGGGATGCGTCGCCAGCACCAACCGGCACGCAAAATCCCGCATCGGGTCGGCCACTACCACCTTTTGCAGCACATCGCGCAGCTGCATGATTCGCTCGGAGTTCAGCAGCTTCTTGAGAGAGACTTGCTGCCGCAGAATCGTGCGATTGACGATCTCGTTCAGCTCTGCGAGTGATACGAACGGGACATTGATCTTAAACAGGAACCGGTCGAGCTGGGCTTCGGGGAGTGGGTAAGTGCCCTCTTGTTCGAGCGGGTTCTGAGTGGCCATCACGAAGAACGGCTGCTTCAGGCGGTGGATCGTGCCCGCGGTGGTGACGGTCCCTTCCTGCATGGTTTCGAGGAGTGCCGATTGCGTCTTGGGGGTCGCGCGGTTGATTTCGTCGGCCAGCAGCAGCTGGGTAAAGATCGGTCCAGGTCGGAACTCGAACTGGTAGCGGCCCTTCTCGTCGGTCTGCATCACGTTGGTGCCGACGATGTCGGCGGGCATCAGGTCGGGGGTGAACTGAATGCGTTTGAAGTCGAGGTCAAGCACCTGCGACATGGCCTTGATGAGTTCGGTCTTCCCGAGGCCCGGCACCCCTTCGAGCAGCACGTTGCCTCCGCAGAAGAGGGCCGTCATCGCGGCCTCGACCACGCGGGCCTGCCCCACGATCAGCTTGCCGATCTCCAGGCGAACCGCCTCGAAGGTCGCAGCAAAGTCGTGAGCCTCCGCCTTCATGGCTGACATGTCGAGGGCAGTGGAGCCAGTGGTGTCGTTGCCTGCGGGAGTGTTCATCGGGAGACCGTTGAGGGGAGGGAGTGTTGGATTGAGAGTTGCGTGTACGCCACATCAACATCTGTGTTCATCTGCGTTCATCTGCGGCCAATTCTCCGCTTCCCAATGTCGATCCCAGCAGGGCCATTGGTCAGAGGGGATTCATCGCGGTGATCACTCCGGCTGCCTCTGGAACGAGTCTGCTCGAAATCTCCGAACCTCGATGCGGGATTGGCCGAAGTTGATCAACAAGCAGAGCGGCTTCCCGCTGATTCGGAGGTAGTTCAAGCATTGGGCAGTGACCACATCATAGTTGCTCTTCGTCGCTTTGATTTCCACGATCACTTCGCCTGCCACCAACAGGTCCGCGAAGTAATCGCCTACGAGAACTCCCTTGTATTCGACACGCATGGGGAGTTGAGCGTCAACCATGAAACCACACAGTCGCAACTCGTGTGCCAGAGCGTTCTCGTAGACTTTCTCCAAAAAGCCTGTTCCGAGAGTGTTCGAGACGGTGAAGGCGCAGCCGATGATTCGCTCGGTCAGGGAATGGAGTTGTACTTCAGTCACAGTGTGGCCTGATGGGGGGAATGTTTAGCCGCAGATGAACACAGATGAAGAGGGGCAAAGCTCACCGGTTGCAACTGGTGGGCATTCTGGCTGACCGCTGACCGCTGATCGCTGATCGCTGATGGCTCACTTCTCCCCGTCCTGTTGCCGTTTGCGTTTGAGATCGAGCAGCCGACTGGTGGTCGAGGTGTCTTCGATCGGCTGCTTGGGAGCGGTCGGCTTGGGGCGAGACGAGGCCGGGGCGGAGGTGCGGTCGGGGGCGGGGCTGGCCTTGTTGAGAAACGCGGGGGACTCACTCGGCGAACCGGGCGAAGGCCGCGCAGGCGGGCGTTGGCCCTTGAGCTGGCTGCTGACTTCCTGCTTCCGGGCCAGCAGTGTCCCCATCGTGGCAGTTGTGGCCTGTACCTTGCCGAATCCAAGGCTGGCCAGAATCATCTTCCAGTCGAGTTGGATACGCCGGATGCCGACATCGAGTGGGATCAAACAGCACAGCGCGATCAAAAACCAGTCGAAGTCCGGCTGCGAGGTCGTCTTGGTCTGGCGGCGGTTGAAGATCTGCTGCGAAGCCACTTCGGGGGTCTGGGTATCGGTGTCGGCGTCCAGCATCTGCCCGCCGGTTTCTTCTTGAATCTGACGCAGGATGTTCCAGTTGCTGGTGAACTTCAGATACTCGGGAGAGTAGCTGACGATGAAACCACCGGTGGCGCGGTCCTCGCGCTGGCCCGCTTTGCCAATCAGCGTCACCTGATAGCGACCGGCTCCCCATTGCGGGAATTCTGCTTGATAGCGGCGCGGGGCCACCTGCTTCAGCGAGACCATTTCGCGGCGGTCGTTCGGTCCGGAGATCCGGGCTGCCACATCCAAGAACATCTCCTCCGGGTGGAAGTCCTCGGCCATCACGACCCCTTCCGCTCCCGTCGAATAGGCCCACATGCGCAGATGACCCGGCTGCCGCACGCGCGAGATACGGATCATCAGCTGCTTGATGAACGGGTCGAACTTCTCCCAATTGACCCACTTCGGGCCGAGGAAACTGGCGAAGTCGGCGGTGTAAGCCGCAGTCGTGCCTAGCCCATACCTCCAGACGGAGAGGATCGGGTCGTCGATATCCCCATCCCCTTCCGGACGAGTGAACAGGATGTTCTCCGGCAGACCGCTCTCCTTGAGCGAGGTGAGTACGTACCCATTCAGATGCGGGATCGCGTCAATCCCGCGCAGCACCGGCGAAGCAAACCCCTGCTCGACCGTCACATCCCCCTTGAACACCATGTTCCGCTTCAGCGTCCGGGCTTCTTTAAAGAAGATCGTCGGCAGCTTGTTCGGGTCATCCGGGAAGTAGTACCGTCCGTGGGTGATGTCGGCGATCTCCCGCATCAACTTCACTTCCTGCCCCCCGTGCGGAAAGATCGACACGGTGGAGATCGTGATCCCCTCGTCGACGAACGCTTTCAAGAGTGGTCCCGGCGGCGGGGCCGGGTCACCATCCGAAATGATAATCATGTGCTTCGAGGCCGCATCACTCTTTTTGAGAGCATCAAACCCCAGCTGCATCGTCGGGGCAAAGGCGGGCATATCCCCCGGCTCGGCGGCGTTGATCTTGGTGGCCATCGCCTCGTAATCGCCGACATCGCTGAGCTTCACGACCCACTGCTCGCCTCCTTCGTAGTCAATCACGCCGATCTCATCGCGAGCGCTCAAGACCTTGATGGCTTCTTTCGTAATGCGTTTGGCCCAGGTATTCCCCTCGGGGAATTCGCAGGTGTGCAGGATGATGGCCAGTGCCCCCTTGGGCAGCACCTTCTTATTGGTCACATCCATGCTGACTGGCAGAGCGTCCTCGATCACTGTTTTGTGGTAACCGCCCGGGCCAAAGCTGCGGGCTCCGCCGACCATCAGGAAGCCGGTCCCCTCGTTGAAGACGGCATCGTGCATGGCCTGCATCTGGGCTTCATCGAGCGAGAAGCGTTCGACATTGCAGAGGATGATGCAGTCATACGGCAGCAGCGACAGCGCGTCACGCGGCACGTTGAGGGCGGGCATGACCTCGACTTCACGCTCGGCACGGGCCAGCGACTGACGCAGGGCCTGCCACTCGTCTTCCGTCCCCGAAGGATCAGTGACCAGCAGCACCTTCCCCTTGCCCTCGATGTACAGATACCCGTCTGCGCGATTGTTCTGCACCAGAAAGTCCTGCTTGACCCCCGGATGTGCGGGATCGTCAGCGATCTCGATCGTGGCCTGATACTCCAGATAGCCGGGCGTCTTGAGTTCCATCGGCAGGTCGTAACGGTTCTTACCCTGCTTGTACTCAATCGGCACATCGGCGATCAGCTGGCCGTTCTCGGTGAGTTTGAGTTTCCCCTTCCCCGCTTGCAGCGAAGAGACCACCACCGAGGCGTCGTAGCGCTCGTTGAGCTGGATGCGCTGGGGCAGTTCGAGGCGCTCGATCCACACCTCTTTGTCATAGCTGTAGGTAATCGGCTTCACATCAACAGAAATACCCCGGCTCTTGAGGTTGTCGAGGACCGGCTTCAGATTGCCCGCCGTTTCGGCTCCATCACTGATAAGAACGATGCGGCCGCGCGTGTCCTCCGGCAACATCGCAGCTGCGAGGGACAGGCTCTGCTCAATGTTGGTGGCATCGGGACTGATGCGGGAGTTGAGGATGATGCTCCCGCCTTCGAGTGGGAACGACTCGCGCGGCGGCAGTTCGACAGCTGCGTTGGCAGCGAATGTGACCAGCCCGGCCTCGTCCTCGGCGGGCTTCTGGCTCACGACCTTGGCGATGTATTCGGCCCCTTTCTCGGAAGCGTCCCGACCGATGGAGTCAGAGCTGTCGAGCGCAAACACCACCGACAGCCGATCGGTCGACCGCACCGAACGCGGCTCGGCGAGCAATGCGAGGAACAGCCCGAGTAGCAGCAGCCGCACCACAATCGCCGCGTTCGCCCGACCTTGGGCCAATCCGTGATACCCGTTGCGGTGCATCCACCAGACCCACACCGCCAGCGGAGTCAATGTGAACGCCCACGGACGGAGGAACTGCATCACATGGTTCCGCTGGAGCAGACACATCCCCACCAAGTAGAGGGCGACTGCCAACGTAATGCCGATACCATTCACCCACCTCAGCGGGGTGCGCGGAGCGGGGAACAGACTCTTCATCCAGCGACGCAGAGTGTTCACAGCCGTCCTCCTGGCAACGTCAATTGCACGATCCGGCGGTTCCCGGTGTCCGCAATGAACAGCCGGTTGTCCTCGGAGACTGCCAGCGCCCACGGCGTCCACAACTCGTGATGCCCGCGCCCCTCATGCCCGAACTGGGCCACCAGCTGGCCATGCGGGTCAGCGACGCTCACACGGCACGCCCCGTACTCGACGAAGAAGAACTGGCCGTGCGGGCTGAGGGCGATGTCGTAAGGATAGTAGAGTCCGCCCTGCTCTGCCCAGTCGAGAACCTCCAGCGGCTGGCCTTGGTCGGTAAACACCTGCACGCGGCTGTTGATGGCGTCGGCGACGTAGATCTTCGAGTCGAGCCAGACCATTCCGCTGGGGCGTTGGAATTGGCCGACCTCCGTGCCGAGTCCGCCGAACTCCAGCACGAACTGGCCGTCCGGGGCGAACTTCTGAATGCGGTCGCTGCCGCCATACTCGGCGACGTAGAGGAACCCCTGTGGGTCTTGCATGAGGTCGACGGGGTAAGTGAACTCGCCGGGCTGTTCGCCTTGGCTGCCGAACATGCTGAGGAGATCGCCCTGCTTCGAGAAGAACACGACACGGTGGTAGTGGGTATCGGCGATGGCGACCCGTCCGTCCTGCAGGACGCGGATGCCCTCCGGCTTGCCGACGCTCGACTCCGGCATGCTCCATTGCCGAATGAGTTTGTTCGTTTCGTCATAGACCAGGATGCGGCCCGAGTCATCCAGGACGTACAACTCGCGGTCCTTCGAGACCGTGAGCGCGCGCGGTGCGGGCATCCGCTTGCCGTCGACAGGAATACGAATGATCGTGGAGTCGACGACCGGCAACTCCGCGGCCCCGGAACTGCCGAGGCAACCCGACTGCCACAGACAGGTCGCGACCGCGCACACCAGCGCGAGGATGCGCAGCGAGACCCGCTGTCCGGTCACAAGCGACGGGCGCGGGGGGCGGTGATAGACCGTCTGCGTGGTGCCCGTCGTGAGCTGGGTGAGCTTGACCTCGGCGAGGTGCCCGCTGAAGCGCTCGGACTCGACACGGTACGGGCCGTTGTCGTCGTTCACGACTTGCAACCGCTCGGGCCGCACAGGTTGAGTCACGGAATCGTCGGCAAGCCCACCGGTGGCAACCGGTGGGCTTGGTCTGGCTGACTGCTCTTCTCCGTGCCTCCGTGCCCCCATGGTTATCCTCTGACTCATCTCAGCGGGCAACCAATTACACGGCCCGAGGAAGCTCGCGATCGCCGGATTGCCGGGAAGCTCGTAAAGCTCTGCCACCGGCCCCGACCAGACCAGTTGCCCCTGATCGAGGCACAGGCACCAGTCCGCTTCCGACAACACCCGGTCGGGAGCATGCGTCGAGAAGACTAAGCTGGCCCCGGTGGCAGCGACCTCCTCGCGCAGCACGCGCCAGCACTGGTCGCGCAAAGCGATATCGACATGCTCCAACGGCTCATCCAGGACGAGACAGAGCGGCTGCGCAGCCACTGCCCGAGCCACTGAGAGACGCGAGCATTCGCCTTGAGAGAGACTGGCCGGGTATGCGGAGGACAGAGCCTCCAACCCAAACCCGGAGAGTAGACCTTCCAGACGAGCCTCATCGCCAGAGGGTGAAACGACTGTGAGATGCTCACGAACAGTGAGGTGTGGCCACAGGCCGTAATCTGCGGGGGACCAGAAGAGGGCGGTTGAGCGTTGAGGATTGAGCGTTGAGGGTTGAGCGTCTGGAAGACGGCGATCCCCACTGCCTCTTTCGCTCAACGCGAAACCCTCAACCCTCAACGATCCCTCACTCGCCTGCTCAAACCCGACCAGCAGATTGAGCAGCGAGGTCTTCCCCGACCCGCTGGCTCCGACGAGGGCCACTCGTCCCGCTGGAATCTCAACGGAGACCCGATCGAGCCGTGGACGACCACGGCCAGAGAGAGTCACGTTGTGGAGTGTCCAGAGCATGAAGTCGGAAGTCGGAAGTCGGAAGTTTAGCCGCGACGCGAAGTCTTCGAAGCGGAGCGAACCACTCCGTCGATCATCCACAAACGCCTCACTACGATCAGCAATGCCACCGGCACCAGCAGCACCACATACAGCATCGCAGCCAGTCCGGGGATGTGGCCGTAATGCAGGAAGTTGTAGAGCCGCAACGGAGCCGGAGCCATTCCCGCCGGTCGCAGGAGGGCGGGGAGCGTCAGTTCCAGATACGACCACCAGAATAGCAGGGCCAGCGTCCAGAATCGCCCCGTATCCCGAATGTGCCATAGAATCGCCGCCCCGTATCTGCCACGCGGCCCCGGCAGTTGAGTGAGCGATTCGGCCAGGAACACCCTCGATTGTTGCTCATTGCGTCTCAGCATGGCTTGCATCGCAAGTGCCCTCGGCAACAGAAACAACACCATCGCCAGCACCAGCGGCACTGGAGAATACGATGGCTGAACCCCGAGGCGTTGGCAGATTTCAAAGATTGTCAGACCCAGGGCCAATGATCCGAGCAGACCGGGCAGCAGTAACATGATAACGGCCACCCGCCACATCGCCGTAGGATGGGCAACCCTGCCCGTCCCCGCTGGGCGCTCAACCGCCCAAGCGGCGGATCGTACGACGGACATCCTTGTCCGTCGATGCACCGACGGACAAAGATGTCCGTCGTACAGATGGCCTGCTCCCCGCAGGACCACCCACAACCCGAGCGTGACCGTCACTCCCAGCACCAGCGCGTCCCCGATCTCCTGCCACAGGGCTGACCGGAACCGAATCAATCCCGCCCCGCGATACGCTCCGAGGGCGAGACTCGTCACTGGCCAAATGACGACCAGCAGCCAAGCACCAGCCACCACCCAAAACACCAACAGGCGAGCCGGTGGGCGTGAGCCCCCGGACCCGTCGCGCGACTCCGTCCGGGGGCTGACGCCCACCGGCTCGCCGGGACGAGATTCATGTCGCACCGTCCAGTAAGCCAGCACGGGCAGCGTCAGCAACAACCCATACCCCACCGGCAGCACCAGAAACGGCAACACCTCCGCCAGCTCCACGCCCCCGGCCTGCTTGGTAAAGATCCACTCCGCCCAGCCGCGAGCCTGCATCAGCGTCGCCACCTCGACCTCTTGAAAACAGAGTAGCGCCGCAATCGCCCCAGCTGTGAACTGTCGAGGAAGCTCACCCGCGAGGTTCGCCCGCAGACGTTCGCCGCGCGGAACTCTCCGCCCCGACTGCCCGGTCAGCTCTAACAAAAATACACCCGATGGCCTCAGCGCCGCAGCGGGGAGCCACTCCAAGGCCAATACCACGACCGGCGTCAACTGAGCGACCACGATCACGAGATACAACAACTCATTCAGCAGCGGTGACTGCACGAGCGACATCGACGCATTGCGATACGCATACCCGACGACCAGTCCCGGCATGAAGAACGGGACCAGTACTAACCCGACGTGTAAGCGAGGGGCCAAGCCCACCGGTTGCAACCGGTGGGCGTTCTCTGGCTGACCGCTGACCGTTGACTGCTGAAAGCTCCCACGCAGCACTCGCGCGAGTGTCCAGCACAGCGCTCCAGCCAGGAGGCTCCGGACGATCGACCAGGCGACGGCAGCTTCGTAGCTCATCGGGCGTATTCCGACTTGAGCCACTCCAGGCAGTCCCCGGCCACGTCAGCGGCGTCGGCGACGTTCCAGGATTCACCGGCCCACTCGACCAACGGGCGGACCTCCTCGGGGATCTTTTCATGTGGCACCGTTCCGAGGGGAATCTGCCGGGCGGTCTTCGCCAGTTGCAACTCAACCTCTTCGGACAGCAGATACTCCAAGAGCTGCCGCGCCTCGGCGGGGCGGTCGGAACACCTGAGTAATGCCACGGTATTCGGGATGCAGAGCGTCTTCCCGTCGATGCGAATCGGCAGCATGTCGACCTGGTATCCCGCATCGCGCGCGGCGAAAACATCATCCGTGTCGGTCATCCCGTAGTCGCAACTTCCTCCGGCCACCATGTCACGAACCATCGCATTTCCGGCGACGAACCGGCAATGGCGATCGACCAGCGACTGGTGTTCCGCCTTCGTGGCCTCGGGTCCGTGGAGTTTCCAGAGCATCGCGAATTGCGTGAAGGTCGTGCCGTACAGGGGTTTCGCGATGGCCATGCGCGAAGAAAGTTGAGGGTTGAGGGTTGAGGGTTGAGGGTCAGAGGGTTGAGGGTCAGAGGGGGAGCCGTGAGGGACCAGAGGGTCTCTTTCGCTCAACGCGAAACCCTCATCGCTCAACGCCCCCTCCTTCGCAATCCACACCCGCATCCGTCCCGCGAACCCGTGCCAGTGCCCGGCGCTGTCCTTGAATCTCACCGGAATCCGCTGCGAGGCCGTCCCGGTATACGCCGCGAGCAGCCCGTCCCGTTGGAGCCGAATCGTACCCAGGACTTCGCTATTCCAAACCAGGTCGCACGGCGTTTGACCTCCCTCGCGGAGTAGCCGCTCGATCAAGCCCAACGATTTCGTGGCCTCGGTATCGCCGACGATCGTGATCGGGATTCCCGTCTGCCGCGTAAATTCTTCGAGGACCGGCTCGGCGTAGACCAAGTCGTGCGTGCAATACACGACCAGCGTCCCACTCGCCCGCCGCGCGATGACGTACCAAGCCGACAACAGGCTAACGGCCAGCACAATGGAGATCAGGAGTCTGGTCAAAGCAGAGGTCACACCATCGCCAGTGAATACCAATCCGTCCGTGATTCGGAGATTGGAACAGAAGGTCGCTAAGGACGCAAAGGCGGAGGACCGCTTTGTCCTAACTGGCTGGCCACAGAATCTATACTTTTCTCGGGGAGAACTGAGGACATTTCGTAGGACGGACGTCCTCGTCCGTCCGTGAGGAAAGCCTCGTCAGGCGATCGGTCAGGCTTGTCTGACCCGTGGAATAGGCTTCCAGGCTGTCAACGCTCGCGAAAAGACAGGCCGGAAGCCTATCCCACGGTCAGCTTTTTCTGTCCGTTCGCCTTAAGAGTGACGGACGAGGACGTCCGTCGTACGTCTCAATCCGTCCCGCGTGAAGGATTTCTGCGCCCCCACGACAGCAAGGACTCGGGGACGTGCCACCCCGGGATTGTTGTTCATTTGTCACAACTGGCACGGCGGCGTGGCCCAGGCATCGCGCGGAATGTCTGAGGCTGGGTGAAGCACTTTTCCAGATCGTCTTGTCACAGATTGAGAGATTCGGGTAGCTTGCGGCATTCGGAGGCAGGAAAGGGGATCGGGATGGTCCTCGGAGGGTAGCGTTCCGGTCACTCCTCAGTGACTGGCCGCAGGAGGCGGTTCATGGATGCGCGTTGGCGACTCACGTTTTTCTGCGGCTCCTGCCTGGGGCTGGCTGTCGGATTTGCAGCTGGGCATGTCTCGGTGTGGCAGAGAGTCGACCACGCGCGCTCGACGGGGTTGTTGTTCAACAATCCGGGTGGGCAGGCGGCCCCCGTGGGACTCGGAGGGTTTGACTATCCGGCGGAGTTTTCCACTCTGCAGCCAGAGGGGAAGACACGCATCCCCGTTCCTGGCGGGGCGGTCGTCCTGAATGACCCGGACTTGGGCGATGAACCGGTCCATGCCGATGCACTGGTCGAAGTTCCGCCCTCTGCGGATGACGAGTTGCCGTTTTTTCCACGAACGAATGAGCTGCCGACACCTCCGCTGCCCTTCTCGATGCTGTTAGCCAAACCGCTCTCCCCTCCGGCTTCCCCCCCACTCGCCGACCCAGAGCGGGAACCATCAACAACTCAGCTGGCTCAAGCCACCACCCCCGAACTGCCACCGCTTGATCCTGAAGTGGCTGAGATGCTCAAGGACGAGCTCGATGGCGTCTCGGAACAACAGCGTGAGGTCTGGGCCGATGCCCTGCGCGGGATGTCTCCGGGCGACGCAGTAGGTGTCATCATGATGTGGAAAAAGTTTGGGCAGAAGGGGGCCGGGCATTCCAGCTCCTCCCCGCCGATGTTTGATGCGAGTCATCCCGATGACGCTCCCGCCCGGTTGCATCACTTGTCGCCGAATCCCGCTGCCGGAGCAGACTTGGGGTTGAAGCTGAACTTGCATAATCAGGCGAACCGGGAGACCTGTGGCTACCTCAAGATGGTGCCGGTGTTTCAGGAAATCGCGTTCCATCAAGTCGAAGGGAACCAGCACGCCCAGATAGTCGGGTATCGCTTAGAGACTCAGCCGGGGCGGCTCGTGGAGACCGGCAACCCCGCGCACGTGGCCGTGCAGCGCGAGTGTTTCTTTGCCGTCAAACTCCCGACGGGGGAGGAGCAGTACACACGAGTCGGTCGACTAGTGCTGGATGCCGAGCGGCGGCTCTGCATCGATCTGGGAGACCGCGATCTCCCCCTCAGCCCCGAAGTCAAACTCCCCCCGGGAGCCACTCGTTTCACCGTCCGGAATGGGCAGCTGCAAATTGCGGGCGAGGGGCAGGCGGAGCCGACTGCGGTGGGGCCGCTGCAAGTGGCAGAGTTCTTTGACGCCAGTCGGCTGCTGGCGATGGGCGGCAGTCTATACAGTGCGTCGACGGCCTCGGGGAAGGCAACAATGGTGCCTGCCGAGTTAGTGTTTCAGACGCTGGAATACCCTCGAATCGAGGAAGCATCCGTGATGACCGGGTCGAGCCGGAATGAGTCGGCCCCGTTTACGACCGCTCGACGGGAGTAAGCTGTGATCGGACGTGCTGCGATCGCATTCCTGCGGGGGCTGCAGACCCTGCTGTCGGGATTTCTGATCGGCGGCGTGCGACTGTACCAGATCTGTTTGAGTCCGATTTTTGGTCGGCAATGCCGATTCGATCCGACGTGCAGCCACTACTTCATCGGAGCCGTTAGAAAACACGGCCCCCTCGTGGGAGCCTGGAAGGGCGTATGGCGCATCTGCCGCTGTCACCCGTTTCATCCCGGCGGGGATGATCCGCCATAGTTTGCCGGATGGCCACCTTGACGCTGTGTTCCGCCATGGTGAGACTTAAATGAACAGGAGATCTCATGAGCCAGCGACTAACAGCCATCATTCAGCGAGAAGGCGACGGTTTCGTGGCGTTGTGCCCGGAACTGGACGTAGCCAGTCAGGGCGACACCATTGAGTCCGCGCGGGAGAACCTTCGTGAGGCATTGGAGTTGTTCTTCGAGTGCGCCTCGCCGGGGGAGATTCAGCAGCGATGGGGAGGTGAAGTCTTTGTGACGCACGTCGAGGTGGCCGTTGGGTAAACTGCGGATTTACTCCGGTCGTGAAGTGTGCGCCATTCTCCAGCAGCACGGTTTCCACCCCGTGCGCCCGCGCGGCAGCCATATCATCTTGCAGCGTGTGACTGACGCTGGCACCACGACTGTGCCTGTCCCCGATCACGATGAACTTCGTCTGGGGACATAGCGGTCCATCATTCGTCAGTCGGGAGTTCCTCGTCGCGAATTTGAGACTTAATGCGGGTGAAGTTCGGCTGGCTGACCGCCGCAACCGGTGCTGACGGTATCCTCCCGGAGAGTGAGCGCATCTGCCGCTCTCACCCGTTTCATCCGGGTGGGGATGATCCGCCGTGAGGGAGCTGTGCAGACACTCGGGATACAGTGTCAGCCGATTCACGGATTTGTTACGATCTTCTGTATGTGGACTATCGACGGTCATGCGTCGCAGGTCAGGGTGTATTCGGGGTCAGGGGAGTTTCCGATGTCTATCTTTGCGCGACGATGCGCTGCCAGCGTGTGCAGTTGGGCGGTCTTAGTAGCCGTGTTCAGCGTCCTAATGGGCGTCCCGGAAGTGGCGCAGGCTCAGGAGGCCGCACCTCCCGCCGCTACCGCTCCGGCAGCCCCAGCAGCTGCGACTCCTACGGCTCCTGCTCCTGCCCAGGAAACGACGCTGATGTGGTTGATCCACACATCGGGGTGGATCGGCCTGGTCTTGTTGATGATGTCGTTTTACTTCATTGCGCAGGTGGTCCGACTTTTTCAGGACTTGCGTTCCGAGGTCGTGATGCCTCCGGCACTCGTGGAAGACATGGACAAATTGTTGGCGGGACGTGATTACCCCGGCATTCTGCGGATCGCCAAAGAGAGCCAATGTGAGCTGGGTCAACTGGTGACGTCGGGGATTACCTCACTCTCCAGCGGACTGGCAGAAGCCCGCGAATCGGTCGACCGCATGGGCGAAGTCATCACTGTCGAAATGGAAAAGCGGATCAGTATGCTAGCGGTCATCGGGTCGCTTGGCCCGCTGATTGGGCTGCTCGGGACGCTCAAGGGGATGATGTCCAGCTTCGCCGACATCGCCAAGGGCGGGGAGATGAAGGCCAGCCAGGTCGCCCACGGCATCTCGGAAGCACTCTTGATTACGTTCGAGGGTGTGGCCCTCTCGGTGCCCGCGATCTTCCTGTTCGCGGTATTCAAAAACCGGGTCGCGTCCCTGAGCTTGCAGGCGATCACGATGGCCGACGAATTCTTGCTGCGGGTGCATGGATCGGCTCGAGCCAAGTCTGGCGGGGCTCCCACAACCGCCCCCGCAGCTCCCCAGGAGTGATCCCATGTCTGCGAGTACCAGCGAAGGGGTAGAACCCAATCTGACGCCGATTCTGGACATGGTTTTCCAGTTGATTACCTTCTTCATGCTGGTGATCAACTTCAAAGGCCAGTCGATGGATCTGACTCTCCAGCTGCCCGTGTTGGGGTCGGCCCGACCCCTGGATTACACCGGCACGCTGGACCCCCTGCTCTTGAACATCAACTCCCAGGGCGCTGTGCAGTCGCACGGTCACCCGGTCGAGATTGAGAAGTTCGTCCCCCTCGAAGCCATGAATCTGAAGCTGTATCTGAAGGCCCTCGGCAAACCCGTGGCGGATGGGGAGGAATTGCCCGTCCCGGTCATTATTCGCGCGGACAAGGTCACTGACTTCGCCACCGTGCTGGGTGTGATTCGACTGTGCCAGGCGCAGGGGTATCGGCAAATCGCACTCAGTGCCATGAACCGTCAGGAGGGCAAGTAAATGGCTCGCCGCCGTAAACGACGCAAGCCCCCAGGCGAGGTTCAAATGAACCTCGCCGCCATGCTGGATATGGCGTTTCAGCTGCTGGCGTTCTTCATTCTGACGTTCCGTCCCACCCCCGTGGAGGGGCACTTCCAGCTGCACATGCCGCCAGCGGTTCCCCAGACGGATGTTCAACAATCCACCGATATGAATTCCAGTACGGGGGGCGAGACGAGTGCGTTTGTCGAGACGCTCGATTTGTACATCACGGCGGACAATCGGGGGCAGGTGACAGCGATTAACGTGGGCCAGCAAACGGTCGTGGCGGGCCGTCTGACAGGGGATGCGCTCAGCAAACTGAATGCGAATCTGCGGTCGAATTTCGGCGTTCAAGAGTCCCCGTACGAGCGCATCCAGTTGCATGTCGACCGCCGCTTGCACTATGACGAGTTGATGAAAATCGTCGATGTCTGCACGCGGCAGACCCTGCCCGATGGATCGCAGATGCGTCAGGTGGGGTTCATGGAGTTGGGCAACGCGGCGGAGTGATGATGTGCATGGCCTTCTTTCGCTCCACGAAAGAAGGCTTTCGGATTCTAATGCCCTCGGGGGAGACCGCTCATGCGACGCCGAACTGTGCGACCGTTTGGTTCTTCGATCCCCACGTCACGAGCCTTGACGATGCTCGTGGGTCTGGCCGTGTTGTGGGTGCTATACGACTCGATTCGTCAGCCCGCCGCCTGGAATTGGTTGGCAGCGAGTGAAGACGACATGCTGGCCCAGGCCCCGCTGGTGCCTGCCGCGAAACCCGATCAGGCGTCCTGGGTCGAGACAGTCGTCCCCGGTCCCAATGACCTGGAACCCGAGGTGCTGGCAGATTTCCATTCGCGCGACGAACTCATTCTGGACCGGTCAGCACTTCGGCCTCGGGAGATGATTGCGTATTGGCAATTGCTCGGTTGGGCTCGGACTCAACCGTTCGCCGAGTTCGAGCAGCGGGCCAGCCGTGAACCGGCCCTGACTCAAATCTGGGAGGAGCCGCAGAAGTATCGCGGGAAGCCCATGCGGTTGCGGCTGCATGTGCGGCGGGTGTTGGAGTGGGAGAGTGCGAAGAATCCGCTCGGCGTGCCCAAGGTATACGAAGCGATGGGCTGGAGTGATGAGTCGAAGTCGTTGCCCTACACGGTCGTCTTCACGGAGAAGCCGCCCGAACTGCCCGTCGGCCCGAGTGTCGAGGCGGAGGTTGTATTCGTGGGTTACTTCCTGAAGATCATGACGTACTCGGCCTTCGACGATACCCGGCGCGGCACCCCGCTGATGATGGGGCGCGTGCGGGTCGTGGGCTTGGAGCCGAAGGCGAAGGCCGCTCTCGCGAGTCCGATGGAGATGGGCGCACTCGCTGTGGGCGGGGTCTTACTCTCCGCTGCGGGGCTGTGGCTCCTGGTCAAAAACCGAGGCCGCAAGCGCCCGCCGCTGATCACCTCGAATGCGGCGGTCGATCCGCACTGGGTGCCGTTCGAGGCCCCTGCTTTGGGGGGCGATTTCGACCCGACCCGTGGTCCATTGACTTGAACGTGTGGGGTCGCGGAATTCGTCAGAGCTCGACCGCCCTGCGGTGGCCTCATGAAGCGATCAGAAGCTGGGCGGCCTCGAGCCTCTCAGTGATTATCATTTGGGGAGTCCCCCCCCCTCGCCATGCGACCGCAAAGCGTGCGATTGTCGAGTGATTCCCTGTGTGAAATCTGTGTACCAATTCCTCTTGGGGAGAGCCTCACCAGAGTGAGGCATTTGTTCTCGGATGATCCCAGCGCGGCATCGCCACCACAAAATCCTTCGCAGCACTACCGGCAACGACAATTCGGCCTCGCCAGATGACGTGGGTGGCGGGGTCAGGAGGCTTTGCGGATGGCCCCGGCACGGAGAACCCGGCTGGGAGATTCGATCGAGAGCATTAGGCCGTGTTGACAATCACGCGAGCAGGATCATTGTCGCGGCCAAATGCAGGAACGCCATGTAGTTACGCGAGGTTTTCTCGTAGCGGGTGGCGAGGCGGCGGCATTGCTTCAGCTTCCC
>JANPCU010000060.1:0-41985 GCA_031431195.1 Planctomycetota bacterium | reverse complement strand
GTGGGGCACGTTTTCGACCTGCCCGTCGCCTCTCCGACCGTAGCTCATGTCGCTCCGCGACTGAGATTCCTCCCACCCGCCCCCCTTCGATTTCTGGGGAACCTCCGGGTCGAGTCCTTCATCCGGCGGAATGCGAGTCGCAGAGCGACATCGCCTACGCTTCCTCATGTTCACAATCGGAGCTTCGCCCTCTCGACTTGGTCTGTCACCACCCCTGAATCCAGTGCTGACTAGGCACTAGCCTGTTGGACGCGGTGGCTCACCTGGCGTAAACGCTAATTCTGCTGTATCACGAGCGCTGGGAACACGAGCTGATGAACGATGAACAAAAGACTCACCCAGACCCCCGCCGTCCCCACAAGCCGACCCACCTCCGCAGCGAAACTCCGGCGGGCATCGTGCAGGAATTACTCGGCCTGTCGCTGGCCCATTTCGTGATCCGCAAAACGATGTTCGACGCCGCCGCGCAACACCGAGTCGACCCCGATCGCCTCTCGTTCACCGGAGCCTTTCAGATCCTGTAATCGCGCCTCCCCGAATGCCCCCCACGCGACACCGGGACAACTTCAAACGTGGTACAAAAACCTGCTGGCCGAGATCGCCGACGAACCCGTCCCCCTCCGCCGCAATCGCCTCAACCCCCGTGTCATCAAACGCAGACGCAACAAATGGCCCAGCAAAAAACCGACCCACTCCGGCCTCGCCAAATTGCAGAAAACCTTCGCCGAATCCAGACTGATCCACTGAGGAAGCGGTATTGGGCGTGAGCCGGGGGGGTCTGGCGAGAGATTACGCCAGCCGAAGTGAATTGTGGCAACGCGCTTGACCGGATTAGCGCCGAACTCCAGGGGAGTCGCTGTCGTGCTGGAACACCCCGGCTCACGCCGGGGGCTCGCTGGAATGTTTCATTTCAAACAGGGCGGAGCTTAGGTCCCCGCAACCCGACTACGGCACGGGAGCGAACAGCGAAGGAACTTCTTCGGTCTCTTCCGTTTCTGCGGAATTCAGGCCGGTCTGCTCGATCGGCTGCTCGGCGGCGGGCCATTCTCCGGCGGGAACCTCTTCCAACTGCACCGAGGGTTGCCCGGCCCCGGAATTGTTCTCGCGGATGGTCCCATCCGAGGCGGGCTCCTGCAGGCCACCGGGGTCACCGTTGCCAGGATAATAGGGATCGTTAGGAACCGGTCGGGTGGGTGTCCCGGTCGCCGGTGGGTTGTACTGGGACGGCGGGGCGTCTCCCCCATCTCCGATGCCGTTCCCACTGTTATTCGGGTCCACGACTGGCTGCAATCCGTTCGGGGCATAGGTCGAAGTGCCGCTCGTGCCCGGCGCGTAATACTGGCCGGGTGTCAGGGTCTGGATCCCCTGATACCCGCCGTAGCTTTGGGTGGCTCCACCCGGATATCCCCCGCCGTAGTAGCCCTGCTGCTGAGGGGACATCATCGGTCGGTAGCAGCCGCTGAGTAAGCACAACCCCGCCAGCAAGTGCAGTGATCTCCGGGCGATTGAGCGCATGTCCATTCCTTCGAGACGGGGCAGCTGGGCGGGCAGTCCTCATGACTCACCCGCAGTACAGGCAGAATCTGCCAGTCAGCTATTGGCGGCGGGATTCTTGGTCAACTGGGGAAGTCTGTCCAGCCCGGTTTCGGCGGACACTGCCGGTTTCGTTGAGCGATGTAGTTGTTACAAAACGAGTGAGCGGAGAGCGTTCCGCTTCGAAGACTTCGCGTCGCGGCTAAACGGGAGAGCAATGTTCGCAAAAAAAGCTCAGCGGTTGCGACCGCTGAGCTTTCGCTCACATCACTGAGAACGGAACACTGACGACTGAAAACTTCTCAGTAGCTCGGCACGTTGATCTCGTACCCCTTACGCTGCTCGCGGCCCATCCACTGGGCAGCTGCGTCGTCGCCGGTGATCATCTCGGCGACCGAGTCCCAGGTGATCTTCTTGTCGAGACGGATGGCAATGTTCGCCAGGTGGCAGACCGTCATCGCCCGGTGGTGGGAGAAGACATCCGAGATCGGCAGCTTGCGGGAGGCGACACAGTCGAAGAAGTTCGCCATGTGTGACTCGGGTAGCTTGCCGCCGTAGACCTTGTCGAGGGCATCTTCGGCCAGAGGCTTGTCCTTCAGGGCGTCGAAGGCCGGGCCGCTCAATTTGTTACGGCTGACGTGGAACACGCCATCGGTCCCTTCGAACAGGATGCCGTTGCCGCCTTCGAGCTTGCCTTCCTTGTTGACCAACCCGCCGAGCTTCTTCTGGTCGTCACTGAGTTCATTGACGATGTGCATCTCGACATCGTTCGGACACATGACAGTGACATCGAAGTCGGTGGCGGTGTTGTAGCGGTCGTCCTGCTGCGGCACTCCATCCTTGAATGGGACCGGATGCTTGGCCCAGCCGCCGACGCTGGTTGGTCCGCTCTGGTCCATCCCGATCGCCCACGAGGCGATGTCGACATGGTGTGCGCCCCAGTCGGTCATCTTGCCGCCCGAGTACTCGTACCACCAGCGGAACTCATAGTGGCAGCGACTGTTGCCCCAGCGGCCGCCTTCCTTCATCCGGTAGTCGACGAGAGGAGCTTGGCCGAGCCACTTCTCCCAGTTCAGGCCCTTGGGCACTTCGGCGACCGGGATCGCATCGCACGAGGGAGCCCCGCCGATCGAGCAGGTGACCTTCTTGACAGTCCCGATCCGGCCATCGCGGATCATGGCAATCGCCTTGATGAAGTTGCGGCCCATTTCGGTCCGCTGCTGGGTGCCGACCTGGAAGACGCGGTTGGTCTCCTTCAGCACCTTGACGATTTGCTTGCCTTCGTTGATCGTCAGCGTCAGCGGCTTTTCACAGTAGATGTCCTTGCCCGCCTGCATCGCTTCGATGGCGATCTTCGAGTGCCAATGGTCCGGGGTCACGATGGTGACGACATCGATGTCCTTGCGATCCAGAATCTTCTGGTAGTCCTCGTAGACATCGATCTCGGCCTTGGAACCCGACTTCTCGTTCATCTTCATCGAGATGTCTTTACCTTCGGCGGCCTTATTCGCATCGACATCACACACCGCGAGGCAGTCCGAGAACTTCATCGCCGCTGGACCGTCCGCCTTCCAGCGATCACCAGTCCCGATACAGCCCAGCCGCAACCGCGAGTTCGGACTCTTCTGGTCATCGGCCAGTGTCCGCGACGACGGAATCCACAGCGGAGCCACAGCTCCCGCCGCCGCCAGGAGGGACGTATTTTGCAGGAAGCGACGACGATTGATGAGCGGTTGTGTCACTGCGGACTCCTCAATGGAAAGGGCGATTTGCCGGACGGGACCGACCGCAGAACCGGTAGGTCAAGAACACTTCGATTCCGACTAACCAGATCGTAACCGATGGGGATCGAGGGAGCAAAACACCCGCCATACGCACCCTTGTTTCCGTGTGTGTCAAAATAGCAAGCAGACTTTTAACACAGAGTCACGGAGTCACAGAGTTGGACTTTCACTCGGTTGACTGGCATGACTGCGCTCCAGGGACGAATCGGATCAAACAGGATGCCGAGACACGATGCGAGACGTAGACGACATCTTGTCGATGCTGTTCATCCTGTCCAAACGTCTGAGCTGTGTAGCTCATATCGACTCTCGAAAGCCTGGCGTTCTCCTTCTCTCTGTGCTGGAATCCAGCTCATCACTTTCGAAACGTTGTTTCGGACCAATTCCTGACCGCCTCTTTTCTCAAGCGGTGGCGTTTGGGAATCGCCACCGGGGTAGAAATCTTCCGCTGATCGAATTCCCCGGAAGTTTTCCGGACGGTGGAGTTTGTATTGGGATCGGTGGTGTTTCGAGGTAGAATGCCAGCAGCCAACACCTCACATCCCCGCACTCGCTGGGGATTGTTTCCATCTCCGATCCTCTGACATTCATGTGAGTTGCGGACTTTCTCCGTAGTTCACTTCTTCACTTCCGGGGCAAGCAGGCCACATGTCATCCCACCGCGCAGTTCGATCACGGTTCCGCCTGCTCAGGCGGACTGTGGTGGCTTGCGCGATGGTTTGTCTGCTGGTCGGCGAGACCATGTCTGTCTGGGCTCAGGGGACGAAGCCTCCGGTGATGGGTTCGGCGGGGATGACTGGGGGGTCGGTCCCCTCGAGTACGACCGGAACTAGCCCCAAATCTGCTGACCCGGCGGCACCGGTTCCTCGAACGGAAAAAGAGCCTGCGAATCCGGCTTCATCTCCGGCAGGCACGCCGACTCCTCGACCAGTCGGTCCCACAAATCCCGCGACAACACCACGGACTGACAACGGCATCCCGCCCTTTCATTTGGCGAGACTGTCGCTTGATGGAGAGGTCACGGGCGACCGGGCGGTGATCACCGCTCTGATCGATGTGGATGTCAATCGGGATCAAGGTGAAACCCACGATGTCCCCTTGCGATTGACGCAAGCTCATGTACTGTCCAAGGAGTACACTGGCCCTGGCCAGGAAGGCCCGGTCGTCGATGGTCCGGTCGAAGACGGAATCGTCTGGCGATTCTCAGGCTATGGGACGCACCACCTCAAACTCAAGATGTGGATCCCGATTCGCCAGTCACCTGCGGGACAGCAAATCGTTCTGTCACTCCCGACGATGCCTCCCGGGTTTGATGCTCAGTTGAACCTGGCGATTGTGGGCCCTCCAGTCGTGATTCGCGCGAGCAAGGACTTAAGCGTGTTGTCCAATGACCGTGTCGGTCCTGTCAACCAGGTCGCGGCCATCGTCCAAGGGGCTCGGCTGGATCTCTCCTGGAGCGAATCGCCCGCAGTGCAGTATTCCTTCTTGCAGGCCACCACATCCGTGACTCTCAACCGTGACGGAGATCGAGTCACCGCCACAGCGGAACAAATTCTGTTCCCCGAGAATGTCGGGGTGAAAGAGGCCGAGATCAAACTGCCCGACGGGTTTGATCTCGAAGAATTGACCGGGCCACTCGTCAAGGGGCATGAGGCGATCCTGGGACGTGCGGGATGGAGAAAGGTCAATTTCCGGGACACCAATGGCGAGCGGATCGAGCTCAGCTGGGTTCTCTCCGCACCACTATCGACCAACGGAGGAACTCTGCAATTTGACGGCCTCGTGGTTCCCGATGCGCGGCGCCAAGATGGGCGGATTCGATTACAGGACTTTCCGGGTTATCAGATGGTGCCCCGCCCGGGACAGTTTGTGAGGCGAACTTCTCCGTCTTCGCCACAAACCGTGGAAGCCTTTGAATTCACGAAGCAGCCGTTTCGGGTGGTGTGGGATGTGCAGCGAGTGGTCCCGAAATACTCGGTCCGACCACAGCATCTCTTGTTCGTCGGGACATCCCAGCTGAAGCTGGAATCGCGCTACCGCATTCAGACCGACACCGGCTCAGTGGATCACATCGAACTGGAGAGTGATTCCTCGAACACCGACGGGTGGCGTCTGGATCCCGCATCGGTCGTGGGCGAAGCGTCGTTGTCTACGAATGAGAATCCTGTCGGGCAGAGCGGTCGGCCTGTGATCCACTGGAAAACGCCACAATCGGGCTCGTTCGAGTTGAATCTGCGATTTGTCAAACAAATTCCCCCTGGCCTGCAGATGGCTCGCATCACCCTGCCGCATCTCGGGGGAGGTCGGTCCCAATCCGCGGCATTGCTCATCGCTGCAGAAGACCAGCTCGAAGTCCAGTTCGTGGAGTCCGAGGGGAGTAAGCCGCCCGCAGTCAGTGTGGACCCGCGACTGTTCGAGGGCCTGCCCCCGAACGTTGTTAGCCAGATCCAACGAACCGTCCAGCTGAATCCCGAGCAAGTGCAGGTCGACCTCCAATGGAAGACGCAGGCACGAGTCGTGGAATCCGAGACCGAACTGGAGTTGCGACGCGCAGCGGACGGGCGATTGCGGGTCCAGCAGACCGTCCGTTTTCGTGTTCGATTTGGCCGACTGTCGACGTTGCGTTTTTCACTTCCCAAGTCGCTGGTCGCGCTGATCCCTGTCGGTGCGGGGAGTTCCGCGATCGGCGTCACCGTGAATGGGCAATCAGTCACTCCGCAGATTCGCGAGGGTGTCCTGGAGGCTCCACTCGGAGAACCTCAGCGGGGTGAGATTCTGGCGACGCTGGAGTATTCACTGCCTCCCCAGGGGCAGTCCCCCGAGTCGCGAGTGGTGCCTGTGCTGACCTCCCTCGACGCCCCGCCCGCCGCGATTCGGGTGCGGATTCCGGATGGAGAACCACTCCGTGTCTCGCCGTCCGCGAAAGAGTGGCAGCCGGTCCCGACCTCCCCGGATGCCACGGTATGGGTGGCGGCGTCGGCTTCACAAGTCCCCGTCATTCTGGATGCAGACCAGACGAGTTCACCGCGGTTCAGTGTCGACCTGGCGTTCTATCGATCCCGCTTTGACACGGCTGGACGAATCGAAGGTGTGTGCGAGTTCCACTGGACGGGGGATGTCCGTGGACTCCCGGTGACGTTGCCCCCAGAGAGTGAATTGCTGGGGGTCATGTACAATGGAAAGCATCTCGACGAGACACCCGGGCAGATTGTGGGTGATGCCCAGAACCCCGCGCAATTCCTGTTTCGAATTCCCCCCGCTAGGGACGGCTCGCGTCTGGCACTCTGGTATCGCTCGCTCCCTGCGACCGGGTTCTCACAACGTGACATTCGCTCTGTCCCGCTGCCCCAACTTCCCCAAGATGTCTCGATTGTCCGCTCGATCTGGGAGATGGAATTGCCCGTGGGGCGGCACCTGTTTGTCGGGCCGAGTGATCTGACACCCGAGCATCGCTGGCTACGGAGTGGGCTGGTCTGGTCGCGAACCCCAGTCAGCCACTACCTCGCTGAACGTGAACTGGCCACAACGGAAGCCCGACAGCTGACCTCTCTGTCTGAACCCAGTCAAGTCTATGCATTCAGCAGCATCGGACCGATTGAATCGCCCCGCTTCCAGTCCATGAATCGGACACTGATCCTGTTACTGGGGGCCGGACTGACGCTGGCGATGGGGTTCCTGTTCTGGAGTCTCCCAGCGCTCCGCAACATGCTGGCTCTGCTCTTAATGGCCTTTGGGGTGAGCCTGCTCAGCTTGTGGTTCTTGGAGCCGATTCAACTCCTCTTACAACCCGCTGCTCTGGGAGCGGGACTGGCGATTGTGGCTTCGCTGATTGATCTAAAATCCAGACGCCCGGCACCGCCTGTGTTTTCTCCGTCGGTCTTGCCGCTGCAGCCCCCCCCCCGGACTTCGCCTCTCTCGGGAGCGTCTGAAGGCAGTGAGCCCCCCCCGACTGGGCGAGGCAGTTCCGTGTCGCGCTTCCGCAATTCGCCCATGCTGCCGACGGCGATTTATCCGCCGGGTGCCTCCGAAGTGGGACGCCCATGAACGGCGATCGCTCGATCATCGCCGGACACGTGAGTCTGTTCTGTCGGCTCGTGTTGTTGGCCTGGACCGCTTTCGGAACGACTGCGTGGGACGCGGTGCAGGGGGCCGACCGGATTGTCTCAGTCCGGAAGATCGAGCCCCCCGAGAACTGGAATACTCCGGCGAACGCCGATCGTTGGATACGAGCCACCTCGAAGGAATGGAAGCGATTTCGAGAGAGTCTGCTCCCCGCCGCACAGCGCCCCCAGTCTCCCTCTCCCGTCGTCATGGATGCGGTCTACCGGGCGACGTTTCAAGGGACCGCTCTCACGGACGGTCAGTTCGATTGGACCATCCATCGGTTCCAGCCCGAGCCAGGATTTGTCTCCCTGGGAAAGGGGTCTCTTCCGGTCTCCCAACTCCGGTGGAAATCGGGCCCAGCTGTCCACGGGATGACTCCCACCGGCGATTGGCTGTTATGGAGCGAGGCCGGCGATGATCAGCTGACCGGTGACTGGTCACAGCGTGGCACGGCCCAACTGGAAGAGGTGCTCTTCAATCTCGCACTGCCACGATCGTTGTCGTCTCGGCTAGAGATTCGTGTTCCGCGAGGTTGGGGGGCCCGGGTCGTCGGAGCGATTGGTGTCGAGTCCTCGAGCGCTAACACGGAAGAGGATGATGTGCTGTGGAAGTTCGAACTCGGCCGACAGCAGATCTTCCAGTTGCGATTGGGGCGGGTGCAGGCGGACGAGACCCCGCGCATTCTCTTGCGCGAAAGCACCATCTATGGGTTGACGACCACTGACGATCTGATTCGCTTACGAACCGATCTCGACTGCATAATCGACGGAGCACACCATGCCGATCTGCTGCTATCCGTGCCGAAGACATTACGAGTCTTTACCGTCTTGCTGGGGAACGAACTGCCCCTGTCCTTTGATCGCGTGTTGGGAAGCGAAGAGGATCAGCTGCGAATCCCGCTGCGAGCATTGACTCCTGGGCAGCGGGTCACCTTGCGCATTCTGGGTGAATCTCAGCGGCGGTCGGATCGATCATTTGTGGTCCCGCGTCTGCGCCCCCTCAACGCGGTGTTGCAGGAGGGGAGCCTGCGCGTGGCGGTGGATCGTCCGCTCGAAGTCCGCGCGATGGAGACGACCGGCCTGCGGCAAACCCAGTTGACCGAAGAGACCGGACAGGAGATACGCTCCTATGAAGTCCTCTCGAATGAGTGCCGACTGACCCTGCAAATCAGCGAGCCAACGGCGGCATTGCAGGGCGAGATCCTGTTCATCGCCGATGTCCGGGGCGAGTCCCCCATCAGTCGAGTGCGCGTGCGGCTCTCCACTCGCGAGGGAGAACTCTTCTCGCCCCAAATGCTGATCCCTCCCGGTTGGGATCTGATTTCTGTGGCCTCTGCGGAATCAGCCGACATCACTCCCGCAGCGTGGCAAGTGACTCCGGGATCCAGTGGGGACAGCCTGCTCAATCTGGAACTCCGACAGCCCGTACGCCCCGATCGGGACTGCACACTGTTGATGGAGTTCAAGTCCACCGCTCAGCTGCCCGGAGCCGATCGCCACTTGCCCATCCCGCGCTTGAGGAATGCCCTGCACTGCTTTGTTCGAGGAGTCGTCTGGGACGACCGGCCCTGGGAGTTGGACAATAGATCGACGGGTGTCCTCGAATTGGATGGCACGGCACCCGATGAGGAACTGTTACAAGCGGTCCGTTGGTCGCGGCGTGATGACACCCAGGCAGTGCCCACCGGGATTCGGATTCCGGCCTATGATGCCCAGTCGAAACCGTTGTTTCGAGAGGAAGGCTCGACACTCCTCGACCCCGAGAAACTCTCGGGGGGAGTGGAAGTTCCATCGGAGTCCCTGCTGCTCTGCGCGAATCTGGAACTGGAGACCAGAACCTCCAGAATCGGGAAGTCGCATCCCCATCACGCCCTCTTTCGGTTCACACACGCCGCTCTGCCTGCGGAGTT
Source organism: Planctomycetota bacterium (assembly GCA_031431195.1). Classification (GTDB taxonomy): domain Bacteria; phylum Planctomycetota; class Planctomycetia; order Planctomycetales; family Planctomycetaceae; genus TH-plancto1. The sequence continues at coordinate 32,655 of JANPCU010000060.1, read as the reverse complement.
TCGACTTACTCTGCCTGCGGAAGCCGAGCTGACCCGTGTCGTCGCGGATGAGCGAGAAATCTCTTTTGTGCGTCGCGACGGCCAGGTCATCTTAGACCCGGCCGCCCCGCCGATGTCGGAACTCGTGCTGGAGTATCGCACAGCGGCAGCACCGGGCTGGATCGTCTCCCGAGACGAGGTCGTGTTCCCACAACTCGACTGTTTTGTGACCGAGTTTGCCTGGCACCTGATTCTGGACTCGGAGCGGCGACTCTATCGACTGCCGATCACAGCAGCTGTCAGTCCTCGAGAGCAGCCACGGCCCGGAGAGAGATTGCTCGGGCCATTAGCTCGTCATTCCGGGGAAGCTCTGTTCAACCCATTCGTCAAATCGGACTGGAGATCGCTCATCAATGGGACACCCCGCGCGGGGGCGACTCCCCACTCCAATGATATCTGGTTTGTGGCTCCCCACACCCCCCAGCGACTCTCGCTGAAGACCTGGAACCGCGATGTTTCTCAAGGTTTAGCCTGGTGCAGCTTGCTCGGAACTCTGGCCATTGGAATCGGGTTGCGGAGAGGGCGATCCTTCTGGTTTCGCAAGGGATGGATCTACCTGGGAGGGGTCTGGCTCGTCACTGCGGTCTTCGTTTCGGAGCCTTATGCTCCGGTGGCGGGTGGGGCATTTCTGGGGAGCTTGCTCGCACTCATTGTCCCGCGTCGATTTGCCATCGGTCGCGACTGGCTGGTCAATCCGCCCTCACAGCGACCCTCCGCCATGGGACGCGCTGCCGTCGCGACGGCAGTAGTGGTGGTGGTCGGATTCCAGTCGTGGAGTTCTCCGGGACACGGTCAAGAGAACCCCGCACCTCCAGAGTTGGTCTACTTCGAAATCCTGGACGGGGCAGAGGTTGCCGTCCACTTTGATTCCGCCTTCCAAGCCGAGTGGGACGCCTGGCGGGAAAGCCAGGCGGGCCCGCCGTGGCTCTTAAAATCGAGCCACTATGACGTGCGGGCCGATGCCTCTGGCCCCCCGCGAATTACGGCCACCTACGAAGTCGCCGTCTTTCACGATTCCCCCCACTCGCCGCTGCGACTCCCTCTGGCCGGCGTGTCGCTCGATCAAGTTGAAGGGGTCTTGGACGGGCAACCGGTCCGGCTGATTCCTGCAGCGGACCGCAAGGGATTCGTTCTGCCGTTCGCGGGACGTGAGGATCAACGACCACCCGCCGTGCCGCCCCCCCCGCCCGCCGCTGATACGGCACCCGCATCTACACCCTCGCAGCCGGTCGCGATGCGGACGGTGATCCTGAAATTCCGTCCCCTGGCGAATACGGTTGATGACGACCAAACGAGCGTCTCGGCCAGCCTGCCTCAACTGCCGGAATGCGTAGTCAAACTGCAATCCTCTCGCTGGAGAATGGTCTGGGGACCAGACAATTCACGCACGACCACCGAATCCGAGGGGGTCTTTGAACTGGGGCCAGTGGACCGACTCGAGCTCACCAGTGAGCAGCCAAAATACTCCCCGCGCGAGAACCTGACCGATGTTCAATTACGCACTCTCATCGAATGCGGGCCCCTGGGAGGCCGGATCCAGCTGGGAGTCCTGGCCAGTGTGGCCGATCCCACTCATCCCACCGAGGTCTCTCTCGCATTGCCCCCGGGGTTGTTCATCCAGTCGCTGAGCGGTCCGTCGCTGGAGCAGACCTATGTGGAGAATCTGGAAGCGGAGACGCGAGTCACTCTGCTGCTCAGGCCGACAGCAGCGGTGACCACTCCTGTAGAGATCATCGCGTTCCTGCCAGTCACCCCCACTGGCTTTCGTATGCCTCCACCTCGGTGGCGACCTCATCGTGTCAATCAGCCGGTGCCGCTTTCGACGGAGGCGGCTGCAGACGCCCGCACCGGGAAGTCCTTCATCGGTGTGCATGCGAGGCCGGGATTCGAGATTGTGGACAGGACTCCGGCAGCATCCGCCACACCGATCTCCCCTCAGACCTTTTCGGATTCACTGCTGACTGAGACCGTGTGGCAGGTGCCCCAGGTGGCGTGGTCCTGTCGCGATACCAGCGGACCCACTTGGACCCTGACGGCGATGGCTTCGACTCCGCGGGCTCGACTGACACAGTCGATCACGTTGCGAGCTTCCCGATCCGAGTGGCGATTCGAAGTCTTGATCGACACGACCCGGGGAGTGCCGTTTGAACATCATTTCATCATCGACCCACGCATTGATATCGACCACGTCACTGTCCAGCAAGATGGTGCCGATCGGCTGTTGAACTGGACTCGGACGGGTGACCAGCTCTGGTTGGGAATTCGGAATAGCCAACCGGGGATTCAAACTGTGCGGATTAATGGAGTGATCGCTCAGGGGGCTGGGAAATGGAATCCGCCCCAATGCGAGTATCGGTCCGGGCAAACAGAGGAATCGTCCGTCGCAGTGCGGAATTCTTCGCAGGTGACGTCCACTCTTAAATGGGCGGACTCGACGACGCGACTCCGACCGAACGATGGAACCTCGGATGAAGAAGTCCGCTACCGCCCCGGAACAGCGAGTGCCCCGCTGACAATTCAAGTGCAACCGATGGCCGAAGAGCGGTCCGCTCGCGTATGGGTCGGCCTGACGCCCCGACGTGACAACACTTGGCAAGTCACCGTGCGAGCTCAACTTCTGGATAGTCTCGCCGGGACCGCTCCGATCCGCATCGAATGGGATCAGCCTGGACTCACAGAGTTCCGGCTGACGAATCGCCGCGATAACGTGCGACAAACCACGGATGGCAAGGCATACCTCTGGCGACCGCAAGTCACCTCCTCGAAACCCGCCGAGTTGTCGCTCACGGCGACCATCACCAGCGCGGGGACGGACAACCAGACCATTCGTCTCCCCAAACTCTCGGGTGTGGTCTGGTCCGAGATCTGGGTTTCGTTGCCACGCGGGACCGGCTATCGCCCGGCACGAGCCGCGTCGACACTACAAACAGCCACTCCCAGCAGTTGGCCCTCGACTTGGACCGACAGCCTGTCCAGCTCGCGGGAAGAGCTGTACGCCAGCACCACAGCGGAGGTCTTGATCGAGGCTTCCGCCAGTGAGCCACTCGTGCGACCGGTGCTGGCCGAATCACTGATCTGGATGGAAGGGGACGGCGATCCCGCGACTGCTGTTCGCTATGGGGTAACAAAGTATCTCCTCATTGCCGAGCGCGACATCACGCTGGAGATCCCGGACTCCGCGAAGTCGATGATCCGCGCGATCGCCATCGACGGACGCACACAAAGCCCCGACGCCCCCGTCCGGGTGCCGTCGCGAGCGAATGATCTCTCGCACGAACTGGTCGTCTGGTGGCAGACAGCGGCCGGTTCTTCCGCTCAAGATCCGCACGATCTGGTGCGACTGCCGGGATCGCTCGTCTTTCCCCATTGGATCGGCGTTGTCGCGCCACACCAACAGGTGCTGCTCGACCACTGGGGGCGACGAGATCCTCGACTTCCCGATTTCTGGCTCGACCGGTCCGATGCTCTGCTACGAGCAGCGGGTGAGTTCAAAGGGGCTCCCTGGTCCGTGGATGGTCCGCTCATGCGCGATTTGTCCGACAGCCGCGATGAACTCAACCGCACCAGCGGACTGTCCACCGCAGAGGCCGCCCGTCGCGAACTGCTCCTCCAAAGCTGGACAGCGTTCTCGCAATCCGGTGGGAATATCTCCTCGCCCGTTCGCAGCATCGACGGCGGCATACAACATTCGGGATTAGACGCGACCCTCGCGTTATGCGGCGAGTCGCGCTCACTGTGGCTTCAATCTCCCCAGCCTCAGCAGGCATGGCCCAGACTGCTCGATCGCCGCTGGGCCATCATCATCACGGCGTCACTCGCGTCGATTGTGTCGCTGCTGATTCTGCTGTGGGTGGTGCGTCTCTTCCGCAAGTTCGAAATCGCTGAGAAACTTGCTGTTCGTCCGAACGCGACCATGGCGGGCATGGGTCTGATCTGGTGGGCCTTCTTATCTCCCAGTGTTCTCGGATGGGGACTGGCCGTGATCGGGGGTGGATTGTGGATCTGGGAGAGGCTCTGGGCCACACGTTCACTGACCAGTGAAGCCCCCCAAAGTATCGGAGGATGAGGCCCTCGATCTGGCTGAACGAGTGACGTATTCAGCCAGCCTTCCACCCCGAGGGAAACGCACCGAGGATCCATTCCAACCAGGAATCAGTTCTCTGTATGAGCATCCTGCCCCAGAGTCGAGAGACCTGTCGCTTGCGATCCGTCAGGACACAACGGACACTTCGTACCATGACTGACACAGGAGGATGTTCCATGCCCGATTCCGGGAAGTCGCGTGAGCAGCTCACAATGCTGGCTGAGAATCAGCAGTTACAATCCCGTCTGCAAGATGCGGAGCGGCAACTGGACGAACTGCGGGCAGAGCAGTCGTTGCTGGAAGCGCTGATGGAGACGATCCCGGACGATATCTATTTCAAGGACCGTGATGGGCGGTTTCTGCGAATCAATCGGGCGAAAGCGCTGCGGTCGGGTTTGACCGATCCCCGCCTGGCACGCGGCCAGACGGACGCCGACTTCTTCCAGACCGAACATGCGGACGCCTCTCTCGCCCAAGAGCGGGAGATCATGGAGAGCGAAACTCCGCTGGTCGACGAAGTCGCACGGCTGGTCTGGCCGGATGGGCATAGCTCCTGGGTGTCTGCGACCAAGGTTCCGCTGCGTGACCACTCGGGCCACATCATCGGTACAGTCGGTATCTCCCGGGACATCACAAAACATCACGAGACAGAAGAGGCCCTGCACGTGGAGCGGGACCGACTGCGGACGTTGATCGACAACCTGCCCGACCACATCTTTATTAAGGACCGCAATGGCCGCTTTGTGACGGTCAATTCCACTCTCGTCATCTCACTCGGCAAAGAGTCCGAGGCCGAACTGATAGGGCGTTGTGATCGGGATATCTTCGACTCCGCGACGGCGAAAATCTTTGAGGCCGACGACCAGCGAGTGATGACCACCGGATTGATGCTCTTCAATCGCGAAGAGGAACTGGTGACCGCCGAAGGTTTCCGCCGCACGATCCTGACCACCAAGGTGCCCCTCCGCACCACCTCGGGCGAGATCGTAGGCCTCATCGGCATCTGTCGAGACATCACGGAACGCAAGTTGGCGGAAGAAGAGCTGCGCCGCGCTAAAGACGCAGCCGAAGTCGCCAGTCGGGCCAAGAGCGACTTCCTGGCCAACATGAGTCATGAAATCCGTACGCCGATGAACGCTGTCATCGGCATGACAGAATTACTACTCGGCACCGAGGTCCAATCGGAGCAGCGCGAGTACCTCGAAACCATTCGAGACTCGGCCGACTCGCTCCTGGGAATCATCAACGACATCCTCGATTTCTCAAAGATCGAATCCGGTAAGTTCGAACTCGAAAGTTATCCGATCGAAGTTCGCGAGTGGTTGGGAGATGCCGTTCGCACTCTCGGGATTCGAGCGCATGCCAAGAAGATTGAACTGGCGTTTGAAATTGAAGAAGCCGTCCCGCAGTTCATCCTCGGCGACGGGCTGCGCTTGAGGCAAATTATTCTCAACCTCGTCGGCAACGCGATCAAGTTCACCGAAGCCGGCGAGGTCCTGGTCTCCGTCAAAGTCGCTCAGCAAAACGCGGAGCGCGTCAAGCTGCACTTCATCGTGCGCGATACCGGGATCGGCATGACCCCGGAGCAGCTGAGTCGGGTCTTCGAGGCGTTCGAGCAAGCCGATACGTCGATGACACGCCGCTTTGGTGGGACAGGCCTGGGTCTGTCGATCTCGTCTCGACTGGCCTCATTGATGGGAGGCCAGATCAAAGCGCAGAGTGTCTTCGGCCAGGGCAGCACGTTTGACTTCATCGTCGACTTCACCAAGACCTCAACGGGGGCCTCAGAAAAGCCAGTGAATACCGATCTGGAGTTGTATGCGGGCCTGCGCGTGCTGATCGTGGATGACAATGACACAAATCGCCGCATCTTACTCCGCATGTGTCAGAACTGGCGGATGAGCCCCATCGCCGTTGCGGACGCGACCTCCGCACTGGAGCAGCTGCGACAGGCCAGTGAAACCGGACCGCCCTTCGACTTGGTCCTGACCGATGCCAGCATGCCCGACATCGATGGCTTCACGCTCGCGTCCCACATCCAGCAGGACCGCAAGATCGGCAGCGTGGTGGTGATGATGCTCACCTCGCTCGATCAGACGCATGGAACAAAAGACCTCGAACGGTTCGGAATCAAGTCGTTCCTGGTCAAACCGGTCAAGCAGTCCGACCTGCTCGATGCTATTATGCTCGCACTGGATGGGCGTCGCAGTGACCGCCCGGTCGCCGTTGAGAACCAGCCAGCCGCCTCGCAGATCCGTCCGCTCCAGATACTTCTGGCTGAGGACAGCCTTGCCAATCAGAAGCTGGCGATTGGACTCCTGAAGCGTTGGGGGCATACCCTGACCGTCGCCAACAATGGACGGCAAGCCGTCGACAAAGCCGCGCAGGGAGCGTTCGATTTAATCCTGATGGACGTCCAGATGCCCGAACTGGATGGTCTGGAAGCGACCGCTTTGATTCGCCAGGAGCAGGCTCGAACCGGCCAACGCATCCCGATCATCGCCATGACGGCCCATGCGATGAAGGGGGACAAGGAACGCTGCCTCGAAGCGGGCATGGATGCCTACGTCTCCAAGCCAGTCCGTCCGCATGAGATCCTGGCGGCGATGCTCCCGTTTTTCACACCGGGCCAAGACCCACCCGCATCCGTTCGAGGAGTCGCGTCCTCCCCGCCCCCCACGGTCGCTCCCGCCGCCTTGCATCAAATCCCACCAGATGCCCTCATTGATTGGGCAGCTGCCCGGGTGATTGTCCTCGAAGATGAGGACTTGTTGCGAGAGATCGTCGAGGCATTTTTGTCGGAAGCGGAGCCTATCGCCATCGAACTCTCGGCGGCGCTCACCTCCGCCGATTCACGGGCCGTCGCTCGGCTGGCCCACACCCTCAAAAGTAACCTGCGGACGTTCGGCGTTCCCTGTGCCGACGATATGCAGACCATCGAACTCTCCGCCAAGGCGGGCCGTCTCGATCCCGTGAAGTCGCTCTGGCCCGAAGTCCGTCCGCTCATTACGCAGGTGGTCGAACAGATGCAGGCGTACCTTCGCGGGACTCACCCCCGCTGATCGCTCGACAAGGAATCGGGGATCGAACAGACTCGGCTCTCCGATTCGTCCCCGCACTCCAACTTCCGAGGTCTCCGAGGACCTCGGAAGTTTCGCCCCACCGATGTGTTGACCACCTCATGCCGAAACTTGCCGCCTTTCCCAAAGCCTACATGGACGATTTAGTCGTTCATGGCACGATGACGCTCCGCCAGTGGATTGATCTGGCCGCCACGCTCGATATCGACGGGCTGGAGTTCTACACCGGGCTGCTCGACTTGCAGGACCGCACCCGCTGGCCCGAGGCTCGCAAAGCCACCGAAGACCATGGGATGACGATCCCGATGATGTGCGCCTCGCCCGACTTCACGCACCCCGATCCGAAGTTCCGGCAGGAGCAGGTCGACAAACAGAAGTTCTGGATCGAGATGACAGCTGCTCTCGGTGGCACCTACTGCCGCGTCCTCTCCGGCCAGCGGAGGCCCGAGGTCAACCGCGCGGACGGCATCGAATTCGCCGCCCAGTGCATCGAGACTTGCGCCCCGTTCGCCGCCCAGCACGGCGTGACCCTCATCATCGAGAATCACTACAAGGACAACTACTGGACCTACCCCGAGTTCGCTCAGAAGATGGATGTCTTCTGCGATCTGGTCGAGCGGATCAAGGTGCCCAACTTCGGCGTCAACTACGACCCGAGCAACACGATCCTCGCCGGGGAAGACCCCCTCAAACTGCTCGAGCGGGTCAAGCACCGCGTCGTCACCATGCACGCCAGCGACCGCACGCTGATCTCCGGCACGATCGCTGACCTCCAACAAGAAGAAGACAGCATCGGTTACGCCAAACGCCTCAAGCACGGCGAAATCGGTCAAGGCATGAACGACTACGACGCCATCTTCTCGACCCTCAAATCCGTCGGCTTCGACAGCTGGATCAGCATCGAGGACGGCGTCGATGGCTTCGACCAACTCAAGGGGAGCGTCGCCTTCCTCCGCCGCAAAATGGCCCAGCACTGGGGGGCCCAATTCGCCACGTCGGGCCGCATCGTCTCCTCCCCCGTTTAGTGCGACGCGAAGTCTTCGAAGCGGAGCATTCGCGACCTCAGTCCCCTTGTGCAGATTCTTGCGTCGACAGTCACATCCGAGCTAACCTCAATCCCGGTGAGCACACCCGTCGTCCCCATCGGCAACCCGCTCGTTACCGCTTCTCTCCCAATCCCCCTCCCGGTCCACCTTTATGATCATCCATCGTGTCTGGCTCGTCGGGCTCACTCTCCTGGTCGCGCTCGCCGCAGGCCCACTCACCGCAGCTGAGCCTCCTAAGCGTCTGGTGATTATCGCGGGCAAACAGTCCCACCCGCCTCGCATGCACGAGTTCAACGCTGGGTCACAGCTGCTGGCGAAGTGCCTCAAGGACTCCCCGCTGGTGACGGTCGAGGTCGTAAAAAACGGCTGGCCCGAGGATGAGTCGATCTTCGACGAGGCGGACGGGATCGTGTTCTATATGGATGGCGGCGGTGGGCACGAACTGGTCCAGGAGAACGGTCGGCGGATGAAGCTGGCCGAGGAGTGGACGAAAAAGGGCGTCGGCATCGGCTGCATGCACTATGGAGTCGAGGTGGTGAAGGACCAGGCGGGGGCGCAATTCCAGCGCTGGATCGGCGGGTACTACGAGAGCATGTTCTCGTGCAATCCGATCTGGGAGCCGCACTTCACGGTCTTTCCCGAGCATCCGATCACGCGCGGTGTGAAGCCGTTTCAAGTGAAGGACGAGTGGTACTTCAACATGCGGTTCGTCGGCGATATCCCCGGCCACGTGGCCTCGACCCAGGGGGACGTGAAGTTCCAGCCGATCCTGGTGGCCGAGGCGAGTGAGGCCGTCCGCAACGGCCCCTATGTCTATCCCAGTGGCCCGTACCCGCATATTCAGGCCAACAAGGGCCGGGCGGAGGCGATGATGTGGGCCGTCGAACGCGACAACGGCGGTCGCGGCTTCGGCTTCACCGGTGGCCACTTCCACGATAACTGGGGCAACCCCGACTTCCGCAAGACCGTCCTCAATGCGATGGTCTGGCTGACCAAAGCCGAAGTCCCCACCACCGGCATCGAGTCCGCAGTTGCCCCCGCCGAACTGGACGAGAACCTCGACCCCAAGACGCCGAAGAAATAGAAGTAGCGCCGGAATTCGGTCCACTCAGGCTTCAAGTCTCTCTCCACTCCGTGGGCGAGCTGGGTCGTTCACCATCTCCTCTGACGAGTACCACCATGGCCCGCAAGATGTCCCTGAAATCTCCGCAGGGCACTCAGCAGGCTCCCGTGGGGACCGCGAAGCCAGCCCTCCTGTCGGGTGGCAACCCTCAGATCGCGAAGGCCGATGGCGACGCCCCGGTGCAAGCTTACATCGCAGCCCTGCCAGGCTGGAAACACGACATTGGACGCCACCTCGACGCGCTCATCGTCCGCACCGTGCCCCACGTACGTCAGGCTGTGAGGTGGAACTCGCCCTTTTATGGCATCGAGGGCCAGGGCTGGTTCCTCGGCGTCCATTGCCTGACGAAGTACGTCAAGGTGGCGTTCTTCCGCGGCACGTCGCTGCATCCACTCCCCCCTGTGGAGTCCAAACAGAAGGAAGTCCGCTACCTCCATATTCACGAGGGCGACCCGCTCGACGAGGTGCTTCTCGCGAGTTGGATTCGGCAGGCAGCGGAGCTGCCCGGCAACGAGTGCTTCTGAGAACACGTTCGGGTGGGCAGCGAAAGCGAGGTCGACAGACTCGGACAGACTCCACTTCGCACAGTTTTCACGTCGCGGCTAGACGGGGCGTCCGCTGTTTCTCTCGAAATCGAGACTCTCCGGACAAAGTGAATCCCCTTGTGCCAGCCCGGCAACCGATTACACTAAACATCAACCGATGTGAATACGTCCGGCCACTCCGAAAACTTACGATGTCTTGCGTGACTTCCCTGGTTTGTGCGGTGCTTGGCTCGGATCTCTGGGGAGTGGGGTCTGGTGTCTTTCGAAACTTTCCACTCGCGGGCATCGCTCCCCTTCTCTCGCCGCCGGGCGCTCCAGATCGGGGCGGCGGGCGTCCTCGGTATGTCGCTCCCCCAATGGCTCGCTGCAGAGGCCGTGGCTGCCTCGACGACGACCGGCCACGCTGCCGCGAAGAACGTCTTGGTAATTCTGGAGCAAGGCGGGCTGTCGCACATCGATACCTGGGATCCCAAGCCCAGCGCCCCGGTCGATCATCGCAGCCCCCATCGCCCGATCGCGACCAACGTGCCGGGGATGCAGTTCACCGACCTGTTGACTCGCACTTCGCGGGTGGCTGACAAGCTGACGGTGGTGCGGTCGATGTGGCACTCGAAGGGCGGGGCCAACGGGCATGGCGAAGGGACGCAGTACATGTTGTCCGGATCGCATCCGAGCAATCCGCTGGAGATGCCGGATATCGGGTGTATTGTGACGAAGCTTCTCGGCAGTGGATGCCGCGAGCTGCCGCCATACGTCATGGTGCCGGGGAATAACGAGCAGCATAGCTCCACTCGCACCGGGTTCTTGCCCACAGCTTCAAGAGTCTTCAAGACCGGAGGGAACGATCTCTCGGACCCGCAGTGGAAGGTCGCGGATCTGTTGCCCCTGTCGGCGAATGTCGGATCGCGTTTCGAAGGGCGACGGCAGATGCTGCACGCTCTCGATGCAGGGTTCTCGCGCGGGAACGAAGTCGCCGGGATGGAGCGGTTTTATGAGCAAGCATTTGACACACTGACCAGCTCGCGCGTCGATCAGGTGTTCAACCTCGCGAACGAGACGCCCGAGACGCGCGATCTGTACGGGAAGGGACATCGCGGAGCCTGCTACCTCGTCGGACGAAAGCTGATCGAGGCGGGAGTGCGGTTCGTGACGGTCGACACTCGCTGGCCGCTGACCGACGATGTGCCGGGCGGGACGAACCTCAACTGGGACCACCATGATCTGATCTATACGTCGGCTTCGTGCGGCACGGTGCGAGACAAGGCGGGCGGCGAGGGACGGTACGGCATCGGCCACTGGGTCATGATGGGGAGTACCGACCACGCCTTCGCGGGACTGATTACCGACATGGACCAGCGTGGGTTGCTGGCCGACACGCTGGTCTGCTTCGTGACCGAGTTCGGGCGGACTCCGCGACTGAATAAGTTCCAGGGGCGCGACCACTGGACGAACGCCTACTCGATCGTCCTGGCCGGAGCGGGAGTCCCCCGTGGTCAAGTGATTGGCCAAACGGACGACGAAGGCGGCAACGTCCTCGACTCGCCGTACACGCCCGAGAATTACGCCTCAACCGTGTATGAAAAACTCGGTATCGACCGCGCGACCCCGCTCTACACCAGCGCCAACCGCCCCGTGCATTTCGCCCAAGAGGCTGAGCCGATTATCGGGGTGTAGCAGAAGCCGTCACACTTCAGACTCGGAAGCATTCCAGAAGCGGAGGACATCGTGCTCGCCGGACACAAACTGAGCTTCGTCAACACGTTGGAACATGACCATCCGACCGAGAAGAGACCGAGCGTCGCCGAGGCACACTGGGCCGGGCGACAAGCGGTGTAGTCTCGCAGGTCGCAGGGGACGAGCCATGCGATGGCGATTCCCCGGATATATGTAGTCTGGACCCCCAGGTCCGGACGAACTCGTTCCGTGCTGTATGCGTCGATGGCTGCTCGCTCGGACCTAGGGGTCCAAGCTACGGGGGCAGTCTACGGGCGACGCACCTCGTCCTCGAACCGCCACCCGCAGGCTTCCCAATCCGGGTGCAGCCAGCGATGCCAACTCTCGCGAGGCAAACCGGCTTGCGAGGGATTGCGACCGATGTACTGGACCACGCGGTACAGATGCTCGTCGTCGCGGCTGACGCCGCTGCGCTCTGCCCTGGGCTGATTTGTCGCTGCCCCTTCGGGGCGGAAAGGCACGTACGCGGTCGGTCCCCCCAGTTGCATCACGCATCCGGCTGCGGTGCAAACCCGTTATCGCAATCTCCGTGGCTGAGGTTGAGGCAACCCGACGCCCATGCGGAAACTTCGATCACGGGGGCTGCCAAAGCCGCGTTTTTTGATTTCGGCGAATTCCTCCCGGAGCGCGTCCATCGGTTTGGGAGCCTTGTTCAGGAAGTCTTCCCCGTCGTCCTCAATCAGTTTCAGCCATTCCTCCGAGGAGATTGGTTCCATGGATTGTGCAGTGATTCGATATCTTTCAGGCTGCGAGTACATGCCTGTCAGATTCGCTTCCAGGACGGTCTGCTCCATGTACTTCGCTCCTGCGGTTGGCATCACGATGACTGTGAATCCGGGGCGGCAGGGGGCGCTTTCGGCAATGATCTGCCAGTGCCGACCTGCTCTGGCTTCTGTCACCAGCCAAGACTTCATCGCATTCCATGCCTTCTCGTCCAGACTGTGCCCCATCAGTTGCTCCCGCCAGACTGTCTCGAAAGGGGGCGGATCTCCCGTAACATGGGCGGGTCGCCATTCTGTAAAACTCAGAAATGTAGGGTAGAGCTTGGGGCTGACTTTCGTGTCGAATTGAAGTTGGATCAAAGCCAAGAGCTTAGAACGCCAAGGGAGGTTGTCGTACTTCTCACGCATTTCAGGGGCAGTCCCTGTGAACAGTTCTGCGGCGAGTTTTGGCGATTCGTTCTCTGGGAATAGCTCGGGGAGAATGGGTTCGGGGCGGGAGTACACCTCTTTGGCTGCGGGGACAATCACTGGTCCCAAGTGCGATCGGCAGTTGTCCATCGCCATTTTTCGCCAGTCCTGGATCGGCTGCCCGTTGTCTTGCAAGCGAGTTTGCGAATCTGGTCCCCAGAGTGTCCAGACCAGCTTTGCCGCTTCGATGGAGGGTGAACTCGAATGACCAGATTCGGAGATCACTTCACGAGAGTCGTCAAGCATCTTCTGGAGAGCGGTGGCTGTTGACAACCAACGAGAACTGGTCCGGCCATTGTCTGGATCATCCAGGAAATGGGCATGCTGGCGAATGCTCGTCAGGACTTCCAGAGCTTCATTGGCGAACTGCAGCAATGCCAGTCGGCGATTGAGATCGTCTTGCCGCAGGGCCGCCCCGACCAAGCCGATCAGATTGTCTTCCATCACAGGGATATGCACTTCGACTGGTTCGACTGGCCTGCTGTGATAAGCCCACGGTTGATCGACAGAACGTTGAATCAGTTCTGACAAATCATCGGATGAACACTGGCCCGCGATCCAAGCGTCAGTGGCAGAGTCAATGTTGCCGTATCGAGTGAGCAGTCTCCACATAGCCTCGAAGAACTTAACATCATCCTCTCGGATTTCCTGAATCTGCAATGGATGGGGAATCGTCTTGATGAGTTGGTCGAGGAACTCCTTGGCCCCAGCGCGGCGGTGTCTAAAATAGGCGGACGCTTCGAGAAAGAACATCGCATCCGGAGTCTTTGCCCGCTCCAAAAACTGGGCCTCCAAAACGGGATATGCGGCGGCATGACCTGTCTGATAAATGAAGCCGAGCAGAAACAGTTTGTCGCGTCTATCGGAAAGCTTCAGCCACTCGCGAATCCGATCTGATGGTGACAGCGATTCGATCTGTCGGCCCCACGCCAGAGCGGCATCGCGGACTTGCAAAGTTCGATCTTCCCCAGCGATTTCTTTGACCTTACCAGCCGGAGTCAGGATGGACAGCACAATGATCGCAGCTTCACGACAAGTCAGCAGTCGCGATGCATCGGAACTCGTGCCATTGAATGGGTCGTTCTCGTGAATTCCCGTCGGTCGTTCATCGGTGACACATACAGCCCAAGCGGGGATTGCCGCTGAGCCTTGCTTGAGGGCCTCCACAACTTCGCGGGGAAGTGTCTTCAGTTTGCTCTGTGGAAGTTGGGTTTGAAGTTGCTCATCGGGTATGCCGATTTCAGTCCCCAGCGCAAGCGCGTGACTGATCCGGATCCAATGGAGTTCATCCACCTGGATCGCAAGGATGGCATCGGCCAGAGACCTCTTCTCTTTGTCCTCGGCACTTGCGTCAATCGCGAGTCCCAGAACGCAGACGATTACCACGAGAGTCATCCGTCGGCACATCATTCACCTCGAACTTGCAAAGAAGTTTTTGCGATTGCGTCGTGAGTTCCACTAAAACTCCGCACTGCCCGGAAACCTGGGGTAGGGGATCACATCGCGGATGTTTTGCATCCCGGTGAGGAGTAGCAGAATGCGTTCCAGGCCCAAGCCGAACCCGGCGTGCGGGACGGAGCCGTAGCGGCGGAGGTCGACGTACCACCAGTAGTCGGCGGGGTTCAGGTGGCACTCGGCCATGCGGGAGAGCAGCGTGTCGAGGTCGTCTTCGCGCTGGCTGCCGCCGATGATCTCGCCGACGCCCGGAACGAGGACATCCATCGCCCGAACGGTTTTGCCGTCGGCGTTGCACTTCATGTAAAACGGCTTCAGTGTGCGCGGATAGTCGTACACGATGATCGGCTGACCGAAGTGTTTCTCGGTCAGGTAACGCTCATGCTCGGCTTGCAGGTTGATCCCCCACTCGACCGGGTACTCCCACGTCTGGCCGCAGCTGGTCAGGATCTCGACGGCCTCGGTGTAGCTGACCCGCTTGAAGTCGTGATCCAAAATATTCTTGAGCGTCGCCAGGATCGTCTTGTCGATCCGGTCGTTGAAGAACTCCATGTCTTCGGCCCGTTCACGCAGCACATCGCGGACGATGGTCTTGATGAAGTCCTCGGCCAGCTGCATGTTGTCGGTGAGTTCGTAGAACGGCATCTCGGGCTCGATCATCCAGAACTCGGCGAGATGCCGAGTGGTGTTGGAGTTCTCCGCCCGGAAGGTCGGCCCAAAGGTGTAAACCGGCCCGACAGCTGTGGCGAAGGTTTCGCCTTCGAGTTGGCCGCTGACGGTGAGCGACGCCTTCTTGCCGAAGAAGTCCTGGGTGTAGTCGATGGCGGGTGCCGCAGCGGGGGTGTCGGGCTTCTTCAGTGGACCTGTGCCAGCGGCGACCTTGTCGAGGTCGATTGTCGTCACCTGGAACATCTCGCCCGCCCCTTCGCAGTCGCTGGTCGTGATGATCGGCGTGTGGACGTAGAGAAAACCTCGCTCTTGAAAGAAGCGATGAATCGAGAAGCAGACCGTGTTCCGCACGCGAGCCATCGCTCCAAAGGTATTGGTGCGTGGGCGCAAGTGGGCGATCTCGCGCAGGAACTCCCAGCTGTGACCCTTCTTTTGAAGCGGGTACTTCAAGGCATCCGCCGGGCCGAGAAGAGTGAGGGTCTTCGCCTGCAACTCAACCCGTTGCTTAGCCCCCGGAGACGCTTTCAATTCCCCGGACACGCGAATGCTGGCCCCGGTGGTGACGAGTTTGATCGTCTCGGCATAACCCGGCACAGAACTGTCGACGACGATTTGCAGGTTCGAAATACACGACCCGTCATTCAGCTCGATGAACGAGAAGCCTCCCTTGTTGTCGCGCCGAGTCCGGACCCAACCAGCCACTTCGATCGAAGCACCAGGCTGACCTTCCAAGAGAAGTTGAGCCACACGAGGAAGAGGCATGGGAATCCTTTCACGAGAGAGCCATCAGCCATCAGCTGTCGGCGATCAGCCAGAGACGCAGAGGGATGGCGGTTGGGATTGTAGTTCTGTGAATGCGGAAATCGAAGGGGGGAATTTATACGATGGGCCGTCATGTCAGATTCATCCGCGAGACGCCCGTAAGACTTGACGCTCGTCGAGAGTTGCTCCACGATAACTCATCGAGAATGAACACACGAGAGGCGGCGGGCATGGCGATTCGGGCGAGCTGTTCAGCCTGTGGGGCGAAACTGAAGGCGGAGGACCGCCACGCCGGGCGGACCGTCCCCTGCCCGGGTTGCCAACTGCCGATCACGCTGCCCAAGACGAACACTGTGTCGGATGAGTTCGTCGACCCCTTCGCGGAGGAGGCCGAGGCACTCTCCGCCTCGCCGAAGCCCGTCGCTGTCCCGCCCCCGCTGAAGCCAGCGACGCGCCCCGCCTCGAAGCGCCCGACCGCCACTTCGCCCGTGGAACCACCCGCCCCGCAGCTCCCCGCAGCCAAGTCGCTCCAGCGGAGACGACCCGCTCCACCGCCTGTTGAGGAACCGGACTTCAACGAGGAGATCCGGACCAGCGAGGCCACAGCCGAGGTCGACGACTCGTCCTTCCCCGACCTGTCCGAAGAAGACCTCGCGGGCGAGGCCCTGACTCCGCAAAAGAAAAAGAAGAAGCCACCGCTGGTCGATGATGCTGCTCCGCTCTCGCCCACAAAGCCACCGAAACGCCAACGCCGAGCGATTGCCGATCTCCCCGCTGCTGGCTGGCGGCAGCACCTGCACTGGGTGTTGATCCTGGGTCTGATGCCCCTCGTCATGTCAGCCGTATTCGGAGACAGCGGCAGCGTGTTCGAACAGATCGAACAGTCGCTAGAGAACCATCCCGAGGTCAATGCTGATGTGGTGATGGAATCAACATCGCTTCACGACCTGGCGATGCAGTTCCCCGAACACCGGTTGGACGGAGCGTTACTCTCAGCGGATACGTTCATGCACTGGGGATTCGCCCTGGCCAGTTGCGGGGTGTTTCTCGGACTGTTCCTGTACATGTGGCCCGGCAAGGAGTCTCGGGCTCCGGCGCTACTCCTGACGGGACTGGCCACCGGAACCGTAGGGATTATGCTGCTGCTAGGGTTTCAGTGGGTCGCATTCTCGACCCAGGGGGCTGTGTTGACTCGCGCCCGAGGGATCGGGGCCTTGCTGTTTTTCGTGGTCCAGTTCATCGGGTTCTCGTACCGCTGTGCGCTGGAAGAGGGCAACGGATTTCTGTCGAGCTTCTTCGGGTTCACGTTTGGGGTCGGTCTGTGCGAGGAACTCTGCAAAGCCGTGCCGGTCGCGTTCTACCTCAGTGTGTCCGAGAAGAGATCACTGCGTGAGGTCTGTATCGTCGGACTGGCCAGTGGCGTCGGCTTCGGCGTCTCCGAAGGGATCACCTACTCCAGTGAATACTACAACGGCATCCAGGACATCTGGATCTACGTCATCCGGTTCCTCTCCTGTGTCAGCCTGCACGCGATCTGGGCCGGGGGAGTCGCGCTCCTCATGTACCGCAACCAGGACTATCTCGAATGGTCGTGGGAAGCAGTGTTTGGTTTCGTCGTGTACTATTTGCTAGTGGCCATGATCCTGCATGGCGTGTACGACACGCTGCTGAAGCAGCACCACGAACTGCTGGCCGTACTCTCCGCTCTGGTGAGCTTCGGCTGGTTCCAGTGGACGCTCTCGCGAGCCTCTGCCGAGGAGTCCAAGTAGCGGAATTCGTCAGAATTTCGCCGCTTTATCCGTCCTGGACGGCGAAATTCTGACGAATTACGCCACCCCCGCCTTGTATCGATCCCCCACATGCCCCTCCCCCACATCGACATCGCCGCCCGTCTCGACTTCGTCCTCGCGCTGTACCCCGCAGCTGCTAAGTTCGTCATGGGGTACTACGAATCGGGATCGCTCGCCGTGGAGTGGAAGGCCGACCAGACGCCGGTCACGCTGGCCGATCGGGGAGCTGAGGAGTTGCTGCGGAAGCACCTCTCGGCGAGGTTCCCGCAAGATGCGATCCTCGGCGAGGAGTCGGGTGAGACCCCTGGCACATCGGGATACCGCTGGGTCCTCGACCCGGTCGATGGCACCAAATCATTCGTCTCCAGCGTCCCGCTGTTTGGGATGCTGATCGGGTTGCAATACCACGGCGAGTGCGTCGCCGGGGTCTGCGGATTCCCCGCTCTGAACGAGGTCGTCTACGCTCGGAAAGGTCAGGGCACCTG
This sequence comes from Planctomycetota bacterium, assembly GCA_031431195.1. Classification (GTDB taxonomy): domain Bacteria; phylum Planctomycetota; class Planctomycetia; order Planctomycetales; family Planctomycetaceae; genus TH-plancto1. The sequence continues at coordinate 14,653 of JANPCU010000060.1, read as the reverse complement.
GCGCAAATGCGGAGACGCCGCCCCCGTGCGTTGCCAGGTCCGCCAGACCCTGGAACTCTCGCAAGCGGTCTTCTGCTTTACCTCGTCCGGTGGGTGGGACATCGCTGGACACTGGGAGACGTTCGCCCACCTGACCCGCGCGACACGACTCTCGCGCGGCTGGGGAGACTGCTACGGACATGTACTCGTCGCGACGGGTCGAGCCGATGTGATGGTCGACCCAGCCCTTGCCGTTTGGGACGCTGCGGCCCTGATCCCCATCGTGACCGAAGCGGGGGGCCACTTCGTCGACTGGACCGGTCAGCAGACCGTCGATGGCGGGAACGGCATCTCCGTGATCCCGGAACTGAGGGCTGAAGTCCTGCGAATCATCCAAGACCCCAGTGCAATGTTCGAAGCCAAGCACGGGCTAGACTGACCACGGCGAGCGTCCGGCCTGAGCCGGATGGCACTTCGAGGATACCCCGTAGAACCAGGGGGCTGACGCCGCCCCGCTCGCCGAAACGTCTCACTCTGTGCCGCTCGAAGTATAAACACCTCAAACACCTCGCTCAAAAGTCTCAGCTGCGACAGAAACAGGTCCAGGCAAGTGAACCCGCCCGGCTGTCCAACCCTCCCCAGTCCTGGAGAAGCGGACTTGAGCGTTCATACACCTCCCGATTCCGCCGCAATCCCACCCCCAGCCCGACTCGCTGCGGGTCAACCAGCACAAACGCACTCTCCTCGGCATCTCCGCCAATCTGGTGACACTGAAGGCACGACTGCGAAGCGACTTTGCCCCACACCTCATCGATAAAGAACCGATCCAACGAGGCCACACAACCCGGATCAACGGGCGATTGCGGCTCATCACCACGAGCGTCCCCCACGAGCGCACTCATCGCGATTGTCGCCGTGGCCTTACAGCGAATGCTCAACATCAGGAGTGGATCTCCCGCCTGGATTGCTGTGGTGAATGTGCATGCCCAAGCCGTTCGAGGGAATTGATCAGCCTGATCGCCTCCAAGACATTTCGAATCGAACAGGGGATCACTCTGATGAGTGATCCCGGCGTATCCTCATCCGCATAACGGGTGCGTCTGATCACTCGTCGTGGGGGTCAGCTGATGAATAGCAAGGCTTGTTTGATCCGCTGACATCATCCGGGAGGCCCCTGAGTAACGCAGCTTTCACCAGTCCATTTGACATCAATCATCACACCTCGTCCTCTCCCGCGCACCCGCCCCCGATAGGTCAAACACCGCCCTTCCCGCATCGGACCGGCCACGACCTATGACACCAGACACGCTCACCGAAGACCTCGCCGACTGGAGCCATTCGCTCTCCATCGACACTCCCGCCCGACTCGTCCTCAACGTCGCTCTGACGGGACCAGATTCCAAAAACGGCTACCACTATTCCGAGGCCGCGCTCCGCGAAGCTGTGCCACTCTACGACCAGAAGCCGGTCTTCCTCGACCACGCTCCCGACCGGCTCAAGCCCCGCGACCGCAGCACCCGCGACCTCGTCGGCAACATTATTAATCCCCGCTTTGAGGACGGTCGCGTCCGAGGCGACATCCGCGTCCTCGACACGGAATCGGGCCGCACCTTCCTCGCCTTGGCCCACACCAATCTCCCCGGCGTCGGTATGTCCCATGTCGTCCTCGCCCAGCGCTCCAGCGATGGCACCACGGTCGAGTCGATCCGCGATGTCGTCTGCGTCGACGCCGTTATGAACCCCGCCACGACTCTCACCTTCCGCGAGAGCACATCCTCCCCTCTCTCCTCAGAAGAGGAGGTGAGGGCCGAGCGACCCGACATCGCCGCCGAACTCACCCGCCTCGAAGAACAGCTCCTCACCGCCCGCCTGGAGTGTGACCACCTCCGCGAACAGGTCGCCTCCCTCCAGTCCCGCACCCTCCATGCCGAACGCCAAGCCGACCTCCAAAAACTCCTCACTGAATCCCAACTCCCCCCCTCAGCTCTCACCCCCCTGTTCCTCCAACAACTCGAACAAGCCCCCACCACCGAATCCCGCCGCGAACTTCTCCGCGACCGCGCCCAACTTTGCGAACAACACCGCTCCCGCAACCCCCTCAGCTGGGAACGCACCACCAACAACACCGCCCGCCCCACCCCAGACATCCTCGCCGCCATCCGCTATCGCAATTAGCGCCTCTTCAGAATTGTTTTTTAGTCCAACAAGTGACCGGAGGAGGAAATTGGAACACTGATCTCCGCTAATCATCGCTGATCCGATTCTGAGTGAATTCTGTACAGGATTAGTGTAGATCAGCGGAGATTAGTGTTCCAACCTCCTGGCTGAACACATATCTGATACTGCTTTAGCGGTCAGCGATTAGCAGTCAGCCAGATGGAATATCTCAGTCATCAGTCGTCAGCCATCCGTGGTCAGAGAGGTGCCATCATCCCATAGCCCACTCCTCGTCTCCCCCACTCCCCCACTTCCCCACTTCCCCTCTGTCACTCACCTCTAACCCCTAACCACTCACCCCCTCCCCCTCCAAGGCTCCCCATGCAAACTCCGCTCCGCGATCTCATCCAGTCCCACGGCCACGCGGGCTTCTACCGCAAGGTCGTTGGCCTGCTCAACGAAAAGCAGCTCACCCCCGACGACTTCTCGTACTATGAACTCGCTGCTGCCTGCGGCGTCTTGCCGAAGCTCAAAGGGCTTCGCGAGTCGCGCCTCTCCTTCGACGCCCGCCTCTCCTCGGTCGACGCCACCAGCCACCTGCTGAGCGAAACGAGTTCCTCCGTCGGCACCACACTCTTTCAAGTGGTCACTGGCGAACTCATCAGCCGCAAGGTACTTGAAGGCTACGAAGACCAGACTGGCTTCATCGGTGACAAGCTGGTGACGGTCCTGCCCAGCAAGGTCCGCAACGCCCGCATCGCCGGGTTCAAGGCTCTCGGCGGTCCGACCGATGTCAACGAAGGCCAGCCCTACGACGAGTCGACCTTCGCCGAGAAGTTCGTCACCACAGCTGAGTCGAAACAAGGCCGCATCCTCAGCATCACCGAGGAGCTGATCGCCTTCGACCAGACGGGCGAGATCCACCGCCGGGCGATGGCCCTGGGTTACTACTTGCGACAGGAACGCGAGCGCACGATCGTCCGCGCCGTCACCGACGCCGATGCTTCCTCCGGCACCTACGTCTACCGACCAGCGGGCACAGGCCAGTCGCTCTACAATGCGAACGGCAGCAACCGCAACTACGTCGGTCCGGGCAACACGACCTCGACCGCCTTCAACGCCGCCATCCCGCTGCACGACTGGACCGATGTGGAAGAAGTCCTCCACTTCCGCGCCACCCAGGTCAAGGACGACCGCATCGACGGCTCGCCCCGCCCGATCGTGGCTCCCGTCCGACAAGTCCTCGTCCCCGAAGCCCTCCGCGGCACCGCTCGCAGCGTGATCAACTCGACCGAGGTCACGGTCGCCACCGAAGACGGACAGACCCGCTTCGCGAACCCGATCAGCGGCATCGCCGAAGTCCTCGCCTCGCCGTTTATCGACGAGCAAGGCACCGCAGCCTCTCGCGACTGGTACATCGGTGACTTCCGCCGCCAGTTCATCTGGTCCGAAATCTGGCCAGTCCAGACCTTCCTGCAACAGGCCGACAGCGAAGCCGCCTTTGAACGAGATGTGGTCCTCCGCGTCAAGGCCCGCTACTTCGGCGGCATCAGCGCCGTCGACACCGTATTCGTCACCAAGGTCGCCGGCGGCTGAAGAAAGAGAAGAGACAAGAGAGGAGAGACGAGAGCCAGAGCCTCCCCCTCTGGCTCCACTCTCCCGCTCTCTGACTCCCCCTCTGGCTCTCCTCTCTCCCCTCTCCCCTCTCGTCTCTACCCATGCACCTCCCCGGCCTCTCCCCCTCACCAGCCCGCGTCATCCAGCTCCCCCGTCTCGGTGGCGAGCCGATCACGCTCTCGATGCAGCCGCTCTCGCTCGGCTTCCATCGACGGCTGCGAGGCCGGGGAGTGGTGCCCCCGCAATCCCCGCGTAAAGTCGCCCGCGACTCCGCTGGAAAGCCACTGCGAGATGAGTCGGGTTTGGCGGTCATGACCTCCGATGACCGCGACCCCGACTCTCTCAATCAGCTCGATCTGTATCACCAGCGCGTGGCCGTTCTGGCTATCGTCGAGTCCCTGCGCTCCGACACGCAAGTCTCGTTCGAGACCCAGCCCCCCGCGAGTTCAGACACCGACGCTTGGACTCGCTACGCCGATGCGATTTTCAATGAGATGGAAGTCGCGGGCCTGACCGCTGGTGACCTGGCTCTCTTGTCGAACTGGACCTGTCGCCTGAGCAACTTGATCGAGGGCGACATGCAGCGAGCCTCCTCAAATTTCTCGCCAGCGGGGCCTCCCGGTTCGACCTGAGCGCCCCCCGCACGCTCGACTACTGGATCCTCCGCACCTGCGAACGCCTCCATCTCCCCGAGTCCGACTTTCACCCGCTCCCCTATCACGAACAAGTCCGCCTCCTCGCCTACACCCTGCTGAGAAGTCGAGAAGAAGTCGTTGAGCAACTGCAAAGTCCTCGTTAGTGCATGTCCAGGTCGAGTGTTCGCAGACTATGCGTCACGAAGGAGAAGGATGGAACGCGAATCAACACTGATTCACAGATCTGCATCGGCCTGTATTAGTGTGGATTAGCGAAGATTAGTGTTTCAAATCCCTCTGCAAACATGAATTCCGAATCCGCTCTCACGAGAGAGCCTCTCCCTCTGACCCTCATCGCTCAACCCTCAACCCTTAGCCCTCAACGATCCCCCACCCATGGACCTCCCCGACCTCACCACCCTCACCGGCACCGAGCTGACCCCGTCCCAGCTGTACGGCATCCTGGGTCAGATCGACCTCGACATCGCCAACCTGTTGCGTGACGGCAAACTCGCCGCACTCCGCTACGGTGTCGGCGGACCCGCTGGCTCCACTACCGACCGCGCCGCCAACCTCCAAGCCCTCCTCGCCGCCCGCGAACACTACCAACAACTCCTCAGCTCCCAACCCATCTGCGTCATCTCGCAGGGACTGACTAATTGTCAAGGGGATCGTTGAGAGTTGAGGGTTAAGCGTTGAGCGACCGGAGCTGAAATCCGAGTCCTTCGCCGCCCTCCTCTCAACCTCTCAACCCTCAACCCTCAACGATCCCCCCCAAATGTCCGACGATGAACGTATCGACCGCCTTGTGGACTCCCTCCGCAAGATCAGCGTCCAACTCGAAAACTTGCGTGTCTCACTCCTGGCTCTGCATGAGGACTTGAGCGATCACGAACAGCGGCTGCGGACAGTGGAGCAATGGAAGCACAACCTGTCGCCGGTGCTGGCCATCGTGTCATTCGTGATGGGCGTGATGGTCTCCGCCGCCGTCAATCATCTGTAGCCGTAGGACGGGCACATTTCCCGTCCGAGTTGGTAGTCCATTGCCCGACCGAACCAGGGGCACACCATGAGAATTCCCCCATGCCCATCGACCTCGCTCCCTACGATCTCATCCTCCATGACTGGGGACGCCCCGCCCTCCTGCGTCAGGCCGCCGACGTTCTCGCTTCCGGACCCGTGAGCGAGCATCCGGTCGTCGTCATTCCGCAAACGGTCCGCCTCTCCCAGACCGACATAATCGCCGCAGTCCAGGGGGAGTCCCGCCACTTCCTGATCCAAGCCGAGGCTCTCCCCGCGCCTCTCCAGTGGCTCGATTGCGAGCTGGTCATTGATACCCTCCCCCACCGCATCATCGCCGCCGAGGTCTCCGGAACCGGTGGTTGGGTGCTGCTAGAGACCCACGCCTCACCTCCCCGCACAGCCGCCTGAGGCGTGAGCGGCACGGCGCTAGCCGCCGGTTCCTCTAACCGTTGTCTGCCTTCCAAATGTCGAGCAGCGGCCAATCTCTGCCCCCTCTCCCCCGCGATCGACAGGGCCTTCAGAACAAACTCCATAGGGGGGAGAGGGAGCAGAGTTGCCGGTAACGATGTTGGGGACGTCTCCCTCAGACCGTTATGTCACACCTTCGCCAACTCCCCCGACGAACACCGGTGAAAAGAACCGGCGGCGAGCGCCGTGCCGCTCACTGGCCGAATCATCCCTCTCCAGACCTCACCCCATGCCTCTCACCATCTCCCTCCGAGTTCCCGCCGACGCCGTCAGCGGCATCCGCGACCGACTGCAACAGTCGATCACTTCCGCCCGCGAGCAGCTGGTGCAATCCGCCACAGAGGCCGCCCTGGACGACATCATCAACCGCGTCCCCGTCGACACTGGTGAGACACAACACGACTGGCAAACCGAACAAGCCCGCATTGCCGCCGCCCCTCCCACCAGCCCCTCCCTGCACCTCTCGCAGCAATCCGCCACCAACCAGGCTCCACAAGCGGTCTACCTCGAATACGGCACCGTCCACATGCCCCCGCGCCCCACTGCCGGTCCCGCTCTGACCCGCCTGCGGTCCATCCTCGCCTCACTGTTCCGTCTGCTCCACTAACGCGATCGGTCAGATCTTTCTGACCCGTGGGATAGGCTTCCAGCCTGTCATTCCTCGCCAAGGTCGACAGGCTGTAAGCCTATCCCACGGTCAGCTGTCACTGATCGCTCCCGCTCCCCCGCTGGCACCACGCGATGCTTACCCCGACCGATCTCCTCGAAGCCATCCTCCAGCATAACCGTCTGGCCCTCCCGACCGGGACCACGCTGCTGAAATCCGGCGATGCGGCGGATTCGTCGCTGTCGTTCGTCTGGCTGGAATACTGGGTCGACCGCCTGGGATCACCAGTCGCCCGGCGAGTCGCTCCGCACCAGACTGACCTCTCCATCACCGTCAACTGCTTCGGGAGGCCACCCACCACTCCCAGCCAAGTCCAGACTCTGGCCGAGACCGTTTGCCAGCAACTCACCCGCCTGCGTCTCCCCATTCAGCAAGACACTGTCACAGTCGGTCTCCTCACCCTGAATGAACCCGAGATGCGCGACCTCAGCCGCCCCGCCACGCAGAAGTCCGCTGGCCTCCGCCAATGGAGCATCTCGGTTCGCGGCACCCTCCACCCGCAGTAGCTGTCAGCGATCAGCCGTCAGCCAGCAAAAGACACCCTCATCTGAAACCACACGTCGACTTGCCAGCCCACTCACCACTCACCACTCAGAAGGCTCCGCATGCCCACCACTCCTGTCACCCGCAATCTCCGCGATGGCGAACTCGTTATCAAAGACGGCTCCACGCCGCCGCAGTTCCTGACCGTCCTGCTCGATGAGGGAGACCTCAGTTGGACTCACAAGCTGAAGACGATCGAGGTCAAGGACCGTGGCTCGATCGCCACCGGCCACACCCGCCTCGGTGACGATGAGGCCACCGAGTTGTCGTTCTCCGCCAAATGGACCCAGTTGATCGGCAAGAGTCACAACCCCGCCGACCCGCTGACGCTTTACGAAGCACTGATGTTCCAACCCGGGGCCAACCTGCACAGCACCTCACAGCCCGGTGAGCAGAACACGCTCACGCTGGAGTTCACCGTCACCGACCCGGCGGGCTTGGCCAACGACAAAATTGTGTTCACGAAGGTCTATCGGGAGTCGCTCACCATGTCCGAAGGCGAGAAGACCAACCTCATCGCCTTCAGCGGCCGCTCCTTCAGCACCGGCCCCACCGTGACGCGCGTGTGAGGCGAGGAGAGCTGTCAGCAGTCAGCCAGAGGGGAAGTAGTCCGTTGTTAGTCGTCCCTCCTTAATCGGAAGGCACTGTTCCCAAGGACTCGTCATCCGGTCTCTTCCCTCGATTCACCATCCACCATCAACCTCTTCCCTCCCTCTGGCTGACAGCTGACAGCTGACAGCTGATCGCTGAAAGCTCCCCCTCCCATGCCCGCCACTGAATCATTAACGATCGAAATCCAGGGCGACTCCAGCGGCCTGAGCCAAGCTCTGGACAGCGCTCTGTCCCGAGTTGAGTCACTCCAGTCGGCCTCGGACTCAGCGTCATCCTCGGCTGCGGGAATTGGAGGCAGGCTAGCCAGTGTCTCCATCGCTCTCCAGCCACTGCAACAGGTCGGCCAGCAACTCAGCCGCATCAGCCAGCAGGCCCTGGCCCTCAGTCAGCAGCCCATCACTCTGAACGTTCAACCTGCGCTGTCGGCACTGCAATCGTTGTTGTCCGCCATTCAAGCAGTCGCCGCTCAGTTGAATGCTCTTTCGACGTTCGGAGGCCGGTCGGGAGGCGGTTACGGAGGAGTGCCCCAAGGAAGAACTGGCAGTGGACCAAATGGCAGTTCCGGTGGTTCATCCCCCGGTTCTTATTCGTCACTCTCGACAGGGATGTCGAGTCCCAGGTCTGCGCTATCCTCAAGCTTCACACGGCAAGCCTCCCTGATCCCGGCTTCGGCACAGTCATCGTATTCGATCTCCGATGCCACTCAGCTGCCCGTTCGAGACATGACATCTGCCTCTCCGGGCGGTTCTCTTCAGAGTGGTGCAACTGACTCACGCGCGATGCCACGGGGAGGCCCCTCGATGGGCCCTGGTGCAACATCATTCGACCAGTCGTCTCAGCTCGATCAATCGTCTTCCACGGTCAACCACTTCGGCGGCATCACGATCGAAGTCCGCGAGACGGCGGATGTGAACTCGTTAATGCGGGATCTGCGACTGCAAGGCTTGGCTACCCGCCACCGTCAAGGCTGATCTCCATCTGCCTCCCGATGTGTGGGCATCACAACCGTAGTGAGAGATTCACCACAAAGGCACAACGACACGAAGGGACTTCGCCCGGCATGACCGCCAAGCACCGAGCGTTGTTCTTCTTCGTGCCTTTGTGTCTTTGTGGTGAGTTTCTCCGGCTTCCAACTTCGGAGATGCCTTCCTACTTCCTACTTCCTACTCCCTACCACCAACCCCCTACTCCCTCCGCCGGACCCTCTCCCATGTTCTCCTTCCGTCCATCCCTCGTCCGGCCTGACACCGTCTTCGAACTCCCTCAGCCCGTGACCTCGGTGCGGGTACAGGATGCGTTCGACTTCGCCAAGCTCAAGGCCCCGCAGATGACTGGTGACATGCTCGTCGGCCATTCCTCGAGCGGGGTCGACATCGCGATTGAAGGCCAGATCGGCTCTCACGCTGGCAATCTTCGCCTTTCGGAGGAGCAGATGTTCCTCACGCTGGAGTCGCTTCGTCAGGCAGTTCACTCCACCTCACCCGAGGATCGCTATCGCCTGTTCCTCTACTTCGATCCCGCGACGGCGACCTATCGCTCATTTCGCGACTGTGCGACGGTCCGGTTTGAGTACGACCTGTCCCGCAAACAGCTGTTTACCTACACGCTCGTCATCCATGCCAGTCGGCCCGCCATCGAGACTTCACCTCCCTGAACCCTCTTGTCTCACGTTTTTGATCTCAGACTTCATCCTCCTGCTGACCGGCTCTCCCGATGTCCACTCGCCGCATTCTGCATCATGGTCCAACACCTGGAGGCACGCCGGTTCTGCTCTCCGATCGGGCCATCGGCGGTTGCTGGTTTGAACTCCATCGTCAGGGCGGCTGCGGGGCCGGTGAACTGGTCCTGCAACGCGAGTTCCAGGAACGCAGAGCGATTGAGATCGGCGACTGGATCAGCTGTGAAAGAGCTGTCGGACAGCGGTGGTACTTGGGCCGTGTCGAAGAGTGCCGCTACCAGCACCCCGGTCGTGTGCGGCTGCGACTGGCCGGGATGTCGATCGAACTGAATGAGGTCTTTCCCGGCGGATTCGATGCCTCTCCCCCCGAAAGGCAGCCGCAGCGTTACGGGGACACCGACCTCTTCTCCAATGACCCGGATCGCAGTTGGGAGGCCGCCCATACCGTCTCGTCGATTGACGGCTTCGTCAAACTGTTGATGCAACAGCACGTGGTGAACCAGACCCACATCACCTATCTCCCCGAACTGGTTGAGTCTCCGCATCGACCGGTACAGTCCTTGTCCGCCAAGTTTCGTGGCGAAGAGTCGCTCCGCTCAGTCCTGAAAGACCTCGCCCTCCGCGCTCAAGCCAGCTGGGGGGTGGATGCCTTCGGCAGGTTCTTCTTTCTCCGTCGCCGCCTCTCCGTGCAGTCGACGTTTCGCCTGGGGCGGGACTTGGTCTCGCTGGAAGAGACGCGGGATCGCGAGCTGATCTTCAATCGGTTACTGCTCACCGGCGATTACATCTACGACCGACGCGACAATAGCGGCCAGATCGCCCGCCGCGTCTTCCGTTGGCGAGCCAACTACTTCGAGCCCGACAGCTGCCAGTCGTTCGGCAATCGCCGTTTGCGATTGTGGGTGCCGTGGATTCGCACGCAGTCCGACTCGGTCGCTTTTGCCCGCGAGTTTTTTCGCACCTACTCTCAGCCGACGGCTCGTTACGCCGTCGAGACTGTGCCGCAAGGCTCGCTGCTGATCCCCTGGGAAGGCCCGGTCACGATCGAGGATGCCAGCGGAACTCCGCTCGCGACGGGTGTGATCGAAAAGGTCCGCGTGCTGTTCGATCACGCCCCACGTTTCCGCCTGGAGGTCGGGCCGGAAGACCCGCGCGAGCAGTGGCCCGAGCCTCCCCAGGACGAACGCTGGGAACTCCCGGATCACATTCCATCGAATGGCGGCGACATCTCGCTCACCGACTTTGTCCTCTCGTCGAATGGAGGAGGTGGAGGAGGCAGCAGTTCGCCCGGCAACCCGCCGTCCTCGCTCGTCTCTTCCAGCGCCTCCAGCGACCACAGCTCCGACAACAGCTCAGATAGTTCAGATGGCTCGGATGGCTCCTCCGCAGATCCCTCGTGGAATCGCTCGGACTCACTGTCGGGAAGCGATACTTCACTCTCCTCAATGACAGCAGGCACGACGACCGCCGAGGAATCGTCTTCGCTCAGCGACGACTCGACGGCTCCCTCGAGTGTCCTAACCAGCGATGATTTCGCCTCCTCCTCCTCCTCGGGACTGAGCAGCCTGTCGGCGAACTCGACATCCGAATCCACTTCCAGCGATGCGACGATCTCGTCGGAACAATCAACAGCCACCAGCGACGAGAGTACCTCCCTCAGTGATTCAGGGACGTCGAGCGATTCCATCGAGAGCCCCACCAGCAACGCCAGTGCCAGTGAGTCAGGCACGAACCCCAGTACCGATTCCAGCGAGACCAGCCCCTCGTCCACGGACAATTCCAGCCTCGAACTCACATCCAGCACCCTCTGGAACGGCAGCACGGGTTCCTCTTCGAGACTCCCTTCATCCACGGATTCCAGCCTGTTCTGGACCAGTTCGTCGTCGTGGTTAAGTTCCTCCTGGTTGACATCGACCGACACCACGGCCTCGGCATCGATCAACACGTCGAGCGACTCGTGGCCCTAAACCCGTCACCACGTCTCAGGATCTGGTCCGACACAACTTCTCGAAAGTGCTGAAGAGGACTCACCGCAGAGGGCGCGGAAGACCGCAGAGGCCCAAGGGATCGCCGGATTTCCCCTCTGCGAACCTCCGTGCCCTCTGGGGTGAATTCCAGGAACATGTATCGAGCCTGCTTATCCGAGAACGTGGGCTGCGGCATTCGTGCAGACCAGCAACGACTCTGGCATCCGTGTCCTTCTCACTTTCACTTTGATATCACGGGATGTGCGCCCAATGTTCTATCGCCTCGCCACTGATGGAACGGAGATCCACATGCCGCTGGTGGATGCCTACAGCGGGCCGACCCGCACGGGCTGCTGGATCATCGGGGGCGGGCCGGCACTGGCGTCTCTTCCGACCGAACGAATCGCGGCTTCACCGCTCCCCAAGTTCTCGATCAACCTGGCCGGGCATGGGCTGCTGCGTCCCACATTCTGGACGGCCTACGACCCGACCGGACGCTTCCAGCGGTCCACCTACCTCGATCCTTCAATCACCAAGTTCGTCCCGCGCGGTCGCGCCATGGATGTGGTTCCCGGCACCACGGGCAAGGTCTGCGACAGTCCGAACACGGTCTTCTTTGATCGCGATCCATCGGTCGGGTTCCATGATTTTCTCTCTCGACCGGCACCGGTATCGACACCCGTTCGACCAGGCATCACCGACTGGCAGGATTCGCTCGTGCAGGCGATTCACATCGCGTATGTCCTCGGCTTCCGCACGCTCTATCTCGCGGGCTGTGACATGCACATTGCCCCCGGGGGAGAGTGGGCCGAGCACGGTGCCTCACTGGGCGTTCACTATACCCACCGCGAGCTGCTCAAAGATTTCCACCACCGCTGTCTGCAGCGGGGACTCTCGACGGAACAGATCGAAACCCTCGGTTCCACGCGCCAGTATCATTTCGATGAGTCCAAACCCCTTGCAGCGGCACTACACACGGACCTGCATTACTTCCGCGTCGCCCAGTACCTGCGGCTCTCCCGCCGAGCAATGGCCTTGGCGGGAATGGAACTAGTTTCCGTCACTCCCGAGAGCCGTCTCAACGACTATTTCTCGTATCAGTCGGTCGAGTCGGTCCTCGAACGCATCGCGACCGAGATCGGTGAGCCCGCGCACGAGCCGACTCGCGGGCTCTACACGGAACAGGTCCGCCGCACCCTGGATGGACTGGGACCGATGCGCGACTTCAAGCCGCATCACTGGAACAAAGAACCCCCAGCTCCCCGTCCTTCGGCCCCCGCCTGCCCTTCTAAGCACGAACGTCTGCAGCGAGCCATCGCCGCGATTCCGGATGTCCCCGTGTCAATCCGCGAAGTAGGATGACTGGCTTCAGGAGGAGAGAGGAACACTAATCTCCACTCATCAACACTAATTCTGACCAGATTAGCGTTGATGAGCGAAGATTAGTGTTCCCAACTCTTGTGCAGAGGTTGATCTAAAACACCTGAAAGCAGGCCTCTCGGGAGTCGTTAACGCATGCCGCTACATTCGCCTATTTCCCTTCTCTCCACCACAATTATTATCCCGCAGTTCAATCAGCCCGAGTTGACGCTGCAGGCCATTCAGTCGCTGCGCCAGTGCGACTCGCCTCACTGGCCGATCCTCGTCGTCGACAACGGCAGCTCGGCGGAATCGCTCCGCCGTCTGCATGATCTCAACGACGTTCACACCGAAATCCTCGCTCTCCCACGCCAAGGGCTGACCGCCGCCTGGAACACAGCCGCCCAGCGCTGCCGGACCGAGACTCTCGTCTTCCTGAACAACGACACTCTCACCACCGGTCCGTGGGTCGAGGCACTGCTCAATCCACTGCGATCCCATCAGGCTTGGATCAGCGGCGTGGAATCGCGACGAGAGCCGCACCTCACTCCTTCAATAGATATGCTGTCCGGCTGGTGCTTCGCCGTCGACCGGGACACCTTTCTCGCAGTCGGTGGCTTCGATGAATCACTCCATCTGTATTTCTCTGATACCGACTTTCAGCTGAAAGTCCGTGACCATTTCGCGGCTGCGGACATCCCTCCCTGGACCATCGTGCCTGACCTCGCGCTCACCCACTTGTCGCATCGCACGGCTCATCAGTTGCCGAATCGCAAGCCACTCTGGCGCGCTGATCGTGATCGCTTTCAGGCCCGTTGGAACCGGAGTCAATAAATGCATCTGCTGCAAGTCTGTAACGTCGGACAGATCGTCGGAGGCACAGCGGCCTGTGCCTGGAGCATCACACGGGCCTGGCCGCAGCTGACTCATTCCGTTGCGTTTCTCTCGCGAGTCGACGCCGTCACACGCCAAGTGTTCGCGCCGCATCAGGTGTTGAACTGGCCCCACTGCACCTCGGACCGCATTCGACAGGTGAATCCCGATCTGGTGATCCTGCATAACATCGCCGCGAATCACACCAGCCTGTGGGGCGGGGCATTGACCACTCAGTATGTGCATTCGGAGGGGCACCGCGTTCCTGCGGATCATACGGTGTACTGTTCTCACTGGCTGGCCGAAAAATGCCGAGCCAAGACTCCTCAGGTACTCTGGCAAGGCGTCCCGCTGCCGACCGCATCCTTTCATCCCAGTCCTCGTGAGGAGCGTCGGCTTCGCATCGGGCGAATCTGCACTCCCACCGCCCGCAAGTGGCCCGACTCGCTCCCGGCGTTCTACTCGGAGTTGGCCACTCAGCACCCGCATGTCGACTGGGAGTTCGTCGGCTGTCCGGCGGCCATGCAGTCGGTGTTGAAGTCGGCTTGCGGCAGCCAAGCGACATTTCATCCCGCCGGTTGGCAGGCACGCTCCCACGTCTGGCACTGGGACGCCCTGCTGTATCATCATCCGACATTGACTGAGTCGTTCGGTCGCACCGTCGCCGAGGCCGCCCGCGCGGGGTGCATCCCCATCGTCGATGATCGCGGTGGCTTTAGCGAGCAGTGCATAATCCTCGGCAGCCGAGGCTGTCGCACCTCAACGGATTTCGGCGACGCCATCACCGAGCTGTCCGATCCGGACTTCCGTCAGCGCCTCTCTCAAAGCGTTCAACAGAGGGCCAACGAGCACTTCTCTCTCGCCCGCTTTGGTGCGAGGTTACGGTCATTGATCGGTGACTGGGATCCATCGAACCGGCCTTGAGTGTCCCTCGGTGAAGTCAGAATTCATCGCGGGATGTATCTCCTTCCCCCTTCGCGTCCATCGCTCCCTTTGTGTTACACTCTTCTTACTCATTTACGGGTGGGGAAGATGAGGAGGATTTAACACAAAGGTAGCGAAGGACGCCAAGGGG
>JANPCU010000059.1:0-3120 GCA_031431195.1 Planctomycetota bacterium | reverse complement strand
TATATATATATATCTTCCGGCTCGGAGAATCAATCCCAGTCTACGGCAACCTCACCGGGAAGTTTTCGTTGTCGCTCATCTCGCGGCGCAGGATCTCTTCGGCGGCTTGGATCACCTCGGGGCGTTGGGCGGCGAGGTCGTTTGCTTCGTTGGGGTCGCTGGCGAGATCGTACACCTCCCACGGCTTGGTCTGGTTGGGGCGATTCAGGTTCGTTCGCACTACCTTCATGTCACCCATCCGCACCGCGACTTGGCCACCGTATTCGGGGAAGACCCACACGAGTGGATTGCGCTGGGTCTGCTCCCCGGTGCCAGTCAACGTGGGAAGCAGGCTCACGCCGTCCATTCCCGGCGGTGTCTCGACGCCCACCGCCGCACACAGCGTGGGGAACTGATCCGGGAAGTAGGTCGGGTAGTCGCTCTTCGTCCCAGCTGCCACGCGACCGGGCCAGCGGACGATCAGTGGCACGCGAATGCCGCCTTCGTGGACGCTTCCCTTGCGATCGCGCAGGCCGCCCGTGCTGTGGAAGAATCGGGTGTCCGCACCGCCCACTCCCAACTCCTCGTCTCCCGCATGGAAGTGCGTGGCCCCGTTGTCGCTGCTGAAAACCACCAATGTGTTCTTCGCCAGATCGAGTTCATCGAGTGTCCGCAGAATTGTGCCCACATGCTCGTCGAGACTCGTGATCAGCGCCGCATATCCGGCTCGCGGGCGAGGGTGAGGCGTGTACCCGCATTGCCCGCGATAGGGCCGCGTGTCCCACTCCGGCGGGTAGGTCTCGACGATCCGGCGCGGCGGCTGCATCGCGACATGCGGTTCGATGAATGGCAGGTACAGGAAGAACGGCTGGTCGCGGTGGTCCTTCAGGAATCCCACAGCTTCCTTAAGCATTAGGTCGGGCGCGTACTGCTGGCCCTCCCAATCCTCGTAGCGGATGTCCCCCTCGGGCTGCTTCTTGCCACCCGGTATCGCGGGGGAGTTTAGGAGCACCTTCTCGGTATTGCGCCACAGGTGCGGTGGGTAGTAGCTGTGCGCGACGGCCTGGCAGTTGTAGCCGAAGAAGTGGTCGATCCCCATGTGGTGCGGGGCCCCCGTCGAGTCGACCGGGCCGAGCCCCCACTTCCCCATGGCTCCGGTGACATAGCCCGCTGCCTTGAGCGTCAAGGGCAGCGTAACCGTCCCGGCGGTGAGGGGATGCTGCCCTTCACCCGTCTTGCCGTCCGACCCCGTGACCTGCTTGTTCCCCCGCACCTGAGCATGCCCCAGATGCAACCCGGTCATCAGCGTACAGCGCGACGGGGCGCAGACCGGGGCTCCTGAGTAGGCATTCGTGAACCGCATGCCCTGGCTCGCTAACTTGTCGAGATGCGGCGTCCGAATCTTCGTCTGCCCGTAACAACCGAGTTCCCCCCAGCCAAGATCGTCGGCCAGAATGAACACGATGTTCGGTCGCTCGGCGGCATTGGCCGGGGTAAGACATCCGCAGATGCCCCCCACGATCAGCACGAGAGTAATCGACAAGAAGTTCATGATGGGGGGGGGCATCTGTGGAGTCTCCTACGGTGTGGTCCCCGGCAGGACATTCGGCGTCGACTCGGGCAGGGGGCGGGGAGTTGTGCCGGGCTGGCTGGGGCCGTCGCCACCGGGCAGGACATTGGGGACCGCTCCCGGCAATTCGGCAGAGGGCTCCGGGGGAACTGGTGCCGCCACCGGAGCCCCCGGGAGCGGGTTCGGATTCTGCGGCGGAGTGGCCTCGCCCGGAGCAGGAGCCGCCCCCGAACCGCTCGGCACGACAGCTGGCTGGCCCGGTTGCACGATGGGAGGGAAGGGGGCCGAAGGCGCGATGGCAGGCACCTCCGTGGAGGACTCCGAGGACTTGTCCTTGTCCTTGCCATCCCCACTGAGCCAGGACCAGATAGCTCCGATCACGACGATCGCCAGCACGACACCGACGAGTGCCAACAACTGGTTCTTCGGGTCTTCGAACGGGTGCGGAGCCTCTTCGGCCTCGGGGCGCTTCTTCTTGGGCTTGAAGACGAAAGCGGGTGGGCGAGCGACATCGGTATCCGCGTCAGGAATCGTGAAGCTGTAACTTTCGATATCGTCGCTGGCCGCCAGGGTGTTGGAGTCCGCTGTCTGAAGCGACTCAGCTGTCGGAAGTTTTTCAGATCCCGAGTGGCTGGGTGCGGCGGGAGTTGTGTCAGTCCCCTCCGCGAATGCCTTGGCCGGAGACATGGCCCGTTTGAAGCCGGGATCGCTAGAGACGACGAACTGTGTGGAGGGGTCGATGGCCGTGGTTGGAGAACTCCCTTCACTCTGTGCGAGTGGCAACCCCATCGGCGGCGGTGGCGGGATGATCAGGGCCTGCTGACACTGTGGACACGTCACCGTGCGACCCGCCCGGCTGGCGTCACGGGCCTCGAGCTTAGCCCGGCAATGGGGACAGCCGAAGAAATAACCCGCCATGAGTGACCTCGATCGTGGAGCGTGCTGAAGCATCAAGTCCCAGGATCATAACAACCGGTAAGGGCTGCACTGAAGTGATTCGGACTTCGATCACGGTCGCGTGTATGCGTCAGTGAAAGGCGAGTGCCTGACTCTCCCAGCCGCACACCGAGTGCAGGGCCTCTGCTTCAGAACAATGAGAGGGGACACAGATCACACAGCTTACCCCAGCGCGGCATCGCCGCAACCAATCGGGGAGCTGTCAGCACTTTGCCATCCCGAAGGGATGACAGAAATGAGCCGGTAGTTGAGCGCAGCGACACCACCGGAACACGGGCCCTCGCGGTTTCGGCATCCCGGAGGGATGCCAGCAGGCGTCGCTCTTCGAAGGAATTTGCCTCGCGGGTCGGGGAATTTCTGCCATCCCTCCGGGAGGGAGGACCGAGAGGCGACCGCGTCCGGTGGTGTCGCTGCGTTCAACCACTGGCGAATCTCGGTGACTCCTTCAGCGGCGAACTCGCGTGATTCCGAGTGAGCCAGCGTCATGTGTGGTCTTCCGCATGGATATAACCTGTGTGGCGGGGTCAGCAGGCTTGGCGGATGGCCCCGACAGGGGTGGACGTGGAAGTTGGAGGTGAGGCTCTCTCGCAGTGGCCCGAGCAGCGGCAGGCAGG
>JANPCU010000058.1:0-43134 GCA_031431195.1 Planctomycetota bacterium | reverse complement strand
GTCACAAAACAATACACTCGCGATCACCGTCTCCGTCACGGCGGCGCTGTGGCCCCGGACTTCGGGGAGTCGGGTCCGCTGGCTGCAATCATGCAGCCAGCGGGCGACCGATTCCTTTCCGACCCCACTCTCTCCGGTAATGAGTACGCTCGCCGCGCTGGGAGCGTAGCGCTCCACGTCGCGCAGCAGTTCCAACATCAGTGGAGATCGAAGATTGATGAACATGAAGGGGCGACTCGTGAGTCAAAGTGAGAGCGGCAGATAATTGGCTGCGGGTTCCGAATTCGTCATGGAAGGAGTGAAGAGTTCACCACGGAGGCACGGAGAGGTGCAGCAGAGCAGAGTCCAAGAAGGCGTTTTCAGTACCACTCGAAGGCACGTTTATCAGGCTGGGACAGAATTCGGTTTGTCGGCTTCACTCCGTGCCTCCGTGGTGAGAGTCCGTTGGTATGAGGATGAATGAGACCGATAGAACCAACGTTCACCATGGTTCACGGGACGCTTCAAGCATCCGTGGCATGTGTTCCCCCGGAGTAACGCTTCACAGAGCCGGTGTGGACGTAGCTGGCCTGGGCTTGTCGAGCGGTGTCGTGTGCCTCTAAACGCTCCGCCACATTGGACACGCGACCCCGCAACTGCGTTTGAGTGTCTTGCAGCATCTCCCGGAGAATTGACAACCGGTGGTTGTCGAGCGAGCCATCCACCGGTTCCGAGAACTGCGGGACCCGATCATTCCACGTCTGCGGATCTCCATCCGCCTCACGGCCAAAGTGGAGGAGCAATTCGAACAGTTCGACCAAGCTGTGATCCGCTTGATCTCCACGCTGCAACTGGGCGCTGATTCTCATCAACTCACTCGTCAGGCGTTGTTCCGGAAACTCAGTCGGGTCGTCAGGGGACACGGTTCAACTCCTGATCGAGCGTCTTGATGATTTGATCGAGTTCGGCGACACGCCGCTGCAACTGTTCACGATCGTCGAGTTCTTTCAGCCACCAGCGCGACATTTGTCCCAGCCATTCCTCCGAGGTCTCGCCAGCGACACGGCGATATGCTTTCTGGGCCTCTGCCAATTGACCGAGATGCCGCTGGCAGTTGGCCACTTGAAACTCGACCCACTGGGCTTCAACTGGGGGGAGAGGCTGCTGCAACATCTTTTCGTAATTCATCAAGGCGAGTTCATACGCGCCGATGGCGTAGAGATTGTTTCCCATGCGTTGACGATCGATGGACTGATCCAACAGTTCCGTCGGGAGGGTCAGCGGGGAGTCTGCGCGACTGGGCGGGATGTCCGGCGCAGCGGGTGTGGGAATCGGCGACTCCAGCGCAGGGGCATTGAGCAAGGGACGTGGCGGGACGGGTGTTGGAGCTGGTTCGACTGTCGGCTCAGACTCCGCTTGAGGCAGCGGCTCAGGTAGTGGCTCAGGCAACGGCTCAGGTAGAGGCTCAGGCACCAGCTGAGGCTCGGGTGGCTGAACTGGTGGCGGTGAGGGAGTCGGTGCGAGGTCGACGAGGACGGGAGGTATCACCGGCCATGGCGTTGTCGACGGGTGGGGATTGTCCAAAGGCGATGTCTCCGGTACGACGACTGGAAGTTCGATCCGCAGTGAGGGTTCCGGTTCGATGACTGGCAGTGGCGGCGGACTATCGAGCTTCGACCTCATCTCGTTAACGCGATCTCTCAGGCTCTGAATGCGTTGTCGACGTGAGGGTTCAGCGATTGTCGCTTGCGGTTCTTTCGGGGGGGCTCCGGTCCGCGTGGACGGGGACTGGGGAAGTGTCACCGCATGGGGGACATCGTCACACCGTAGCGGCGGGACTCCGGTCCGTGTGGACGGCGTCTTCGGGAATGTCATCGTGTGGGGGACTTCATCACACCGGAGCGGCGGGGCCGATAGTCCCGTTGCTGTCAGGAATCCGAGGAAGAGAGCAAAGTAGGCGTATTTCATCGGACGGCCTCCCCAGTGTCTGTGGCCAGTTCGGGAGGGACGCCCGCGAAGCAATAGACCGCTTCGAGGTGTCGGCCCAGAGATTCATAGGCCGAACCGAGCGTTCGCAGGCACGCCTCCCGCTCGGACGGAGGGAGTTCGCTCGCGAGCAGCCGTTGGCAGCGGCTGATGACGAGTTGAGGATTCCGCCGATCCGCCCCATGCACCCCATGACGGAGCCAGGCCCGGAGTCGCCATAGCTCCGCGCCCACTTCGGTATGAACTTCCTCAGTATCCTCGGCCAACTCGCAGACCATCAGTCCCGCTTGCTCTCGGCACACGTGGTCATAGTCCGCAGCCAGGATCTCCCGAGCAATCTCGATGGCCGCCGTTTCCAACCCCAGTTCGCGACTGACATCGGCGACCAGCAGCGGCAAGGCGGTGCTGAAGCGGGGAACTTGAGTCACTGGTCCCAAAGCCCGCACGAGTTCCCGAGCCTCGAGGTCTTTGGAGGGCCCCGAAGCGGCGTGTCGATAGCGGGCACAGGCCGAGAGAAACGCAGCTGTGTCGCGATCGTGGGCCTCCACGAAGAGCGCACGATGGTCCATCAAGACGGTGTTCGCATGGACGGGATGCTCCGCTCGCAACTGAGCGACCGCCAGTAGATGAGCGGCCTCTGGCCAGTGGGGACCGATGGCCAAACACCGGGTCAAGGAATTGGTCGCCGCCTTAAACTCTCCTTGCTCCAACTGCAATCGGCCCAGATACAAATAGGCGGGTGCCTGACAAGGCTGACCATGACCGGAGTCAACGGCGCGCTGGAAAGCGACTTGCGACGCTTTGATCTGGTTCATGGCGAGTCGCGCCTTGCCCAAGTTGAAGTAGGTGACGGCAGACAATTCGGAACGGGGGTAAACCCGCAGAGCCTGTTCCAACCAGCGTGTCGCTCCAGCGGTGTCCCCCGACGACATGGCCACCTTGGCCAAGGCGAGCAGGGTGGAACCAGCCCAGGGGTGTTGGGGAGCCAGCGTCAAGGCGACTCGGGTGGCTCGCGTCTGGCGGTCGCGGTGATCGACATGGTCCGCTTCCGGACGGATCTCGATGGAATCGCCCTCGAATGACCAGTCGAAATGCGTCTCGTGCAGGAGCGAGTCCAGCAAGAACCCGACCGTGAGCTTTTCCAAATCCAGCCCGGCGACACGCCCCTCCAGCGACTGACGGGCGGTGGGCTCCAGTTTCAGCTTCCAACCGGCGCGCAGACAGACGGCTTCGATCAACAGGAGGACTTCTTGATCCGGAATTCTCGCGGCGATCCAGGTCTGATCGGGATGTTTGTTGTCGGGTGCCGAGAGGACTGTGACCCCCGGCTGTCGCTCAGGTCGAGGGAGTCGAGGAGGTTGATCGCGAGGGGGTGGCTCCGCGTGCCCCCCGTCCGCGAGTTGTGACCAACGGTCGGGAGCGAGTTTGAGCGCGGGCAGTGCCAGCCGATTGAGATCTTTCCAGTCGGCTCGGTCATGAGAGACGCCACCACAGCGGAGATGGGCCAGCAGATGCACCGCTTCTTCCAGGATGGCGGGGTCTTCTCCAGTGGGCTGCTGAAGCAACAATCGATTTAGACAATGAATGGCATGGTTGTGATTGCCGAGCCGCGAGGCGATCCGCGCCAACCCCAGTTGCGAGACTCGACCGATCATTCCCTGGGCATCCAGCTCACTCGCCTGCTGGAACGAGTCCCAGGCGAGCGGGTCGTCGCCGCTGGCTTCAGCAGCCAGGGCCAGCCTCAACAGCACGTGGGGCGTGGGGCGCATCACTTCAGACGCGGAACGGTAGCGACTCAACGCCTGCATGATCCGGCCATCTTTCAGGTCGGCATCGGCGGATTGAACCAGCGAAGAAAACCGTTGGAGCTGTTCTCCGGTTTGATGGGAAGTCGATGACCGTGGGATCTCGTCGGTTGGTGTCGCATCCTCCGACTGAGGTGCAGGATCGCCAGTGGATGCCTGCGGGGAGGCCGCACTCTGGAGGTTGAACGACGGAGTCATTGGACGCTGCGACCAAAACATGGGCAACAATCCGAGGGCGACTCCCAGCGGTCCACACAGGAGGGCTCCCCACAGCGCCACGGACTGTGGCAGGAGTTGACGCGGCGGCGGTGTGTTTTCATCTGAAGTCACGTGTTTTCTCTCAGGGTCGGCTGCAAACTCGACGCAACCCTCAAAGTCATCGACCACGACAGACTCAAAATTCATTCGAAATGGAGAACAAGTTTCGGAGTTGTTCTTCGATCAATCTGGTGTGTCCTTTGTGCGAGGTGGAACTATGCAAATCGAACGTTTTCACTCAGCGTCGCATGTTTCTCCCACCGCATCTCGGGGTCCGCATCTCTCCTCCAATGGGGTTGCGTCTGATTCGTCCCAGGACGTCGAAACGACGACGTCTACGACGACATGGCGTGATCTGTCGCCGGAGATTGAACGCTGGTCGTCGCGACTGGCGGCGGAACCCGAAGTCCGTCCCGATATGGTGACCGCAGCTCGTCTGCGGTTGTCCAGCGGGGCACTGCTCACTAGGAGAGCCGCGGAACAGACTGCCGCGGCGATCGTCCGTACGGAGTAATCCCCTCAACGCTGAGTCGCGACCCGGGTCCCCGGGATTCGGTGACGAAGCTCATCTGGAGTCCATCAAATGTTGTCAGCTGTGAACAATTCGTCTTCCCTGAACGCCCAAGCCAACCTCAGCCGCGCCAGCAGCGCGTTGTCCAAGACGACCGAACGGTTGTCGTCGGGCTTGAAAATCAACCGCGGTTCCGATGGCCCCGCCGCCCTGGTCGTCTCCGAAAAGCAACGCGCCCAAATCGCGGGCTTGCGACAAGCGATCGATAACACCGACAAAGCGGTGTCGGTGGTCCAAACCGCCGAAGGAGCCTTGAACGAAATCAACTCCCTGCTCGTCAAGGTGCGCAGCCTGGCGATTGATTCGGCGAACACCGGCTTCAATGACGCCGACGCACTGGCCGCTAACCAAGCCGAAATCAACAATGCCCTCGAGACGATCAACCGGATCGCGAATAACACGCAGTTCGGTACGAAGAAGCTGCTCGATGGCAGCGGCGGCATCAGCGGCACCGCGAACGACGCTGACGTCAACGTTCTCAAGGCGACGAACGACACCACGTCTGGAACCTACGCGGTGGAAATCACCACCGTAGGGGAACGAGCGAACGTTTCCGCTGTGGGTCCTCAAATTGGGAATCTCGCAACTGACGAAACACTGACGATCAACGGGGTGGCGGTTCAACTCGAATCCGGGATGTCGCAGACAGAAGTGGTCTCTCGGATCAATGACTTCTCCTCTCAAACCGGTGTGACCGCCGAAGTTGATGGCGGTGTGACTCGGGTTTATTCACAAGCCTTCGGGTCGGATGCTGAAGTGTCCGTCGTGTCTAATGTGACCGCTGGCCCGAACTCTTCCGCTTTCGGCACAACTTTGGCCACCGACACCGGCGTCAACGTAGTCGGCACGATCGACGGCGACAGCTTCACGGGGAAAGGCAATGTCCTGACCGCGACCTCGGGCAACGGCAAAGGCCTTTCGGTCCAATTCGCCGCCGACGGTGCGGATGCAAGCCAGACCGTCACGGGAGTCCAAGGCAACGTGACGGTTGTCGACAACTCCCTGGTCTTCCAGATCGGTGCAAACGCCAACCAAACCGCCAAAGTGGCGATCGGGAAAGTAAACACCGAAGCTCTGGGTGTCGGAGTGAGCGGCAACCAATTCAACAGCCTCAGCGAGATTGATGTCACCTCGGGTTCGAAGGCCCAGGACGCTCTGGGGGTCATTGACTCCGCCATCAACAACGTGACCAATCTGCGCGGTACGCTCGGTGCGTTCCAACAGAACACCCTGCAAGCGACGGCCTCGAATCTCCAATCCACCTTAGAGAACACCGTCAACGCGGAATCAGTCATTCGTGACACCGACTTCGCCGAGGAAATCGCCAACCTGACCAAGAACCAAGTCCTGGTGCAGGCGGGTGCCTCGGTGCTGAAGACCGCCAATCAACAACCGCAACTGGTTCTCTCTCTGTTGCAGTAGTTGTCGAGTCCCGGACCGGGAGGGGCGTACTGGTTCGCCCCTCCCGGTCCCACAAGGACACCGGGGGAGATGTGATGAGCCTTCCCTGGCACAGGGCCCAACCGTCCGGCAGACGCGAAGTGCGAAAGCGACTTCGCGTCGTTGGGCGGTTTTTTACTTTGAACGAGCCCTCAATCCAGCGATGAATTTACCACGGAGGCACGGAGGCACGGAGGCACGGAGAAGTCCAATGGATCACGCTTCTCAAGGAACATTGGATCGTGGAGTTCAAGTGAAGTACCGAAATCCACAGGAGGAGACTGTTTCCTGTTTTTCTCCGTGCCTCCGTGGTAAAATCTTCGCGGGCGTGAGGACTAGAACCGAATCTGAATCAGTCGTCAGTTCAAGCCATCAGAGATCTGCTTTCAGCAAGAGATTCCGTGATGCCTTCTGGCTGATTGCACACAGCTGATAGCTGACGGCTTCAATCGGGCCTAAAGCCTGTGTCCATCGATCACCAATCTTCCGCTCGCCTCGGTCGAAGGATTCTCCCATGGCTTCTATCAACTTCAGTGGATTGAATTCGGGAATCGACACGGACAAGGTCATCCAGGGGCTGCTGGAGGCCCAGAAGAATCAGGTGACTCTCGCCGAGAACCGCCGGCAGGGAGTCCTGGGTCGGCAAGCGGCGCTGACCGCCCTGAAAGGTCGGATTTCGAGCCTGCGGTCATCGAGCGGGGATCTCGTTCGGGCCCAAGGAGGCGTCGTTGGTCGACGCGAGGTCCGGCTCTCCAATGACACGGTGATCGCGGCGACCGCCACCAATCGGGCCGCCGAAGGGGTCTATCAAGTTCGTGTCAATCAACTCGCTCAAGCCCACCAGATCGCGACTCAAGCCTTCAGCTCGTCCGATACCGCGATCACCCAGGGGACGCTCGAACTACGAGTCGGTCAACGTCCCCCGGTGACGATCACCATCGACAACACGAACGACACGCTCGCGGGTCTGGCGGATTCGATCAATCGCGCCGCTCCGGGGGCCTCCGCGACCTTGCTCACCGACTCCACCGGAACCCGGCTACTGCTCACCAGCCGTGAAACCGGCACGGCCAACGCGATCACGCTCACGAACAATCTGGCGGCGGGCGACAGGCCGGAATTCAACTTGGCGACGCCGGTTCAAGCCGCCGCAAACGCTTCGGTCTCGGTCGGTTCCGGACCGGGGGCCATCACCGTGACCAGTTCGACCAACCGCTTCGAAGGCCTCATTGAAGGAGTCCGCATCGATCTGCTCAAGGCCGATCCCGGAACGCCGCTGACGATTGAAGTCGCCCGTGATTCCTCAGCTGCGGTCGAAGCAGTGAACGACTTTGTGGAAGCCTTCAATGGTGTCATGGAGTTCATCGACACTCAGTCTAAGGTCGGAATCGATGGGGCCGCGTCGGGCTTATTGCAGGGCAATCGCACCGCGCGTCAACTCCAGCAAGAGATCCGGTCCACTGTGCTCGGCGTCATCCCAGGAGCCAACTCGAAGATGAATCGTTTGTCGGCCCTCGGGATCACCGTGACCGATAAAGGACGCCTGGAGGTCGACACGGCCCGAGTGACATCGGCCCTGGAGGGCGATGTGGAGGGAGTGACGGAAGCCGATGTCCGAAGGCTGTTCGCTCTGGACGGGCAATTGTCGAATCCCGGTCTCTCGTTCATTCTTGGTTCGACAAAGACTCAGGCGAGTACGACGCCCTACGATGTCGAAATCACACAGGCCGCGACCCGCGCCGAGTTGACCGCTGGGACTTCGCTCGCCGTGTCCACCGTGATCGACGGCACCAACGACTCGCTCGCGCTCACCATCAACGGCCAGTCCACGGGTAACCTGTCATTGACGCACGGCACATACACACGTTCGCAACTGGCCACCTTACTGCGATCGACGATTCAAGCTGCTCCCCAAGCCGCCGGAACCGATGTCCGCGTCACACTCAGCGGCGATCAGCTGCAACTCTCGACCGGCGCATATGGTCGAGACGCGCGGATCGTGCTGGGGTCAGGCTCAGCTTGGAACGATCTCGGGTGGACGGGTACGGAGTCATCGCAAGGGACCGATGTGGCGGGCTACTTCCAGGTCGCTGGTCAACGGGAGAACGCCGTGGGACGGGGACAAATCCTGACCGGGTCGACCGGCAACGCAAACACTGCCGACTTGCAGCTGCGGGTGACGCTCGGCGCCGGTGACTTGGGACCAGCCAGCGAATCGCAACTCACCGTGACACGCGGCGTGGCTGCGCGTCTGGAACAAGTCCTCGCAGCTGCTGTCGCTCCTGAGGGGGGAGCGCTGCAATCCGCCGACGATTCGTTCACCGAGGAGTTGACGCGGATTCAAGACCAACTCGACCGCCAGAACGCGATCGTCGAAACGCAACGCACCCGCCTCCTCCGCCAGTTCCAAGCCATGGAAACGGCGCTGGGCCAGTTGCAATCAGTGAGCAGCTTGCTTGGACAGCAACTCACCAGCAACTCGAGTCGCTAGAGCAGGTTCAGAATGGAGCGGTCAGCAGTCAGCGATCAGCAGTCAGCCAGAAGGCTCGCTGTTCGCTCTGGCTGACGGCTGATCGCTGATCGCTTCAATTCTGAATCTGCAATCAAAGTACGGCGCGATTGTTCCGGACGATTGGTTTTGAGAGGTCAAACCGGCCGAGTGTCAGACACTTCTGGTTTTCCACATGACAACGCGAGCCGGTGGGCAACTCAACAGAGAACACTTCGATGAAACGCTCGGACGAATACACTCGTTCGCCGAGTCCCTGATGTACGACAAACGTCGGACGGTCACGCGACTGGGCGGCATCATTTGTGTCAGGACTTGCCCCATGATCGCGCATCAAGCTTACACCAGTTCCCGTCAACATGGTTGGACACGAATCGACATGATCATCGCCCTGTACCAGGCGACACTCAATTCGATGGAACAGCTCGAAAGTCAACTGGCCGATGGACGCCCTCTGCCGGCCACTCAGATGAAATTACAGCGTCGACTCCTCGGCATTCTCGCGGGACTCGATCTCTCTGCGGGAGACTTACCGATGCAAATTGGACAACTGGTCCGCTGGGCATTGAGTCAACTACCCACCCCTGACCCCCAAGTCTGGCGTCAGGTCATCCGGTCCTTTCGGACGATCTGCCAGGCCTACGAGTCGATCCGACCCGAAGCGGCCGAGCAAGAACTGGCCAGCTAGAGCAAGTTGAGAATTGGCGGTCAGCGGTCAGCCAGAGGGTGTTGTTCTGGCTTCTGGCTGACGGCTGATCGCTTCTGGCTGACGGCGCGACTTGCGTAGTAGGTGCTTTCTCGACTCATTCACGCGACGCTGTCATCGTGTCCACGATCAGTGCGGCGGAATGACGATGGAATTCGCTGCTCACCGAGGAACATCGCGAAAGTTGTTGAAATCACGCAGGTGTTGAAACATGTGTGACAACAAGCTGTCACTCCCCCCTCCTAAAGTTCGCCTAGACCGAGGTACTGAACCTCGAACGTGTATCACCTTCAGGCATCAAGGATGACGATTATGCCCCTGTACGACACGCTCAAGAATGTGGTCTGGATTGATCGCACTCAACTCCTCGTCGAGTTGCTGCCGTTGCAACGCCTGGCCGAGTATGGGATTTCCATTCGCCGGACGATCTCTCACTGCGACCATCTGTCCGAGATGGTGCGGAACGAGCAACCGGATGTGTGTGTGATGTGTAGCTGTAGCTATCGAGCATTGGCCAGCGAAATCGCGATGGTGCTGGCGTTCAAGACGGAGCGGTGTCGTCTGGCGGTGTTCGCGGATGAGTTAACCGACAATCAAATTGATCAGGCACTATCACTCGGCGTTCAGGGTTTTCTCTCGAAGACTGACCCGTTGTCCTTACTGGCGAGCTCCATCCGGCAGGTCGCCGAAGGGACTGCGGTCGTATCCAATCAGCTCGTGAATCGCATCTCGAAAGAGAACGGCCGATATCAAGTGAAGACTCAAACGGAATTGACCCGCTTGTCACACAGTCAACTTCGACTGCTACGGCTCCTGGCTCAGGGCGAGTCGACGCGCCAAGCGGCAGCGATGACCGGCCTGACCGTGCGCGCCGTCGAGAGTCATAAATATCGTCTGTTTAAGCGACTCGGCGTGCAAAACCGAGTCGAGCTCTGCCGTTGGGCGCTGCGCGTGGGCTTGATCGATGCGGAATCGGAAAAAGTGGCTTAACGCGAGTTCATTGATCAGGCTGACGACTGTCTCGCTGCGAGACTTGCAGAGTCCGGTCCCACATCCGTGGCGTGCTCAAGCCTGGAAAAACACTGGGGAGCACGGTGTCGCTGGCGGCACTGACCAGGAGTGAACGCGACTCCATCGGAATGCAATTCCAGTCGGTCCGCTGGGTCGCGCTGGTCGGGCTGTCAGCGACTCGTTGTTGTCGCCGATTCGTCCTGGGCCAGCGCGACGGGGATGGGCTCCTCGGGAACCAGTGGCAGTGCAGCCAGTGGCTGCACGTTCTGAGAAATCAACGTGTTCACACCTCGGAATCCGACCAAGGCGAACGCCGCGACGAGTCCCAAGACGATGAGTGGTTCGAGTGCGGATATGACACGGCTGGACTTCATCGTCAGGCTCCTGAGGCAAGTGCCGCTTCGTAGGCGGCGCGGGGGGGCGACCCCATTGAACATGGCTCGCAACCCAACAGCCAGCGTCCCGGAGCTGGCCCCGCATGACACCAACTCACAACCCACATCCAAAGAACAGGTCCAGCCGACCAAGGAGGGAGGGTGGAGCCAGTACACGCGATGTGCCGATTGCTAGGGTCTTAAGATTTCATCGAATAGCACCTCGTAAAATTGCCACGCAACTGATGAAAAGACTAAAGCCGTTGCCAGATCCCCACTGCATCGGGGGGGAGCGCTGCGAAGAAGCACTCAGCCCTGTGCAAGACGACTCATGCTCGTGTGGCTTTCGGGAGAAGAGCCGATTCCGATTAGCTAGACTCGGTTAGTCGGGAGAACTTTAACGACTCTACCGATAAACCATGCATGCTCAGCTTTTCCGCCCAGACCGATTCCCTCGCCCGTGTTGCGGAGTTGGCGACTCAGCGCCATCAGGTGTTGGCGCATAACCTCGCCAACGTGAATACGCAGGGGTATCAACGGCTCGACGCCAACTTCGCCGATGAAGTTCGACGGCAACTCCTCACCGGAGGGTCGCTCGACACAGTTCAGCCGCAGGTCGCTCCGACTGGGGAACCGACCACACGACTCGATGGCAACAATGTCGATGTCGATCGCGAGATCGGGCTTGTGGATCAAAACGCCTTACTGCATCAAACGGTGACAGAGTTGCTCGCGTCGAGGCTGGGAATGCTTCGACGAGCCGCTCGTTGATCCCCGGTTCGCGATAGCCGTTTTGTCCACTGTGTAAGGACTGTGCTCATGAACCTCAATCAGATCTTCGCTGCCGCCGACATTAGCGCCTCTGGGCTGCAAGCGGAACGGCTACACATGGAGGTCGTCGCGAACAACATCGCGAATCAGCAGACCACGCGTACGGCCAACGGCGAACCCTACCGGCGGCAACAAGTCCTGCTCACCGATCTGGCGGAGGACGGCGGTCAACCAAACGCGCTCTCGGGAGTTCGTATCGAGGCCATCACTCCCGATCAATCGCCCTTCCGCAGCGTCTACGACCCCGGACATCCCCACGCCAACGAACAAGGCCAAGTCCAACTTCCCAATGTCGATCTCCCGCATGAGATGGTCGACTTGTTGGTCGCCAGCCGGGCCTACGAATCGAATCTGAAGTCGCTCGAGACCTTCAAGCAGATCACCAAACAGACCCTGTCCCTGCTGCGCGAGGCGTAATCATGAATCTGTTGCCTGTCTCCGCTGCCAATCCCGACGTTTTCAGGGGACCTCCACCGCTCGCCGCAGGCGGGTCGGCTCCGTTCGCAGAACTGCTCAACAGCGCGATCGCCTCCGCCGATTCGCAGCAAACCGCATCGCAGGCCGGTGTGCAGGCCCTCTTAACCGGGGAGACTGACAACCTGCAATCGGTCGTCTTGGGAGCTGCCAAGGCCGATGTCTCCTTGCAGATCCTGTTGGGTGTCCGCGACAAGCTGATCAACGCCCACCAAGAGATTATGAGGATGCAGATCTGACGCGAGCGGTCAGCGATCAGCCAGAAGGTCTTTTTCCGGTTTCTGGCTGACTGCTGATCGCTGATCGCTCTATTCAACAGAAGTGGACAACCCGTGTATACCTGGCAACAGACTTGGAAACAGCTCGTCGCGAATTGGAACTCGTTCACGACGAGTCAGCGCGCTGCCTGCCTGGGGGGCTGCGGGTTAATGCTGCTTGTACTCGGTGGAGTCGCCTGGTGGAGTTCTCGCCCCGAGTACGCCACGCTGGTTAATCGCCTTTCGCCGAGCGAGACCGCCGAAGTCGTGGCGGCTCTCGAAGCCGAACAGATTCCCTATCAACTTAATTTCGCAGCCTCCGCAGTATCGGTCCCCAAGGCATCGCTGGCACAGGCCCGACTGACCATCAAGGATCAATTGGGACTCGCTCCCGCCGAGGCCGAATCGGGACAGGGATTCGATCTCTTTGCCGACCCCAGTCAGATTCACCAGCGACTGTTGCGGCAACAGGAGAGCCGTCTCGCACGCTCGATCTCGCAATTCCGTTCGATCAAGTCGGCGGTGGTGCATCTCAGTAAGCCCGCGTCGTCGACGTTTCTGCGAGATGCCACTGCCGCGACCGCCAGCGTGATCGTGGAACTCAAACCCGGGGTCCAACTCACTTCGCGGGACTCCAACGCGATCGTCTCACTGGTCTCGCACGGTGTCGAAGGGCTCCGAGCCGAGGATGTCAGTGTGATGGATACCGAGGGTCGGCTGTTGACCGAGACAGCCAACTCTGATGGCGATGTCGCGGGTCAATTGGAGTACCGTCGGCGGTTCGAAACGGAACTCTCGACCAAGGCCGAGACCATGCTGGGAGAAATGCTGGGGGCGGGGCGATCGATCGTCCGCGTCACAGCTGACATCGATTTTACCGCGACCGAAACCGAACAGACCACTTATGATCCCGATGGGAAGGTCAAAGTCTCTGAGAACATCCGCACCGAGTCCGTCACGGGGAAACCCCGCGCGGGTGGGGCGGCCGGAGTCGGCAGCAACCTGCCTCAATCCGCCTCTTCCGGCTCATCGGATTCTTCGACGCTCTCCAAAACAGAAGAGAACGAAACGCAATACGCCAACGCGGAGACCAAGAATACCACCCGCGAAGCGCCGGGCAAGATTCGCCGCATCACAGTCGCGGCAGTGGTCGACCTGACGCCCCCGGAGGGAGACGCCGCCGATGCCGCCACGACCGCCACTGCCACCAAGGCGACCCACATCACTCAGGCCGATGTCGAACGGATTGTGAAACAAGCGGTCGGCTTTGACGCTCGTCGCAATGACGAAGTCGAAGTGCTGGTTTCAAAGATCGCGACTCTCCCGGTCCTCGCCGCCGTCGTGACATCCCCGATCGATTGGGAGAGCTGGGTCCGGACCGGATCACTAGGTGTAGGGGCGTTGGTGGCGCTGCTGATCAGTTGGCTAGCGCTCCGCAGGCGGCAGACCACTCCGGCGATCGCCATCTCGGAATCCTCAGCGCCGCTTCCCGTGGCGATGGCCCATCGTGTGCATCAAGTCTCGGAGCAAGCGCGACGGAATCCTCGGGCTGCCGCAGCTGTGCTTCAAGCCTGGTTGAATTCCGAGTCTAGCGGCTCCAAGACCGAAGCCCTCCCCGCGCGCCGTCGCGCCGCCTGAAGTCTCCCCCTCCGAGAGCCTTGTCCATCATGCCCACCGCCGCCCCACCGCGAACACCTCGCCGCCTCTCCGGTCCCGAAAAGGCGGCCGCGCTGTTTCAATGGTTCTTTCCCGAGACTGCCGAAGCTGTTCTCAAGGAACTTGAACCGGATGCGATTTCACGCCTGCAAGACGAGGCCAGAGGCCTCGATTCGACGGTGACCGAATCCGTCGACCTGGAACTGTTGATCGAATTCGAACAGATGCTGTCGCTGACTGCGGCCCACGTCGCGCCCCCGAGCGGAGCCACATCGGCGACCGCTACGAAACAACAATCGGCTAACGAGAAGTCTGCGAGTCTTGTGGCTGATTTCGGCACTCCCACCGACGATCCTCTCGCCGACCTCGAACGACTGCCGATCCCCGCGCTGGCCCAGGCGTTGCAACGCGAACAGCCGCGCACCATCGCGATCCTGATCAGTCGTGTCTCCCCGCAGAGGACCGCCGAACTCCTGGCCGCTTTGCCCGAGGATCGACGTTTCAAAGTGGCCCAGGAACTGGCCCGCGATCCCCGGTCGCCCGACATCCTGGTGCGGCGACTCGCCCAGGCGGTGACCGAACATGCACTCTCGCTGCCGACCGAAAGCGCGGGTTCCACAGATCGAGTGCAGCGTCTGGCGAGCGTCCTCCGCGCGGTCGAGAAGTCTCAACGCGGTGCCATGCTCGCCGCCATCGAGCAACAGGAGCCCGAGCTGGCGGCCCAGCTGCTCGAACAGATCTACGTCTTTGAAGAC
Source organism: Planctomycetota bacterium (assembly GCA_031431195.1). GTDB lineage: Bacteria > Planctomycetota > Planctomycetia > Planctomycetales > Planctomycetaceae > TH-plancto1. Next base: position 28,522 of record JANPCU010000058.1, on the reverse strand, counting down.
CTCGATTCGGCCACCGACCGAACCATCCAGGGAGTGCTGGGGCAGGTCGACACGAACACACTGGCCACCGCGCTCAAGGATTCGTCCGAAACCTTGCAGGAGCGGATCAGCAAGAACTTGTCGACCCGGGCACGACAGGCCCTCAAAGAGGAAATGGAGTTCCTCACACAGGTCTCCCCCAAGAAGGTCGAGCAAGCGCGGCAAGCGATCACTCAAGCCCTGGCCAAGGTCGATCGGCAGTCCGAAGCCGAGTAGTCCCCCACTCTGGATGCACCCGACCCCGTGAACGCCCCCTCTCCGACCCACCGCATCTCGATCACGGTCCCCACGCGGCCTCTGGGGGTCGTGTTACGGACTTCGACCGCAGCACTGCCCCCCAGCAGCACGTCACACAATGGTCCCGGTCCTTCCGACTTGGCCATCTTGCAGGCTCTCAGCGATGCCCTCACGGAATGTTCACTCCAGCTGGAAGAGGCCACCGAGATCCGCGTCCAGAATCTGCGAGAGCTGCAAGATTTGGCGGTGGAGATCGGAATCGCAGTGGCTTCGAGGATCGTGCATGAGGCGATTAACGCTGGTCAGTTCAATGTTCGTGGACTGGTCCAGCAGGCGATCGACGAGTGTGTGGCTCACACGTCGGGACGAGTCTGGCTCCATCCAGCCGATGTCGCGCTGCTGCACCAGCGTCTTACTGCTGAACCCGCGACGGGTTGGGCGGGCGTCGAGATTCTCGACGATCCCCGCCTCGCGCGAGGCGGTTGTCGCGTGGAGTCACCCGATCAGGCGGTGCGTTACGAAGTGTCGGCGCACCTGGCGGAGATGCGCCGCCACCTGCTGGAAGGATTGGATGATGCTGAAATTGAACGTCGAGACACTTCGGAGCCAGGTCAGCGATTGCGACGGCATCCGGACCGCCGGCGAACTGCTTAGCGCGCACGAGATCCTGACCGCCAGACTCGTCACCTCACTGGGTGAGATTTGCGATGTCCATCTCGACGACGGTCGAACGGTGGCGTGCGAAGTCGTCGGCTTCGATGGCGGCACCAGTCAACTCCTCCCGTTTGTGGAAACCAGCGGCCTGCGTCCCGGCTTGCCGGTCACGGCGCGCGGTCGAGCGCTGCGTGTGCCGGTCGGGCCATCACTACTGGGGCGGGTGTTGGATGGGCTGGGTCGGCCCGTCGATGGCGGGCCACCACTGAGTACCCGGTGCTATCGCGAGAGCGCCGCCGCCGCGCCCCGCGCGGTGGATCGGCCCCGGATTGATCGTCCGCTCGAAACCGGTGTGCGAGTCATTGACGGGCTGCTGACCTGTGGCCGAGGTCAGCGGATCGGCCTCTTTGCGGGGAGCGGTGTCGGCAAGAGTACGTTGCTGGGAGAGATTGCGAAGACCGCGCGGGCGGACTTAAACGTCATCGCGTTGGTGGGAGAACGCGGTCGCGAGGTCCGCCCCTTTCTGGAAGATTGTCTCGGTGCGACGGGGCGAGCCCGCTCGATCGTCGTCCTCGCGACTTCCGAAGAGCCGCCGCTGATGCGAGTCCGGGCCGTACTCACAGCTGTGGCGATCGCCGCGAGTTTTCGGGAGCAAGGGAACGATGTGATGTTCCTGCTGGACAGCGTGACCCGCATGGCGATGGCACAGCGCGAGGTGGGGCTGCTGCGCGGCGAACCGCCCGGCACGCGGGGCTACACGCCGTCGGTCTTCAGTCTGCTGGCCAGCACTATGGAGAAACTCGGAACGTCCCCGTCGGGTTCGATCACGGGGCTGATTACCGTGCTCGTGGATGGGGACGACATGGATGAACCCGTCTCGGACGCGGTCCGGGGCATTCTCGATGGCCACTTGATCTTGAACCGCAAGCTCGCCGCGCGCGGCCATTTTCCAGCGGTTGATGTGTTGCGGAGTGTCAGCCGACTCTTTCAGGAGGTCACCGATGCCCCCCATCGGGAGGCAGCTCGCCGAGTCCGCGAATGTCTCGCCACTTACGAGGAGATGGAGGACCTCATTCAGATCGGGGCCTACAAACGGGGGACCACAGCACGAATCGATCGAGCCATCCAATTGCATCCCGAGATTCTCAAGTTCCTCAAGCAGGCGTCCGGTGCCCCGTCAGCCTGGGACCAGACCCGCGCCGAGTTGATCCGACTCGGCCAAGCGTGGGGAGAGTAGTTGTCACATGAGCAGTCAGCCATCAGCAGTCAGCCATCAGCTGAGAGAAGTCTTCTGGCTGACCGCTGACTGCTGATCGCTCAGACCTCGTCCCAGGCCAAGGTTTCATCTCGACAATGCACAAGTTCCATTCCCCTTTCCTCCGACTCGCTCGACTCGCCACGCAGCAATCGCGACTGGCCGAATGGGAGTTGCTGGCTGCGCGGCAGTCCCAAGCCGAAGCGGAACTGGCCCGCCAAACCCTTCTCGATGAACAAGCGGCCTGGGATCAGGAAGTCGTCACAGCCGATCCCACGTTCGCTCCCCTGGAAACTCGTCTTGCGGGTCTCGCCGCTCGGGAGAACATCCGCAGTCTGCTCGACTGGATCGATCAAGAGCAACGTCGCCGCGCAGCTCTCACGACCGAAGCACTCACGCGCTGGCAGCAACGCCGACAACATCAAGCCGCCCTCGACCATGTCTTGACGCGGGACAAAAGCGAGTACCAGTCCGAACTCCATCACCACCGTCAACTGGAACTGGAAGACGGCCAATTGATGCGCCGCTCCGAAGACCACGCCATCGACACTCTCCCATCATGAAACAAATCCTCCTCCTCATTGTGATCACCGCCGTCTCAGCCGGTGTTTCCTCTTTTGTCTCGATGAAGTGGGGTACTCCCGCCCACGAGGTGGCGGCAGCGACGCCGCATGAGGCCGAGCCGGGACACGACTACCCGGAAAAGTCGGTGTCACTTCACGAGGCTGGGCAAGAGCACGACTCCTTAGATAAGTCGGTGACGCCCGCGCCCGCCGAAAGCTCCGACCTTCCCGTCGCCGCTCGTCCGAAGCCGATGAGCGTCGAGGAGATCATTCGCTACGGCAAGGGGATCAAACAACGCGCCGAACATCTCGACAAACGCGAGGCCCAACTCGCTGAGCAGGAATCCCAACACCGCTTGGTGCTGGCCGATGTCCAGGGAGAACAAAAGGAGATCGACGGCCTGCGGACTCAGGTCCGCGACCAAATCGGAACCGTGGAGTCCCTCCTGCAACAACTCGAAGTGAAACGATCACTGCAGTCCGAGGAACTACAGCGTGCGGAGGAACAAGCCAAGTTGCTGCAAGAGCAGCAACAGGACGTCGATTCGCTGCAAGGCGACAACATCAAACGGATGTCCGCCTGGTTTCAGAACATGGAACCGGCCAAAGCCGCTAATTTCTTAAAAGAGCTGTCGAACGACGGCAAAACCGACATGGCGGTCCAGTTGCTGTCCAACTTTGAGGAGCGCGAGGCTTCTAAAATCCTCGCCGAGCTCGACGACCCCGGCCTGATGGTCGAGTTAGTCGAAAACTTCAAGAAGCTGAAACGCGCCGAGAAGAAGAAGCCAGCGAAGTCGCCGTAAGGTGGGACAAGATCGCTTGGGAGCGCTCGCCCACCATGTATGGCGCGTGCCAGGGCGATGGTGGGCCTGCGCCCAAAGCGGCTGGTCCCACCCTACTCCTGCTGATCGCGGAAAGCTTACATGAAAGGATTCCCATGACAGTCATCGAGGTCTATCAAATCGCACGCGAGTTTTTCCTGACAACCGGGTTGCTCTGCCTGCCCCCTTTGCTGGTGAGCCTGCTGGTCGGCATCCTCATCAGCGTGTTCCAGGCTGTGACGAGCGTGCAGGAGCAGACAATGTCGTTCGTTCCGAGGCTCGCGGCGGTCGCCGTGGTGATCATCGTCGCGCTCCCCTGGTCGCTCCAGCTGCTAATGACTTACGCGACCCGCATGTTGCAGCGGATTGCGGAGGCCGCTCAATGATCTCGCCCGAGCTCGCGACTCCTCTGTTGGCCTTTCTGCGAATCGCCACCTTCGTCTCGCTCTTGCCGCCCTTCGCGGGACGCGGCTTACCGAAGACGGTCAAAGTCGGGTTGGCAATGGCACTGGCTTTAGGCATGACGACTGGTCACGCGCTGAACGGCCCCGTTCCCGACGGACCGATGTTGGTTTGGCTGGGATTGCGGGAAACTCTGACGGGGGGACTGCTGGCCATCTGCCTCGGGATGTTTCTTTACCCCGCGAAGATCGCGGGCGAATATCTGAATCAAGAGGTCGGACTCAGCTTCGCCACGAACATCTCCGCGCTCGAGCCGCAATCCCAAGGCGTGTTGAGTCAGATCCTAGAGGCCTTCGCCGTGTTGCTTTTCATGGCGCTCAATGTCGACCACTACCTCTATCGCTTCCTGCAACTGTCATTCGAGCGTCGCCCTGTCGGCGGTCCGGTCTGGCAACCGAACGCCGAGGCGATCGCCCAGTTGGGGGACTTGTTGTCGGCCTGGGGACTGAGAATCGTAGCTCCCCTCGCATGCGTGATGGCTCTCACGTCGCTCGGACTGTTCCTGGCCTCGCGCTGGACTCCGCAGTTCAATCTCTTGTCGATCGGTTTTCAGCTGCGCGTGCTGGTCGGGTTAACGGCGATGTTCTTCGGCCTGCCGGAACTCATCAATATGCTGCAACATTCGTTGTATGAAGTCGCTGACTGGACTCAGCGGCTCTAAGTCAACCATCAGCAGTCAGCTTTCAGCAGTCAGCCAGAAGGTTCCCCAGTCGTTCTGGCTGACAGCTGACTGCTACCTCCAAGGCACGACACCATGGCTCAACCGGATCTGGAAGGACGGACCGAATCCGCGACCCCACGTCGGCGCGAGCAAGCGCGCTCCGAGGGGCAAGTCGCCTTCAGCAGCGATTTAATGATCGGAGCCGTCTGTTTCGTCGTCGCGCTGTTGCTTCAGTGGCAAGGGCCGACATTACTGGCACGCACAGCTGAATTGATGCGTTCAGCGCTGAGCGAACTGCCGGAAACGGATTGGACCGTCGTCAAAACTCAGGCCAGCGTCGCCTGGTTGATGGGAGGAATCGCCGCCTGCTGCTTGACGCCACTCCTGATTGTGTGGAGTTTGCAATGGGCGGTGGGCTTCGCGCAGACCGGGTTTCATTGGCAAGTGGACGCGCTCGCGCTGAAGTGGGAACGGCTCTCTCCGGAGCAGGGGTGGAGTCGCATCGCCTCTGGGGCGTCGTTTCAGAAACTCGCGGTGACGGTCGGGAAACTGCTGCTGGTCCTGGGAGTGATCGGTTGGCGCGTCGCGCTCGATTGGCCCGTGATCCACTCTCTGGGCCGACTCCCGCTGCGGCTGGGACTGGTCCACATGTCACTGATCGTCTCGCGCACTTCGCTCTGGCTGGGAGTCGCGATGCTGGTCGTCGGCTTGGCAGACTATGCCCTCCAGCGCTGGAAGCACGAACGTCAATTGATGATGACCCGCGAGGAACAGAAGCAAGAAGCCCGCGAGGAACAAGGTGACCCGCAAGTCAAGAGCCGTCAGCGGAGACTGCAACGCGAAGCCCGCAAGGAACGCGGGATCAAGAATGTCCCACAAGCCACCGCAGTCATCACCAACCCGACTCACCTGGCCATCGCGATCCGGTATTCCCCGGAGATGGCAGCCCCCCTCGTCGTTGCGAAAGGCTCTGGGCGACGCGCGGAGCGTATCAAACAAGTCGCCCGGCAACACGGAATCCTCGTCACCGAAAATAAACCCGTGGCCCGCACACTCTACAAACACATTGATGTGGGCCGCGCCATCCCGCCCCAGCTCTACGCCGCCGTCGCCACCATTTTGGCCGTGGCGTACCGGGCCAAACGCTAGATGGACCCGACAGTATTTACGCACGCTTCGCAAACAATCGAAGGCAGGGACATTTCCTGTACCCCGAAGGGGTTAAACAACATAGCCCAGGGTCGCGACGCAGGAGCGCACCCAGGGAAAGTCAGGCGCAGAGTTCACTGCCCTGAAGGGGCTGTACACACGCTCGCTCGCGATCCGACGCAGTGTGTAGAACCCCTTCAGGGTTCGTTCCCTCGCGGCCCGGTTCACCCAGGGTGCGCTCCTGCGTCGCGACCCTGGGCTGTGGTGTGTCACCCCGTTGGGGTGAAGCATGGCGACGGACAATCGTACCTGGCTGATTGCTGGCCGCTTTCTCTGTTGGTTGCGGATGCGTGGCGTTTGGTATTCCGTATCTTGCGTGGTTACTTTCCTCCTCCGTGACCCTCGTGGTGATCCCTTTCGAGATTTAAGCCGCGTGTCTATTCCTCGAGCAGCTCGTGGGCGACTTGATCCCAGTTCATGGATGACTCAGCGACTTCAAGCATTTGCCGAGCCGTGGGTTGCTCGACGGAAGAAATCTCGGTGTGCAACTCCTGTCGCATACGCCGCGCCAACTGAACCCTGGCGTGCTGTTCCTTGGTGAGGATCTTCTGTTGAACGGGTTCCGCGTTCTGAGACTGGGATTTGATGTCTTTCGCCAACGCCAGTAAACGGGCGTGCCTTTCCGGATTGGAGTGGACCCAATCGCGGGCGACACTGGTCTCGAACTCGCTGGTTCCGTCACGTTGATGCAGCGCCTTCTCGGCGTCGGGAGTGTTCCCGGGATTCGTCTCTTCAAAGATCGAGCCATTGGCCGAAGGGCTCTGTGAGAGGCCGATCGGCCGAAAGCCGGAGGGATCATTGAAATACTTGGCGACCGCTTCCTTCGCCTTTTGATCCTGGGCAATTAACCACATGACCATAAAAAAGGCCATCATCGCCGTCACAAAGTCGGCATAGGCCACCTTCCAAGCTCCTCCCCCTTTACCCGCCATGCGATCTCTCCTTGTCGATGTGGAAGTGGTCAGCGGTCAGCGGTCAGCCAGAATGGCTTGGCAACTTTCTGGCTGACTGCTGATAGCTGATAGCTGACCGCTGAAAGCTGTGAATCCGAGATGGGGACGCTTATCCCCCGGACTCTACGGTCTTGAACAGTTCGGCCAGCTCGTCGGCGGTGGGGCGGTGTTCCGTGCCCACTCCGCGCCGTGCGATTTCGACCACTCCCTTCGGTGCCCCTCCAGCCAGGAACTCGACGATCATTCCGACGATCACGCGAAAGAAAGCCGACTCTTGCGTGCCGAGATACTCCATGCGACCAGCGAGCGGCCCGAAGAATCCGTAGGACAGAAGAATCCCCAGAAAGGTTCCGACGAGTGCGGCACCGACTTTGTGTCCGATCTCTTCGACGGGGCCACTGATGGCACCCATCGTCACCACGATCCCCAGCACAGCGGCCACGATTCCGAATCCTGGGAGGGCGTCAGCTGTCTTGCTGAGCGCTCCGACGGCGGCGTGGTGTTCGTCTTCCATCACTTTGATTTCGCGTTCGAGTAAGGTTTCCACTTGCGCCGGTGTGGCCCGGCCATCGGAGACCATCTGCAGCGCCCCGCAGAGAAAATCCCGGACATGGTGATTGCCATGAATGAGGGGATATTTTTGCAGGAGCGGACTGTCTTCCGGAGCGGACAGGTGCGTGTCCCAGGCCAGCATGCCGTCCCGCCGACCGATGCGAAACAGGTCGTAGAGGATCGAGAACAATTCCACATACACCCGCTTATGATAGGGCGAACCTTTGATCGCGTGGATGACTCCGTGCATCAGGTCCATGAGGACCTTCTTCGGCGACATGACAATGAGCGCGCCGAGTGCAGCGCCACCGATGGTGATGATTTCCGAGGGGTGGACCAGCGAGTGAAAGTGTCCACCCGCCATCGAGAAGCCGGTCAACACGGAGCCGATGACGACAATACAACCGAGGATGACAATCATGGGGCACTTGGGAGAAAGGGCGGGAGTCGGGAGTCTGACGTTTAGCTGCGACGCGAAGTCTTCGAAGCGGAGCGAGTGCGCCCACAGGAAGTCTGGGTCGGGAGCCGGAAGTCGATTTTCAGAACTCAACGGAGACCTGAGCGACCGCTGGGGGCGCAGTGCGTTCCTGTTGCTCCGTGGCCAGACTCCGGAGTCGGCGGAGACCGAGGAGTTCGATCGCCAATCCGACTTCCTGCACCGGGCGAATCACTCCGCCCTGTGCGGAATTGACGGTCCGGAGGATCGTCGCAGTCACCTGGGGATGCAGATTTGCCAAGTCATGAATCAAGCTGGTGTCCACATCGTCGCCGAACGCCGAGTTGAGGATCTCCGTCCAGACTCGATGTGCGGAGAGTGCCAGGTGCGGCCGAGGCGGCGCAGTCTGCGCCCGATCGAAGCGAAGGCCAAAGGGTGCCGTCGTGGCCTCCGGCAGCGGATCTTGCAGCATCGCCGCGATGCGATGAAGCCGCGCAGGGGTACTCGACTCTCGGGAGACCCGGCGCGGCGGACCATCGCGTGTTGGGAGACGTTCATCGTCGGAGGGGGGAGGGGACATCAGGACTCCTTTACGACAGGAAGTTCAACAACGACGTGTCGAAGAGTTTCGACAACGCCGCCATCGTGAATTGAGTCTGCGTCTGCGCTTGTTGCAGCGCGACGATTGACTGGGGCAGGTCGGCACTCAAAGCCTGCGAGCGGAGTGTCTCGGACTCCAGCTTGAGGTCACTGAAACGGCTCTGTGCCGATTCGATCTGTTCCAGGGCGAGTGCTTGCGTGCCGATCGACTCCAACAGGTGATCTCCCAGCTGTTCGAGGTCGTCGAGTGCTTGGGCGAACTGCGGGTCAGTGACCGTCGCCGGTTGACTTGCGGCTCCCTCCAACGTCGACCGCAGATCGGCGATGACGGCGAAGGTGTCGATCACGTCGGTCCCGGCAGTGGTCTGGAAGACATCCCGGCCAACGGGCAACACCGCAGACTGGTCACCGAGTTCGCTTGAGGCGACCATCGGCTCCTCGGAACCGACATACGTCACGGTGCCGTCGGGTGCCGTCTCGAACGGGAGGCGATCCGACGCGGTGCCCCCATACAGGGCGACTCCCCCGTTCCGACTATTGGCGATTGAGATCAAGCGTTCGCGCAGCGTGCCGAGCTCCTGCGCCAAGACGTGTCGCTCTGCGGGTTCGGTCGATTGTCGAGCGCTCAGCGCGATCTCCCGCACACGAACCAGAAGCGAGTGGGCTGCGCGAGTCGAGGTTTCCGTATGGGAGAGGGTGCTGCGCAGCTGATCGAGAACCTGGGTGCGCGCGTCGAGTGACTCGATCCGTCGGGTCTCACGCAGTCCGATGCGCAGCGCGGCGGGATCGTCCGAGGGACGATTGACCCGCCGTCCCGAGGAGACTTGCTCCTGGGCTCGTGCAAATTGCACCGACTGCCGGCGCAAGTGTTCGAGAGTGACGCCGATGGTGGAGAGATCAGTGGCTCGAATCACAATTTACCTCACCAGAGTCATGAGTTCTTGCAGGTTCTCATCGGCGGCCCGTAAGAATCGGGAGGCCGCTTGAAACATCCGCTGGTATGTCAGCATGTTCGCCAGCTCTTCATTCAGGTCGACTCCCGACACCGAATCTCGTTGCTGTCGTAGCGAGGTCGAGAGCGCCGTAGCCTGATCGACCGACCAACTGGCCGCTGCCGTCTCGGCCCCCACCTCCACCGTCAGTCCATCGAGCGCGACGGTAGCCGATTGCCCTCGCAATTCCGGCAACCCGGCATCCCGCAAGGCCGCCAGTCGTCGGGCAATCGAGTTGTCTCCAGGCCGAGCGGTCGTCCCAGCTGCGAGTTGCCGAGGGTCGTTCCAGAGGTCGTCGCGAACGGCAAGGTTCCCGGCGGAGTCCCCTTGAAAGAAGCTGCGCAGGCCAAGGGCGGGCCACAGCCCGACTTCGTCCGGAGTGGGAATGACATCCCAAGTCGAAGTCTCGCCCGTCCCCAAGGTGCCCGCATCGAATCGCAACTCGACTCCCTGGGCAATGACGATCGGCTTCCCCGGCAGATAACTCGATCCGAGTTGTACGGTGCCCAGCAGGGTGCCCGAGGCATCATGGACTTCGGCCCGCACATCAGCGTCGACCCCCACTCGTCCCCCTTGTACGACGGTCAGCGTCCACTCCCCGTTGACGGATCCGGTGGGTCGACCGCTCACATGTCCGGCGGCGGTCCCCGTCCAACCCGCTGAAGGCGTCATGACGGTGGGAAGTCCTCCGGCGAAGTCGACCGCAAATCCGGGCGCTGTCGCGAGGGACAGTAACCGCGTACGTGGATCGATGGTGGCCGACACCTGGGAGATTCCCGAAAGCTGTGTCGCAATGTCCTCCAGAGTGTCCCGCGCGGGATCGACATCAATCGCGTAAAGCTGGCGTTCTCCGGTCGCCGCTGCGGTCACAGCGATCGTCACTCGTCCCGCAGTCAGCGGCCAGTGTTCGATGACTTGATTGAGCGGCGCATCGACAGCTGTCACAGCCCGCACGCCCGTCAACTGTTGGACCGGACCGGACAGCCCGACACCCGCTGAGTGCATCTGATCTACGGCCTGGGCCAGTGTGCGCGTGATGGTATCGAGTTGACCACGAGCTGCATCGACCCGATCGATCCCGCCCTGAAGCAAACCGGCCAACCGCCCCGAGGCGAACTCCAGTGCTGTGGTTCCGCCTTTCCAAGTGATCTCGCGCTCTCCCAGGGCGTTCGTCGACAGCACCAGTGCGATGGGCTGTGTGGAGAAAGATACGGCACCGGACGCCAATGTGACCACATCATCGACATCGGCCCGCAGCGGAACACGCGCGTCGGTCAGTCCGGCAAGCTGTTCCAGCAGCGCATCACGGCGGTCGAGCAAGTCCAGCGGCTCCTGTCCGCTCCCCCGAGATGTAGAGATTTCGCCGTTCAACTCGGCCACCTGCTGGATGAGTCCATTGACTTCGCGCAGCGTCCCAGCAATCTCCTGATGGACCGAGGTCTGAATCGTGTCGAGTCGATCGGCGGCTTGATTGAAGGCTCCCGTCATCTGTCGCGCCGCTTGCAACACCGCGCGGCGCTGGGTGAGATCGCCGGGATTGACGGTCCACTGATCGAGCTGATGGAAGAACTGGCTCACACGATCCGTCAGACCCCCAGAGAGGGGATCGAACACACCTTCGACGGCTCGTAGGGTTTCCAGCGACGCTTCTTGAGCGCCTTGTTGAGAGATCGACTGATTGAGCGAGTACTGCGTCAAGGCACTGACCGATCGATCAATGCGAAGTGCGTTTACGCCCGTGCCCACAGCGACACCATGGACCGGCGTCGCAGCACGTTCTCCCAGGTGGAGGCGCTGCCGGTGGTAGCCGGGCGTCGCGGCATTCGCCTGATTGTTGGCAGCCACGCGCAGCCCGATCTGAGCGGCACGCAAGGCGGTGAGGCTGGTATCGAAAGAGAGCATCGGCTCACGTCCTGAAGTTGATGACGGGTTGGAGACTGCCGGTCGAAATCTGACCATGGTCGTCGTAGCTCACCGCGAGGCAGCGGCCACCGGTCAGTTCCTGCAAGGTGTACTCGACACCAAGTTCCAGGAGAGCGACCTGCCGCATCCAGCCTCGGGCTGCGGAATGCACGGCCTGCGCCAGGCCCCGGACTGTGTCGCGACGCTCCTGCAGGCTTGCCGCCTCCTGAGCCGGGAGTCGCCCCATCAGGATCGTCATCGTGCCCTGCGATGACTGAATTCCGCACACGGTGGCGATCAGTTCCTTGAGCCGTTCGCGGCGGATCATTCCCGGACCAGGATCCCAGGAGACCTCGCCCAAGGCTGTTTCGAACGGCGAGGCCGCTCCGCCCACAGGGCTGTCGCGGAGGCATTTCAAGATTGACGAAAGCCGCAGCTCTTCCCAATCGAGATAGTCACGACATTCACTCACGAGAGCGACCGCTGGCTCCGGAGTATGCGGCGGGTCCACAGGAGTTCGTTGAGGTTGGGGCATGGTCACTCTCCAAACGGGAATCAAGGCCCCGCCAAGGACATTCGTCGCTCGGTCCAGGGCAGTTGTTGGCAGGGATCACAAGGATTGGGAAGTGGTCGGTGGGTCGGAAGTGGTGCGGGCCTGGTTCACGAGGTAGTCACGCAAGCCCAAACCGCCCGCATCGGCGATGGCCTGGCCCATGTACTGATCGAACATGCCGCCGAGGACATCGGAGGAGTCGCCGCCGAAGAGTCCCCCTTCTTCGCTGCTGCCTCTCATCTCTTTGAGCAACAACGAGGCGAAGAGTCCTTCGACCTGCCGGGCGACAGCATCAGGTGATGTCGTGCTGGGAAAGTCGGCAGTGGCCGATACGCTGGTGAGTGGACTGAGGGACATGAGAGTAACCGGGTGGGTGGGTGTCGCAGGTGTCGGTGACCATCCAGAGTTCACCACGGAGGCACGGAGGAATACGATCGGGTGGCTATCTCGAATCGGCACCATGATCGGCATCTTGATTGCTGCTGGGGCAGATAGCCCCACTCTTGCGCGAGATCAGATCGTCATTCTCTTCTCTTTCTCCGTGCCTCCGTGGTAAGTCATCTTCGCTGAAGAATCACCGACATTCGGAGTGCGCACACGCCTCCCCGATCACTTGAACAGCAGCTCGGCGTGCAGTGCGCCGGACTCTTTGAGTTGTTGGAAGATCGAACTCAAATCACGTGGCGTCACTCCCAGGGCATTCAAGGCTGTCGCCAGGTCTCCCACGGTCGCTTGCCGATCGATCTGGTTCACAAACGCTTTTTCTTCCAGGATGTTCATCTGCGTGCGAGGAACCACTGCGGTTTCCCCTTGGCTGAACGGATTGGGTTGCGACACTTCCGGCGACTCCGCCGTGGTGATCGAGAGATTGGCGTGGGTGATCAGAACTCGTGCGAGCCGCACATGCTCTCCAATGATCACCGTGCCTGTGCGTTCGTTGATGACGACCCGCGCGGGACGATCTGGAATCACCTTCAAGTTGCCGACACGACCAATGAAGGCCGGGACATCGCTGACATCAAGCGCCGGGACGTTGATCTCGATAGTGGTCGAATCGATCGCACGGGCTGCTGCGGGGTGTTCGACATTGATGGCAAGCGCGATGCGACGAGCCGTTTCGAAGTCGGACTGCCGCAGGAGCATCCGTACGACTCCGTTCTGGCCGATCGGGGTGCAGGTCTCACGCTCGATGGTCGCCGCGTTCGGGATCCGTCCGGTCGTGGGATGGTTCTTCTGAGCGCCAGCTGCGTCGCCGGAGAAGGCGAAGCCACCCGTCGAAATCGCTCCCGACGCGACCGCGTAGATTTCCCCATCGACCCCTTTCAGTGGTGTCATGATCAATTGCCCCCCAGCGAGGTTCTTGGCATCGTCGAAGGTAGACACCAGGACATCAATGGTCTGGCCATTGCGGGCGAACGCCGGAAGATCGGCGGTGACCGTCACCACGCTCAGGTTATCCGTTTTCTCCGAGGTATCGTTGCGGAGCCGGGCGCGAAGCTCCGGATCGACACGGAGTCCGTAGCGCTGGATGAGGTTCACGGCGAGTTGCCGCGTGATCGGGCTTTTGCCGCCGGTGCCATTGAGTCCCGTCACCAACCCCAGACCCACAAGCTGATTCGTCCGCACGCCCTCGATTTCCGTGAGGTCGCGAATACGAACTTCGTCGTTCGCCTGGATGGGGACGTGGAGCAGCAGCGTGAGCATGAGTCCCACGAGGAGGCGGCAATCTGGTTGTCGGGTGTTCATGGTGGGGGACCGGTGAGAGTGATTCGATGTGGACTGGGTGAAAACGCCAAGGGCGAGCGGTCAGCGGTCAGCCAGAGGGTCTTGCATAGGTGTCTGGCTGACTGCTGATGGCTGATGGCTAGAACGGCCAGACCTTGTTGGCCGTGCGGCCCAGCCAGCCTTGCCGGATGAAGCCTTCCTCAGCGCCTTGGCCTTCGTACTTCATGTGCAAGTCGGATACGAGTCGCGAGTTGACCGTGTTATCTGCAGACACATCGAATGGTCGAACGATGCCGGTCACGACGAGCGTGCGTTGATCGCCTTCGATGTGAATCTGTCGGCAGCCCCGAAAGACGAGGTTGCCATTGGGGAGGACATCGATAACAGTCACAGTCACACGATCATCGAAGGCCCGTTGGCTGCGAAAGGACGACTTCCCATCGAAGCTGCGGTTCGACTCCAACGCCGAGTCCATTTCACCTTCTGAGGCTTGTGTCGCGAAACCTCCATCGGACTTGGCCCCAAATTTCAGTAGGCTTTTGAGGCTAGTTTTTTTGCCCAGACCCCGGTTGTCCTGGTTGCGGACATTCGAGTCTTCGCGGACGACGACCGTCAGCAAGTCCCCGACGCGTCGGGCCTGCGTGTCGTAAAACAGCAAACCTTGTTCGGGCTGGTGGCGTTTCCACAGTGCTTCGGCGTACGCGGCGTCCGCCCAACAATAGCCCAGTATGCACGGACCACAGACGGCCAGCAGGCACCGCACGAGTTTCGAAATTCGGATGTCTTCCATGACAGATTGGTTCCTCATGCTCTTTCTCAAAACGTCTTGAGCAAGCAGGCAGACAGGAATGTCTGCCCCCTGACCCAGTGGCACTGACATTCCTGTCTGTGCGGACTGAAGACGAAATTGGAAAGTGTTCCTATCGAAGGGGGATCTCGACCTCGCCCGCCGCGACGACCGTTCCAATGATCACACGTTGGGATTCGAGGTTGCGGAGACGGATGCGTTCACCGGGACGACCGGCTTGCAGGGCCTCAGCTGATGGCAGCACCACCGTTAAGTTGCCGCGCGTCGCAGTGACCCGAATCAGGTCACGAGGTTTGATGACCGGGGCCGCTGGGGGTTGAGCCACAACGGGACCGGGAACTGCCAGGTCTGCGAGCGTGAAGCTCGCTTGAGACACCAGCCCGCGTTTGAGTCGTTTGCCGATACATTGATCGGCCTGTGGAGCGATCTCCGTCCAATGACACCACACTGGTTGCGTGACGACATCCGTAGCGATCAACACTTGTCCCACCTGCAAGTCCCGGGCCGCAGCGGGCCAGTCCCGGGAGACGCGAATCCGCACGCCGCACGTCAATGTGGACTTGACCACTCCCCCTTCGATCCAGCGCACTGTGATGCGGGGATCATTCGTGCGTGGCAAGGGCGGAATGACATCCAATTCGCCGAGTGGTGAGCCGCCCCCCGAGAGTTTGAGTCGTTCGACGCACGGACCGAGCAGTCGGACCTCGACCAACTCGGGATCGAGTCCGAGTTGACGGGCCACTTCTTGTTGAGTGAGTCGTTCGACTTCGACATCGTTCTGGTCGAGTTCTTCGATCCGCTCCACCTCAGCGACGGTGGCTCCGGCAAAGGTGATCATGTCGGCTTGACAGCCGGCTAAGAGCAACCGTGCGGTAATCAAAGACCGAGTAATTCGCAGCTCCTCCGGAGTCTCTTCCGAGCCGTCCAACAGATCGAGTTCTCCCCAACGCTTGAGGGCCGATTTCGACGGGCCTTCGAGCTGGGCGACGTGCTTGATTTGGAGTACCCCATCGGTGGTGCGCACGCGATCGCGCAGAGTAATTTTTAACAGGGGGCCATCAGCCGCCAAGCTCACGGGCGCTCCGACCAGCAGAGCGCCCAGCACTCCCCACGCGATGACTATCGTGATGCTGCGGGTATGTGTCATGGGAAGAGAGTTCCTGGGTATTGTGTGCGGGGGTGAGCGATCAGCTGTCAGCAGTCAGCAGTCAGCCAGACGACTCTCCTGAATCTCTGGCTGATAGCTGATCGCTGACTGCTGATACCAGCACTAGCGGACGATTTCGTTGGCCGTCGACAGCATCTCGTCACCGGCTCGGATGGCCCGCGAGTTGACCTCGTAGGCGCGCTGCGCGGTGATCAATGAAATCAATTCGTTGACCACCTCGACGTTCGACCGTTCGAGGAAGCCTTGCCGGAGCATCCCCATCCCATTTTGTCCGGGGACCGCTTGAACTTCCGCCCCGGAAGCGGGAGTCGCGGCATACAGATTCGCGCCTTCGCTGCTCAACCCGGCGGGATTCAGGAACCGCACCAATTGGATTTGCCCGAGGTTGACCGAGGACTCTGGCGACCCCGCTGTGATCCCCGACACGGTTCCATCGGCTCCAATACTCAACTTCGAGAGTGAGATCCCGTCTTGAATCGTCACGGCGCTGTCGAGGAGAAACCCATCTCCCGTGACCAGCCGGCCCGTGGAGTCGGTGCGAAACGCTCCGTCCCGCGTGTATCGAGCTTCTCCGTTGGGCAGGGTGACTTTGAAGAACCCATCCCCTTCGATTCCGACATCGAGTGGATTGCTGGTCTGGGCGAATGTTCCCGGGGAGAAGACCTTGGTCGTGCCCACTGCCCGCACGCCACTGCCGATCTGCAATCCCGTGGGGGCAGGCTGCCCGGCGGCAACTTCGGTCCCGGGCGCTTTGAAGGTGGAATAGAGCAGGTCGGCGAAGTCCAACTGACTCCGCTTGAACCCGTTGGTGTTGACGTTGGCGATGTTATTCGCCGTGTTGTCGATCAACATTTCCTGCGCCCGCATTCCGGTGGCACTGGTGTATAAGGCTCTCAACATGGAACAGACTCCTCGACTGTGAATGGCTGATGGCTGATGGCCAGAGTGGCTCTCCCACTGGCTGGTCGCTGACTGCTAACTCTCGACTCGTTGTGAGATTGACTTGGTGAGTGTTTGCATGGCGCGTTGGGCGGCCTCGTAGTTGCGGACTCCGGCGAGCATGCGGACCAGTTCCAGTGGAATCGAGACGTTCGAGAGTTCCCGAACCCCTTGTTGGACGCGCGCGGTGGACGGGGTGGGAGCCAGCTCGGGAGGGGCTTGGAACAGGGTGTGCCCCACCGGTTGTAGGCCATTCGGGTCGTCGAACTTCACAATATCCAACGTCCCCAACGACTGTTCTCCAACTCGCACCTCACCGGTTTCACTGATCGTCAGATCGTTCTCCGAAGCTGTCGACGGGAGTCGCACCGGTTGACCACTGGCCAGGACCGGCAAGCCGTCGACCGTGGTCAGTTCTCCCTCGGAGTTCAGGAACCAATCACCCGCCCGTGTGTAGAGTGAGCTGCCATCCGCTCCCTGCACGGTGAAAAAACCTTCCCCGACGAGGGCTGCATCGAGAGGTCGCCCGGTCCGTTGCAGGCTCCCCGGCGTGAAGTCGATCTTGGTCTGGGAGCCAGACTGCTGCTCACTGGCCTGGCCCACGTCAATGCGTCGGCTATATCCAGGGATGTTTGCGGCGGCGAGATTGTGTGCGGTGAGTTCATGACAGCGTTCGGCCGCATCCATGGCCGATGCCGCGTTGTAGATCCCTGCGTACATGAAACGACTCCCCTGATTGTGCGACTGGCAGGGACATTAAGCAATCTGCGTGCCATAACGATTGCAACCACGATCCCACAGCAATTCCGCAGCCCGGACGCGTCTTGGTGAGATCGGCTTAAGTCCTGCGCCGGGTCGGATCGTCCTCGGGGCGGAAAATGTTTCTGCCTCTATTCCACTCACCGCGAGGGGACTCTTCTCCGTGCGTGTCTCCCCTCACTTCTGAATCAAGATCGCAGCACTGCGTTGAACCCGTTTCTTACGCGAAGATGCACATGCAGGCCGCAAGGTTATCCCGACCAAAATAATCGACTCAGACATCACAGGTTCCATTTACTCGAAGGGGGGGGGCGATATGTCAATGTAACGGCGGGAATGCCCGTGACACACGGAACGGAATCCGGAGAACAGCGATGGCGGAAAAGCCGCAAACAAACGACGCCTCCGGTGGCGCCCCCCCCAAGTCGAAATCGGGCATGATTGCCTGTCTCGTCTCATCGCTTGTGGGGGGCGGAGTCGGCTATGCCACACCACGATTTCTGCCGCATGCAACCGAAACCGTCGTCGCTATGCCGGACGAGACACCGGAAATGCGAGAACCGATCTATCTGTCTTTCGGCGAGGTCGTCGTCAATTTGGACGAGGGGCGGCTGAACCGTTACCTGCGTATGAAACTGACGTTGCAAGTCGAGCGGCGGCACGAGGAGTCTGTTCGCAAGCTCATCGAATCGCAATCCTCCATCTTGAAGAATTGGCTGATTGGACATTTGTCCGACAAAGACACGGCTGAGATTCGGGGAGCTGCCGGACTCAACATGTTGCGACGCGAGATTCAGGATCAATTCAACGTCGTGCTCTGTCCCGATGGTCATGATCGCGTGCGGGATGTCCTGTTCGAGGAGTTCAATATCCAATGAATGCCACTCCCACCCGTTACGACTTTCGCGAACGTCGGCGCATCTCACCGGCGGCGATTCGAGTCCTGGAACGCTGGATGACCGACGCGACGACGCTCGGCAACGATGTGTTAGGGCAGCTCTGTGGCGGCGGAGAACTCCGCACGCCAACCCTCGCGACCTCCGACTCCCGATCCCATGTGGGTGAACTGCCCGATCCAGGGTTTGGGTTCGAGGTCCATTTTGGTTCCGAGCGGGCCCCCTCGCTCGTGGCTCTCTCGCAATCCCTCGCGTTGGAGTTCGTCAGTCGCATCCTCGGAGGGCGCGCTCCGGGAATCTCGCCCGAAGCCGATCGCGACTTGAGTCGCGCGGAACTCGCCGTCCTCGAAATGCTGTTGCAACAGCTGCTGCCCGCACTCGTGCAAGCCTGGCCAGCCGATGCACCTCCCCCGCTCGTACTCACGCAGGTCATCGAGCGGCCCAGCCGATCGCGACTGTTGGGGCACGCCCTGCCCACGATCAAGTGCGATTGGATTCTCGTGTTCGACGATTTTTCGGCTCCCCTAAGTTGGGTGCTGCCCCAGGAAGCGACGGCGCGACTGATTGACTCCAGCATCGACGCCCCCCCTCCCAAGCTGTCCCAGGAATCCAAACCACTCGCAGCCTTGGCGCGGGTTCTGCCGATGACCGCTGTGGTCGAACTGGGGTCTACCGACCTCAAAGTCTCCGAAATCTCTCGCCTGCAAGTGGGAGATGTCCTGTTACTGAATCAGTCGATTCACAAGCCGATGGTCTGTCGTGTTTCCGGACAACCGAAGTTTGGTGGACATCCCGGACGTGTCGGCACCCATCGCGCGTTTGAAATCGGCGGACTCCTCTCCGATCCAAGATGACTACCCCCGCTCCCCGTGCTGACACCTGAGAGGCAGGTAGAAAATCACCACGGAGGCACGGAGAAGAATCTGGCATGCCGAGCAACCTCTCACATTCCGGGGGAAGCGCAGATGGGCGGAGCTCCAGACCGAAGAGACGAACAGTCCCTTCGAAAGAGCTCCAGTCCCTGACACAGACAAGGTCCCAGCTTGAATGACTGCGAATGAGGCACTCCTGGATTTCTCCGTGCCTCCGTGCCACCGTGGTGAAACTTCTTCGTTGTCGACATTTCTAACGCACTCCTTCACCTCCACACTCGCAACTCCTCTTCCGTCACCCGCACGAAGAATCCGGCCATGAGCACTTATCAACCACCCGTGACAGACGACTCCCAGGTCGCGATCCATCCCGCCGAATTCCCACCGCTCCGAGCGAAGTCCGTAGGCCCCGGTTCCGGCATGTCCCGGTTCATGGACGTGACCGTGCAGGTCTCGGTGGAGCTGGGGCGAGTGGTCCTCCCCATGGGAGAGCTCATTCAATTGGGCGAAGGGTCGGTTCTGGAACTCGAACGGCTGATCGGCGACCCTGTCGATTTACTCGCTCAAGGAGTGCGATTTGCCCGAGGCGAAGTCGTGGTCGTCGACGACGCCTATGCGGTCCGGATCACTGAAGTCGAGTCGCCGCCGCAGGTCGCGACCATGTCTGCCGCCGCCCACTAGAGGATCATCGCGATGTTCACCCTTCGGCATGTTCTGCGATGCGGACTGTTCTTGCTGTCGATCACCCCCGTACTCGCGCAGACAGTGGATGACCCGGAGACGCAGCTCAGTCCATTTCACAATTCGTCTATCGCCTCGTTTGATGACGTCTGGAGCGAGGCGATTCCCGAAACCGAGGGGCGAATCTTCGAGGGGACTCAGCATCCGATCGAAGGGGTGGCGGCCGAGGAGACGGTCACTCCAGCTGAGGGGGAACTCGCCGCAACCGCGCCGATTGCCGATTCGCCCAGACTGTTTCCGATACTCACCGCTCCACCATCAGCCACACTCCCCCAATTGCTCTCGCCAACGGACACGATCAGAGCCGCTGAGACGGGGCTCTTCCAATGGTTTTTCGGAATGCTCGGAGTCGTGGGACTCCTCGCCCTCGGAGGCGTGTGTTGGATTTATCAAGTTCGCCCCGCGCTCGATGTCCGTCACACGGCCAGTCGTCTCCAGCTGTCGTCCTCACTGGCGTTGCCCCGTCGCTCCGGGTTATTCCTGGTCGATGTCGAGGATCAAACGGTGTTGGTGGCGATCGATGGTGGCGGAATCCGACAGGTCGTCCCCCTCGGACTGTTGGCCAGCCTGAAAACGACAGGACGTCGCGCTGCGGCGGATAAAGCTCAACGCCCATCGTCGCCATCCAAGTCCAAAGTCGCCACAGCCTCAGCGGAGGTGGCGTTTCATGACGTTTACCAAGCACGGCGGGCCGGGGGAGGCGATGCGCGAGCAGTCCTGCCAGTAGCCAAGTCCGCGACGAGGCCCCAGGCGACCGCCATTCATTCCAATAAAGCCCCCTGAGACGCCCGCACCGTACGGGAGCGGCGTTCCCCCGATGACACGCACTCGCTCCAGGAAGAAGCATGTCAACCAGCATTGATCACTTCATGCAAGAGGCGCTGCAAGCGCCGACCTCGACACAGGGATCCCCGGTCCAGATCGCACTGATGTTCGGTGCGCTCAGTCTGCTCTCGTCAGCGCTGGTCATGATGACCGCCTTCACGCGGATCGTAATCGTGCTCTCCTTCGTTCGCCGGGCCTTGTCCACGCAGGAGATTCCGCCGACGCCCGTGATCATCGGACTGTCGTTATTCCTCACCGCCTTTGTCATGGGGCCGACTATGGACGCGATCGAACGGGACGCGGTCCGCCCCTATCTGAATGGGGATTTATTGGTGATGGAGGCGTGGCATCAAGGCGAAGAACATTTGCGGACCTTCATGTTGAACCACGTTCGACAGTCCGACCTGGCGCTGTTTTGCGAGCTGGCCCATCTGCCAGCAGAAACCACATCGAGCAGTATCCCCACGCGAGTGCTCGTTCCAGCGTTCATGACGAGCGAGCTCAAGACCGCCTTTATCATGGGGTTCTGCCTCTATCTGCCCTTCTTGATGATTGACCTTGTGGTCTCCGTGGTGCTCACAGCCCTGGGGATGATCATGATGCCGCCGGTCGTGATTTCGACACCGTGCAAGCTGCTGCTGTTTGTCCTGCTCGATGGGTGGGTGGTCCTGCTCAAAGCCTTGAGCCTCAGCTTCATGTCCCGGTGACGCACCTGATCGCGTGGCCATCAGCCATCAGCCATCCTCCTTCCTCCATCAGCCTTCCTCCTCCATGACCGCTCCCGTCTCCCCCACTGCTGTTCGCTGGTTCCCACAGAGCGAAGTATTGCTCTCGCTGGCCATGATCGGCGTGTTGTTCGTGATGATCGTGCCGGTCCCGGCATTCATCCTGGACATGGGGTTGGCGACCAGCATTGCGATGACGCTGGTGCTGCTGGTCGTCTCGATCAATGCCCGCAGCGCGCTCGAAATCTCCGCATTCCCGTCAGTGTTGCTGTTATTGACGTTGTTTCGGCTGGCACTCAATGTCGCCACCACGCGGCTCATTCTGCTCGATGGCACCGGTGGCAAGATTGTCGAAGCGTTCGGCCGAGTGGTCATCGGCGGCAATCTGGTGGTCGGTCTGGTGATCTTCATGATCCTGGTGATCATCCAGTTCGTGGTCATCACCAAGGGGGCCTCGCGAGTTTCGGAAGTCGCCGCGAGATTCACCCTCGACGCGTTGCCCGGCAAGCAGATGGCGATTGATGCAGAGCTCAACGCCGGTTCCATCAGCGACGCGGAAGCCCGCCGCCGCCGTGAACTACTCGCCCGTGAAACCGACTTCTACGGAGCGATGGACGGAGCCAGTAAATTCGTCCGAGGCGATGCGGTCGCGGGCCTGATGATCACCGCCATCAATTTGCTGGGCGGTGTCGCCTCGGGAGTCATCAACGGACTGTCGATTCTCGAATCGATCCGACTGTATTCAGTCCTCACAGTCGGTGATGGACTGGTCTCCCAGATTCCGGCACTGATTGTCGCCACCGCTTCGGGAATCCTGGTCACCAAGTCCGGTTCGGCGCGGAACCTGGGCGAAGAACTGGGCGATCAACTCCATCTCCAGTCCCGCAGCCTGCGATTGGGCGCTCTCCTCGTCGGGGCCCTGGCGCTCGCACCGGGGCTGCCAAAGTGGCCCTTTCTATTGTTGTCGGGGGGATTGTTCTGGTGGCTGCGGTCGCTGGATCGCCCTCGGACTGCCAGTCCCGCCGCTCCTGTCGAGGAGGAGACCACAGCTTCCGCCAAAGACTCCATTCAACTTCAGGAATTTCTCGCCACCGATCGTTCGGTCATCGAGGTCGGTGCCCGCCTGATTCCTCTGGTGATCCAGAAACGAGAGAAAGGGATCGCCGCGCAAATCACGTCTCTGAGACAAGAGTTCGCTCGCACACACGGAGTCTGGATTCCGCAGATTCGGATCACCAACAACACTGAACTCGATCCCGAGGAGTACCGCGTGCTGATCGCCGGTCGAGAAGTCGGCCGGGCCACACTCCGACTCAATCATTGGCTGGCCCTCGCCCCGCCCGAGGGTGAGGTTGTGCTGCCCGGCGAACCGACGCGCGAGCCCGCCTTTGGACTCAAGGCCAAGTGGATTCAAGACGAACTCCGTCGCCAAGCGGAAGCCCTCGGTTACACCGTGGTCGATCCGATCAACGTGCTGATCACGCATTTGGGGGAACTCCTCAAGCAACATGGCCACGAGTTGATCAGCCGCGAGGATCTCAAAACGATGTTGGAGACGGTGCGGCAGTTCGCGCCGACCGTTGTGGACGAGATCCGGCCCGAACTGATTCGGATGTCGGTGCTGCATCAAGTGCTGGTGCTGCTGGCCGCCGAGCGGATTCCCCTAACGGAACTGGTCCTGATCCTGGAGTCGATCGCCAATCACGCAGTGACGCAGAAGGGAGCCGAGGAACTCGCCGATCGTGTGCGGGAGGACCTGGGGCGGGTCGTCTGCGAACGACGGCGTGATCCGCGCGGTGTCCTCTGCGCGGTGATGCTCGATCCCGCCCTGGAGCAACGCCTCCGCGACTCGACCAAGGACCGCAAGGTCGTCCTGCCTCCCAAGGCCCTCGAACAATTCATCCGCAAGACTCAACAAACGCTGCGCACGGCGGCCCTCAAGCACCCACCGGTGTCGCTGGTCGTCGACCACAGCCTGCGCCGTCCCTTGCGAAAGCTCCTGCTCCGCGAGATCCCCGATGTCACGGTCCTGAGCTACCAGGAAGTTCCCCAGGAACAGCGTGTCGAAACCGTCTCCGTGATTCGCACCGAGGAGGTCTTCGAATCCCCGACCGGCCCCGAGGTCGCCCTGACCGCGACTCCTCGACTGGCCGCTTAAGGCATGCTGAGCCATCAGCAGTCAGCCAGAGACCGCAACAGAGGCTTCTGGCTGACTGCTGACCGCTCGCGAGTTCACCGATCCATGAACACTCACAGTCCTATACGACCGACCGCCCTCTGGCCGACCCGTGCCGCTTGGTTGGCCGCGAGCCTCGCCACTCTGGGTGGCGTCCTGGCCAACCGCGAGCCCGACTCGGTTCTGGGGACCGGACTCGGAGCCTTCGTCGTGGTGTTCGTACTCGGACGAATCCTCCATGTCCTCTGGCAACTCCTTTCCGACGGTCCGAGTCCACCGTGACCCGTGAACAGGCAGACAGGAATGGCTGCCCCACCGCTCAGAGCGGTAAGTCACCACTGTCACGTATCAGGATGGTTTTCGATCAAAAGGCCAAGCATGGAAGCTGGAAAGACCCGATATCGATCCGTCGTCGCTCGCGACACTCGGGACTCGTTGGTCACAGACCATCTGGGGCTCGTGCGGCAAGTGCTCGGGCGGCTGCTGGTCACACTTCCCCAACATGTCGATCGCGACAACCTGGAAGGGGCGGGCCTGCTGGGCTTGGTCGAAGCCGCAGCTGCCTTCGACAGCACTCGCGGCTGCGAATTCCGTACTTTCGCGGCACTCCGAATTCGCGGTGAAATCCTCGATGAACTCCGCCGCAACTGTGCCGTCCCTCAGCTACTGCTGCGCCACTGGCGATTCATCCAAGAGGCGCGCAGAACACTCGGTGAACAGGCGGACCCGGATCGCATTGCGGCGTTGACTGGTCTGACCATGACCGAGATCGCCGAGTGCGAACAGGCCGTCCGGCTCGAGCGGGTCGGGCGTGATGACCAGTTGGAGTCGGCCGTCGATGCCCGCACTCTCGGTGACGACCTGCGTCAAGCGGGCATGAACTCCCCAGAGGCCCGGCCAGCCTTGGCCGATGCCATCGAACTCCTTCCCGAGCAACAACGTGTCGCCATCACGTTGTACTACACGGACGGATTGCGTCTGCGGGAAATCGGCGAGGTTCTGGACCTCTCCGAAGCCCGCGTCTGCCGCATTCTGCAAGCCGCCGAGGAAGCCCTTCGTCGCGACATGCGCCGGAGAGGGCTCCTCGACGAGTCGTCGATCCAGCCAGGAATTCACCACAGAGGCACGGAGGCACGGAGAAATGCAAGTGTCCAGGACTCGTGAGAGAGACCGGCGATCCACTCGAAACCCACTCTCTCGCGCCGAGCTTGAATCAATACTCTATTGATTTCTCCGTGCCTCCGTGCCTCCGTGGTTCAATTCCTTGAATCAAGGACGAGTCATCACGTTTCACCTTCCGGAGTCGGTGCCCATGTCATCCAGCAACCACAGTTCGATTTTGCCGCAACATCGCACCCTCCGGGAAAACCGCCCGATTCGAATCGGTCTTTCGGACTCGTCGGGTTGCGACGAACACCCCGGTACGGCACCGACGGTCCGGCTCCTCCCCGACAGCACCAATCCGCAGGCGATCGAGGTGATCTGCCTGTGTGGTCTACGGTTGGAAATCGAACTTGTGTTCCCCGTTCGCGACTAGATCAGCAGTCAGCAGTCAGCCAGAGATTCAGACGAGTTGTCTGGCTGACTGCTGACTGCTCATGGCTGACTGCTTCGACTCACACCTCCCATCCCCCTTTGGAGTTTCCCATGTCTCGCCACCTATTGATCCTGGTCCTGTTGGTGTGCGGCACCGGATGTTCCGCGACTCGACCGCGCTGGAATACTATCGTCGTGACTCCCCCGGGATTGTCGCTCCGCCAACTGCCCTGTGAGGACTCCCGGCGATGGTCTGCGGTCGCCGTGACGTATCCGTCGGAGTCTTTGATTCCCGCGCCGTGCGCGCCCTCACCAGTCCGCTCTGTGGAACTGGTGACGTACTTGGCGGAGGACCACAGCCACGCACCACTCTCCCCGAGCGGATCGCTCCCAGCGGTGACCACGGTCGTTCCCGTTCCGCCGGTCCCTGTCCCCGCTCCCGCTCCACCAGCCATCGTGCATCTCGAGGACGCGACCCGTCCACAGTTAGCCCACCTGCCGGTATCGAATCACGAGCCTGTCCCATGGGGGGGCACATCCATGATCCAGACTGCGGTCGCCGTGACGTCCCCGTCGGGGACTTTGAGTCCCCCTGCCTGCGGGCCATCACCCGTCCGCCCCGTGCAACTGGTGACGTGCGTTGAGGAGGACGAACGCCCTGCACCACGGTCCTTCAGCGGATCCGTCCCAGCGGTGACTACGGTCATTCCCGATCCGCCGGTCCCTGTCCCGGCCTCCGCTCCACCCACCATCGTGCATCTCGACAACGCGACCAGTCCAGTGTCGATGTCGACTCTTCCGGCACCACCCGTTCGAGTGGAGTCCCCGCCGACGATCGCATCGAATTGGAAACCGACGACCAGCACCGCGCTCGTGAGTCCGGTCCAGACCACCTCCACGATTCGAAGCGATCAGGATGCAACAACTCCTCCTCAAGTTCGTCATGTCATTCCGGTCGAATTCCCGTCCCCGCCGGTGCTGGTGCAAGCTGACTTATCGGAATTGCTCACCGAAATCCGCAATCAACGACAGTTGATCGAGGCGCTGCAACGCGACTTGACACGCGAGCGGTCCGCAGACGACGCGGCCATCGAAGAACTGGAGGCCGCAGTCGACAACTTGCTGGTCCAGACCACTCAGCATGAGCTGCCCACCACCTTGCGGAAATGATGCGGACACCCGCCCCTGCTCCATATTCCCCGTTCCTCATTAGGCGTGTTCCGATGGCCCCGTCTCCCGTCAGCCGAAGATCACTGTTGGTCGCGCTGCTCGCAGTATGTGGTCAGTTCGTGGGGTGTCGGCATAAACCCCGCAGGCCAGTGCATACCTGGGTTCGCGATCCCTTTGACGCAGGCGGAGCCGCCGCCGTTCCGACGATTGTCCTACCCGCTTTGGGTGAAGGCCCGTGGGATCTGCGATGCGAATTTCAACGGGCTCTCTCCGCACACCTACGGAAAGCGAAACTCATGAGAATTGTGGAAGCAGAATTGTCCCTGGTCGGGACAGCCTCTGCCTGCGCCCCCAGTTCCACGACCTGGGACGAACAATTGGCGGCGCTCGGTCATGTCCCAGCCACGCAGGCCGTGGTTTCCAAGATCACCTACCTCCAGACCACAGCTCCGATCAAACTGGGGATCATCGTAGAACTGAGAGATGTGGCCACCCAACAAACCTTGCGGCAAGTCGAGGGATTGTGGGACACCCCTCACGCCCACCCACCCGCGCTGCGAAAATGGACGCGAAAACGTGCCGCCGATCCGCCCTGGAGTGATGACCTGCACAAGATCAGCCCCAGACATCTCCTGGAACAAGCTGCATTTGAAATCTCACGCGACCTCCAACGGATCGACTTGAGCGGACACCTGGAGGTCACTTGCGCCGGGGATACGGGACCATCTTCGACCCGATGAACTCGCAGTGAATCCTGGCCGTCGCGAAGGGAACCTGACACTGCAAAAAAGGCCAGGGCGTGTGTGGTATCTTAACGCCTGCCGCACCGAGCCCCGCTCTCCGGCGAAACCGATGTTCTCCATGCGGCGGCCCATCTTGTCTCAGATGGATCGTCAGAGCATCATATTAGGCGATCGGTCAGACTTGTCTGTCCCGTGGGATAGGCTTCCAGCCTGTCAACTCCCGCGAAAAGACAGGCTGGAAGCCTATCCCACGGTCAGCTTCTTCTGTCCGATCGCCTCAACAGGAAAACCTCTTGATCCGAGCTATTCTTAACGGGAAACTCACCCGCTCTTGGTGAATTCCAAACGATCCAGAATTGCTGCTGTTGACGCACAACAGCAGCAATCAGCGGGACAGGTCCACGCCAGTGAAGTGATACTGCCGATTGTGGGCGTCATACACCAGCACGACGCCTGCATCTTGCAGGGCGGCCAGGTCGCGAAATATTGTGCGTTTGCTCACTCGCAACGGGCCTTGCAACTGCCACGAATGAAAGAATCGGAGATCCTGAATCATTAATAGCAGACGCACCAGTCGATTGACGCGAGCGATACTATGAGACGAGCGAGTTCTCTTTACTGCTGCGACCATGAGTCCGTTCCTAGTTAGTAAGGAGTGCTGTTTTTGCCTCGAAATCTCCACCGCTGATGATCACATCAGTTCTGGTTGATTTCTGGGTGAGTGCTTACCTTCTCCGGTTTCAGCAGTGCCAGCAATACGCGACTTTTCAATAGGGTCTGGGCACTCGATCTGGCTAAAGCGATTGGAATCTGGCGAATCGTCCAGCGAAAACTGCGAAAATCTGGCGAAGGCACCGGATACGAGGAAACGTTGTGATTTGGGGGCGATTCTGCCAGAGAAGTCCGTTATTGGAACGCAGAGTTCGTGAAGCACTCGTCGATGAGTAAAAATCGCTGTAGTATTTTGTCCGCGCTCGCCCCTCGCGATTCCGATCACGTCGATCCGAATCTCGCCCGATTTCTGATCATCAGGAGATCGCATGAACCTCTCGGTTGCCACAGCACTTCCTTTCCGTCCACAGGTGATCAGTTTCCTGTCCAGCTCCGGTGAACTCTTGCGGTTTGCGTCGATCATTGACTTCCCTTCGCATGTTCCCACGACACACGAACAGCAGTTTTGGACCTTCGCGATTAATACAAACGAAGTGCAGGCCGCCTTTTCGCGTTGCTATTTGAATGGAGTGACCACCGAATTGACTCTCGAGAGTGTGGCGGGCCGGCACTTTCGCACAGCATTCATCCGCTGCTACGGAGAGGCCGCCGTGATTGCCGTTGCAGAGCTGAAAGTGAATGCCGCCTCGGAAGACGTTGCCAGCAAACTGTTGAGTCAATTGACCGCTCGGCAGCTCGAAATCTGCAAACTGCAATGCGATGGAGTCAATACGAAAGAAATTGGTCGTCGATTGGAGATCTCGGAATCGGCCGTCAACTCGCATCGCAACGCCGCCATGGAGACCTTCAACTGCACCACACGCGAACAATTGGGCGCC
>JANPCU010000057.1:0-7447 GCA_031431195.1 Planctomycetota bacterium | reverse complement strand
AGCCCATAGCCGGTGGTCGAGCGCAGCGACACCACCGGAACATGGCCCCCGCTTGCGACCGCATCCCGGAGGGATGCCAGCGGTGCCGCTCTCGATGTGTGTACTCGTGTCGATCCACATCGGGCGAGTGCTGCAATCCCTCCGGGATAGGCTGCCCTCAACGACGTTCCACCGGTGGTTTTCGCTGCGCTCGACCACCGGCTATGGGCTGAGATCCCTTCGGGATGGGGGACTATGACTGGATGGCCCCACCCTGGGGATCGTGTGTAAATCCCCTTCATCGAAGTTGACAATTTAGGGGGGGGGATTGCGGGGTTGGCGTTCCTCCCTCGTGCCCCAGGAAATCCCATGAGCCTCACCCCGGATCAACTCAAAGAGATCGAAACACACTTCAAAGAGCGTTACTACATCGTCTCCAAAGCCACCACGTGGAAGGTGATGGGCTTCTTTGGATTGACCTCACTCGCAGGAATCCTTGCCGCATACACCACCGTCTTGTACGTCATCCAGGAGTCAGCGAACGCCGCGATTGAATACGTTAAGGTGAATGTGATTCAAGAGGTGGACACTCGGCTGAAGAGTTTGGAGGAGGAAACGAAAACAGCTCGCGACAGTGCAGTCACTGCTTCGGCTGCAATCAATCAGTCCTGGAAGGAAGCTGGCGATACGCTGGCTGCACTGAAAGCCGGGACAGGTGACGTAGGTATCACCGGAAACCTGTTCGTGTCTGGCCGTATCTACTCCAACGAGGCGGAATTCAACAAGTCACTTCTCGTGGGGCCGGGAGGCAGGGGCTTGTACATCTCCAAACCGGACAGTGACAACATCTCGATGGTCATGGGACACGGAGGAGCCTCAAACACGACAGATCGACAGGTGCGATATGCAGATCCCGATTTCTTACTCCGCATCAAAGACGGGAAGCCAGTGCCACCAATTGGCTTTTAATCCGGGAGCGAGATGGCACTGACAAGGCCGTAAACACAGGATGTTGGGTGCCGCTGGCGGTCGCTTTGGATCGCCAGTGTTGACGCGATGCATACTACGATGCACAGCCTCTCAATGGTCCGGCGTTCCCCCGCTGGCGGTTAGCAGATCAGGCGGGAGTTCGCCATCCGGGCGAGTCGCGGCTGGGGGCGTGAAGGTCAAGCCGCTACAATGAATTCATGACGAAGCCTTCACCCCAGCCTCTGACCTCAATCCAACGACGCTCACGCCACAGCCGGATCGTGCGGCTCGCGAGGAAATCGGGGTTTGTCGGGCG
Source organism: Planctomycetota bacterium (assembly GCA_031431195.1). Taxonomy (GTDB): domain Bacteria; phylum Planctomycetota; class Planctomycetia; order Planctomycetales; family Planctomycetaceae; genus TH-plancto1. Next base: position 6,183 of record JANPCU010000057.1, on the reverse strand, counting down.
GGTCGAGTATCGACATGTGTACAGCCAGACGGGCGGTGCTCAGTAAGGACGGGGCAGCACGACTGAAGAGGACTTGCTCACTGTCTATGCCGAAGCATTCGAACGCGACGCGGACCCGCAGGACTTTTCCTTGGCGGCAATCATGGCCCATGAGCGTGGACATCAGCTATTGGCTCGACATCCGCGAATCGCCAAGCGTGTCGGGGGACGCATCTCCGACGCGAGCGAGGAAATCTTGGCATCTCTTCTGGGGGCCATGATCTGTACCGCCGAAGTGGATCGAGATGCCTTGGTGGCCAAGGCGACGGTCGAGTTGCTCAATCATAGGGAGTCCATCCCAGTGGCGACCCAGCGACTCGGAGAACTGTGGAACCTGTTGGAGGAACTCTTATGATTGGCCCGAAATCGCTCAGCACCATTCGTCAAGAATTGCAACGCGCATTGACCGCGACCGGGGACGATCCGATCCGCTGGCTGGAAGAACGCATGGCCGTTTCCGAGCAGCATGGCTCTGTGACCGCTGGCGAGAGCGAAGTCCTGAATTCCCTGCGGCGTTTTCTGGATGGAAAACGGCCACGGCCACGACTTGCCATGAAGAGTCAGAAGTAAGGCAGCCGGGGGGAGAACGGGCAAGTGTGCCCGTTCTACGAAATGTGCTCGTTCTATGGGGGAGTACCATCCGGCTTACGCCGGACGCTCGCCCTACCCTTTCAAGCCTTTCAGCCGCCCGTTGCTGTCGCCGAGCGACTCGACCTTGGCTCCGACCATATCAAGCATGGACAGGTAGAGGTTGGTCATCGGTGTGTCGTTCTCGAACTGAATATGTCGCCCGGTATCGATCGCTCCGCCGGCCCGACCGGCCAACACGATTGGCAGGTTGTCGTGGTTGTGGGCGTCGCCGTCGCCGATGCCGCTGCCGTAGATCACCATAGAATTGTCAAGCAGCGAGCCCTCTCCTTCCGGGGTCTCTTTCATCTTGTGGATGATGTAGGCGAATTGCTCCACATGGAAGCGGTTGATCTTGCGCAGCTTTTCGTTCTTGTCGGCATCCTTCTGATGGTGCGACAGTTCGTGGTGTCCCTCGGAGACGCCAATCTCGGGGTAGCTGCGGTTGCTCCCTTCGTTGGCGAAGACGAAGGTCGACACGCGGGTCGTGTCGGTCTGGAAGGCCAAGACCATCAGATCACCCAGCAGGCGGATATGCTCGGCATTGTCTTTCGGGATGCCAGCGGGCTTGTGGCTCTGGATGTCGGGCATGTCGCCCATTTGATGCGATTTAGCGATTCGCTGCTCCAGTTCCCGAACAGCGGTCATGTACTCGTCCAGCTTGCGGCGGTCCGCGCCGCTGACTTTGCCGCTCAGACGTTTCGCATCATCCGTCACGAAGTCCAGGACGCTCTGGCTGTATTTCTCGCGTCGTCCACGCGCCGCCTCACTCTCCCCCGCCCGGCCATTCGAAAACAGGCGTTCGAAGATCAGCTTCGGGTCGGTCTCCTTCGGCACGGGTTGGGATTCCGACTTCCAGGCAATGTTCGACGAGTAAGCACAGCTGTAGCCCGAATCACAGCTGCCGACCATGGCCGCCGGATCGCAACCAAGTTCGAGAGAGGGGAACCGCGTGAACTTGGCCAACTGCTCAGCGGCCAGTTGATCGACGGAGACTCCGGCCCGGATGTCGGCTCCGTCAGTCTTGCGAGCCTGCGTCCCGGTGAGGAACGTCGCCAAGGCCCGCGCGTGGTCGCCGCCTCCGTCGCCGTTAGCTGCGGCCTTCTGCTGGGTCAGGCCGCTCAGGACGTTGAGTTCGCTCTTCAGCCCTTGCAGCGGTTCGAGGGTCCACGGCAATTCGTACCCGGTCCCCTCGGCGGCAGGCGTCCACGTCTGCATGTGAACGCCGTTCGGGACATACATAAAGGCCATGCGAACCGGTGCCACGACGGCGGCCTCAGCTGCGAAGAGTCGCGCTCCGCCCATCGATTCGAGCAGTGGCAAGGCGAGCGAAACGCCGAATCCCTGGAGGAGCGTACGTCTGGAGAGTGGTCGCATGGGTTGCCTCGTGGAGGAGGGGGAGAGTCAGGAGACTCCCCGGCGGGGGCGGGCGGGTCTGTGGATCAGTACGGTCGGGCGATCAATCAGTCCACACGCATATCATAGACAATCGGCCACCGCTGGGCGAGATCGCCAGTCGGAACCGGGGATTCAGGGGGGTGTACGCAGCGAGTCTGCCGGTTAGAAGGGACAGCTTACTCTGGCGAGCCCCCGGTGTCAGCCGGGGTGTTCAGTCCGCCAGACGCTCGTCATACCGTGAGACGGACTTCCGATTCCGTATTTCCTTTCCCACGGGCCCGTGTGAGGCGGCTCACACGAGGCTCGCCTCGCGCCTTCCGGGTGACTTCCTGGCCTCTACCGCGTATCCTCGGCGGATCAGTCGAACTCACTCTCTACTCACGAGGAACTCCCCCATGAATCGTCGCTCATTCATCGCCCTCACTGGTCTCGGTCTCCTCTCTGCTCAATTCGTACATGCTGCCGATCCGGTGTCGCATCGGTTTCTGGCGGCAGACAAGGGGCATGTCTGTCTCATGAGTGCGGAAGGCAAGGTCGAATGGGAACACAAGATCAACGTCGATGCCCACGACTTGAGCCTGCTCCCGAACGGCAACGTCCTGTTCCCGTTGACCAGTACCGAGATCGTCGAGATGACCCCCGCTAAGGAGATCGTCTGGAAATACCAATCGAAGCCGAAGGAGGGGAACACGGGGCATGTCGAGGTCCACGCCTTTCAGCGGTTGGAGAACGGCCACACGATGATCGCCGAGAGCGGCAACGGTCGCATCATTGAGGTCGACGCAGCTGGGAAGATTCAGAAGGAGATCGCTCTCACGCTCGAACATCCCAATGCCCACCGGGACACGCGGATGGTTCGCAAGATCGCCAGCGGCAACTATTTGGTGTGCCACGAGGGAGACGGAGCTGTGCGCGAATACGACGCCGCTGGCAAAGTCGTGTGGAGCTACAAGCTCGACCTCGCCGGTCGTCCCCGCAGCGATGGTCACGGACCCGAGGGCCACGGCATGGAGGTCTTCGGGGCCATCCGCCTCGCCAACGGGAACACCCTCATCGCAGCTGGAAACGGCAATCGGGTGATCGAAGTGAATCCGGAAGGCAAGACCGTCTGGTCGGTGGAGCAGAAGGAACTCCCCGGCATTACACTAGCCTGGGTCACCACGCTGCACGCCCTGCCCAACGGGAACATCATCATCGGTAACTGCCACGCCGGTGAGGAGAACCCCCAGCTGATCGAAGTCACCCGCGAGAAGAAAGTCGTGTGGCAGATGAAGAACTTTGACACGTTCGGGAATGGGCTGGCGGCATCGCACATCGTCGATGTGCCGGATGTGATTCGGTAGAGGAAGACGGCTAGCACTCGCCATTCACCAGACTTCATGCGGGCCAGATCGAGGCGTGCGACGGACGTCCTCGTCCGTCGCTCCTTGAGTTTATTCACACGGACGGACGAGGACGTCCGTCCTACAAAATGCCTCATTTGTCTCCGTGCGAAGGATAACACAGACCTGGGCAGCCGTGCCTCGGTGGGGTGCAAGAGCTGCTACAAGCCGACGGGATTCTGCGTTGGATGGCGATCGCACTCTTTCCGAAGTTATTCGGTGGCGCGAAGCCTGGCCGCACGCGCGTATGACCTGTGTAGGTCATTTGTCCATTTTGGTGGATTCCCGACTGGGATTGTCGCGAGGAGTGAAGTATTCTCGACATGTGAATCGGCGATAACTTTTGGGGTTCAATTCGGAATGGGCCCGAATGGCCCTCGTTCGCTGATTCGCAGTGGGGAGCGAATAATGAGTTGGGTCTGCAAAATATGTCGCACGGTCGTCAACGAATCCGGCCAAGAGATGGATTCGACCAACTGCCCCATCTGCGGCACCGCTCTGGAGCAAGAAGCCCCGGCACGTTCCATTCGCGAAGTCACGGCCAAAGCGTTCGGTCGTTATGAACTGAAAGAATGCGTCGGGTCGGGTCACTTTGGCAATGTCTGGCGGGCCATCGATACCAAGCTCACGCGAGAAGTGGCCCTGAAGTTGCCCCGCTTTATCGGCGGGGAATCCAAAGATAAAAAGTTGTTCCTGCGCGAGGCACAATGTGCCTCGGTCCTGAATCATCCGGGCGTCTTGACCGTGTTCGAAGTGGGTGAAGAAGGGGACTGTATCTTTATCGTCAGCGAATATGTGTCGGGCGGGACGCTGCAAAAACAGCTCAAGGAATACACCCCGTCGATTCCTCAAGCTGTGGAATACGCCCTACAGATCGCGCAGGCCTTGGACCATGCCCACTCCAATCGTGTGATCCATCGCGACCTGAAACCCGGCAATATTCTGCTGACCAGCAAGGGGTTGCTCAAGATCTCGGACTTTGGTCTGGCCAAAAAAACGACCGATGACAGTGGCCTCACGAAAGAGGGCGAAGTCTTCGGCACCTATGACTACATGAGCCCCGAACAAGCCCGGGCTGAGCATCACTTGGTCGACCATCGGGCCGACTTATATTCTCTGGGGGTGATCCTGTACGAGATGCTGACCGGGCAGCGTCCCTTCACCGCGAAAGATCCTGATTTCGCCAAGAAGCTGCAATTCACGGCTCCTCTCTCGCCGCGTGCGATCAATCCGATGGTGCCCGAGGCGTTGGCGGGGGTCTGTCTGAAATGCCTCGAAAAATCGGTCATGGAACGGTATCGCTCGGCTGAAGAGATCGTGGACGAGCTGCGACAGTGGCAGTCAGAACGCGCCGCCGACAATGTGGCCAACACCATCGTTGCACCAGTAATGAGACCCAATCTCCATACCGCCCTGCCCCCCTCCATGCAGTCGGGTCCGGCCTTGGCTCCCTCGGCGTCGAACCCCACTCCGGGCCGGTCAGACACCGACCCCATGGGGATGGCCCCTGCGGAATCCCCCTCCAGCGGCAAATCGATCTCGCGACGCCAAGTGTTACTGGCCGGGCTAGGTGCCGGAGTCGCAGCAGCTGCGGGGTTCACATTCAAGTATCTGCCGAAACCCGGCAACGTGCGAATCGTGACCGACCCACCGGGAGCGAAGATCGTGGTGTGGGGATTCCACCCGACGTATGGGATTCTGGATAAGGAGCAATACTACCCCGCCGATGGCGTTTCGCCGGTCACGCTGGAACTGCCGCCGGGGGATTACTTTGTTGTTGCGGACCTGGGAGACGGACGATTTCATGAGGTCATGCGCCGGGTGCCCAAGGATCCTCGCGGTCTCGCCCCGACTGTACGTCACCACGGTTATAAACTCGTGGGAGATGTCGTTGAACTGGCCCCGATTCAGATTCCCGAGGCGGAAGTCACTCAAGGCATGGCGACTTTCAAAGGAGCCGATCAATACCAGATGGGTATCGGCAACGAAGGGCTCCATGCGCATAACAGACGTATTCCTTCGTTCCTGATTGATCGCACCGAAGTGACCTACGGGCAGCTAAAATCGATTTTTCCCGGCCTGCATGGCATTCGCTCTTACATGGGGCGAAAGGACTTTCCGGGAGACGATTTTGCTGCGGACCAGATTTGGTGGGATGACGCCCTTTGGATGGCGGAGATGCTGGGGAAGCGATTGATGTTTGAATCGGAGTACGAGGTCTTAGCTGCGAACGGGGGGAAGAGTCGCTTTCCCTGGGGGGAGCAAGAAGACGTGATTACCCCATGGTCTATTCAAGCAGTCGGCAGTCCCGAGAGAGACACCGTTCAAATCGGCAATTCCGGGGTCGCGGGACTATTCTCGAATGTGGCTGAGTGGACGATGACACCAGGTTCTATTTATCCCCGTCTGGACCATGTGGAGGTAGGACTCGATCTCATGGCTGACTTCTTCATCGTCCGAGGTGGAGAACTTGGAACCCTGGAGTCAGGTGTTCCCTCTTTCGACTTACTGAAATGGGGGCCGAGATTCCGAACACGAATTCATCGCCTGCAAGGACCGAAAGGCGTTGGCTTTCGCGGTGTGCGAAGCCAACGCCCTCGGTTGACCATCGATTCTATTGAGGCATTCGACCTGTGATCGCTCGATCAATGTTGAGAGATGGTCTACTCCTTCATCAGTACTTCAGCCAGAATTGGGTCTGAGTTAATGTCCCTTGGTTGAAACAGAACTCGGTAAG
>JANPCU010000056.1:0-11477 GCA_031431195.1 Planctomycetota bacterium | reverse complement strand
ACCCATCTCCGCGAACTCGCCTACAAGATCCATCTCCCCCGGCCTCCCTGCCCACTCGACATGCGATTCCAGACACCAATTCCAAGCTGCAAATCTCCTGTCAGAGTACATGGTCCGTGGTGGATTATTTCGGAGAGATGTGTAGAAAGGTCAGATGTCCTCGTCCGTCGCTCTGCGAGGCTTTCCTCACGGACGGACGAGGACGTCCGTCCTACGAAACATGCCAGTTCTTTCCGCGAGAAGTAAAGCTCGGTAGTCCCCCCTGCCCTGTTCAGCGGTGGCTTCCCCTCGGACGGATAGACAGCTTCCGATTCTGTCTTCAACTCACACCGACATGAGTGTCTGGGACAGCGAGCAGTGGGGCAGACATTTCTGTCTGCCTTTCCTTTAACCCATTGTGAATCCGCTCTCAGCAACTGGCGATTCACCCGCCGCGAATTGCCATGCCAACTCTTTCCGCCGGGGCGATACGCACAGAGTCCCGACCCCGCCACTCCATGCGAGACGCGCATTGCCTTTCCAGCGCTGGCACACGGAACTCCGCACAAGCTCCTCATCCGGGGGAGTGTGAAACGTAGAGGACGCCGAGAGCGCAGTGGAAGAATAGAGCAGAGCAGTCGACTGGGAGGTCGCCTCACTCACCCCCAGAGATTCTCAGCGTCCTCTGCGTTTCGACTCTGGTCCCTCGCCTGCCAGAAAACGACCGCCCCGCCATGGGAAACACCTCCGTCTCCGTGATGACGCTGATCCCCCACAAGGCTCCCCTGGATCGGGTGCAGACACGGCCTGCATGGCCAGAGAAGAGAATCACCCGATCATGCGGGGTACGTCGTTCGATCCTCGGGAACAATCGCCCAGTGCGTCTCGCACTCACGCCACTCCGTGCTCTCAGACTGGGGCTGACGGCGAGGCTTAAAACTGTTACGAACCATATGTGTCATTCGGCATATTGGCATCTACAGGGGATGTCGAGCCGGAGGACACTGAGTCTTCCCGAGAGCAAAGAGTGCCATGGGTGTCCCGGTTTCGCAGATGTGGACGGTTGCCAAGTATGTGCTGGGTCAGCGGCTGCGCGGGGTGAAACGCTATCCGCTGGTGACGATGCTGGAGCCGCTGTTCCGCTGCAATCTGGCGTGTGCGGGGTGCGGAAAGATTCAGTATCCGGGCGAGATCCTCAAGCAGAATCTGACCCCAGAGCAGTGCTTTCAAGCGGTCGATGAGTGTGGGGCTCCGATCGTCTCGATCCCCGGTGGCGAGCCGCTGCTGCATCCGCAAATGGACGAGATCGTGCGCGGGCTGGTGGCTCGCAAGAAGTACGTGTACCTCTGCACGAATGCGATCCTGCTGGAAAAGCACCTCCACAAGTACGAGCCGACGAAGTACCTGACCTTCTCGATCCACCTCGACGGACCGCGTCACGAACACGATGAAGCGGTCTGTCGCGAGGGGATCTACGACATCGCGATCTCGGCGATCAAGGCAGCCGTCGCCAAGGGTTTCCGAGTCACGACCAACACCACACTCTTCAACAACGCCGACCCCGAGCGGCTGCGCGAGATGTTCGACACGCTGACCGAAATCGGCGTCGAGGGGATGATGATCTCCCCCGGTTACCAGTACGAGAAAGCACCGGACCAAGAACATTTCCTCATTCGCGAGCAGACCGAATCGCTCTTCCGCCGCCTGCTCCACAACGTCAAACGCAGCTGGGTCTTCAACCAGTCGCCGGTGTTCCTGGAGTTCCTGCGCGGGAACTACGAGCTGGAATGCACGCCGTGGGGGAACCCGACTTACAACATCTTCGGCTGGCAGAAGCCGTGCTATTTGATTCAGGAAGGGTATGTCGCAACGTTCAAGGAACTGATGTCGGACACGATCTGGGAGAACTACGGTCGCCAGAGCGGCAACAGCAAATGCCAGAATTGCATGGTCCACTGCGGGCATGAGCCGACCGCTGTGCATGAGACATTCAACTCGTGGCGCGGGCTGTGGGCGGCGGCACGGACGACGCTGTTCGGGCTGAAGGAGTTGCCCGCTCTGCCCGTCCCGAGCGTGCCCGCTTCGGTGCGGTTGCAGACGGAGCCGCAGCTGGTCTCGCTGACCAGTTTTCAGCACGTCGAGACGCAACAGGCGGGTGACTGATGGTGTAGAGTGGCAATCACTCCATTCTCGCCCATTACAAACACTGTGTCTCGCACAAAGTGTAGCATGTGCTACAAAATGTGAAGAGCGTCATGGATTGCATCTGGTCGAGTGCCCCGCTCGCCCGATATGCAATGTAAGCCTCTGTCTCGCAGTCAACCGGCAGTTCTTGCTGGTGCTGTAGCGATGTGAGGTGCCCAGCTGGTTTCTCCATATGGTCCGCCTTCTTTTCACATTCACGTTGCTGTGCGGTGTCTCTCTACTCTTGGGGGAAGCCTGTGGGCAATCTCGCCTGCGAGGTCAACGACGAGACGCCTGGCGGGATCGCACGGACAAGTTATTTGATATCGTAGTCGATGATCAGCCTCGCAGCGGCCCGCTGTTTGCAGCCTGGGGAGAGGCGGAGGCTAGCGACCCCGATGCGGAACCCGAGCCGATCGCCACCGATCGTCCCGACTTCACAGAATCAAGTACCACTGTCGGAGCGGGCGTCGGCCAGATTGAGATGGGTTACACTTATACGAGAAACGCCGACGAGAACCTGCGCGGGCATTCGTGGGGCGAGCCGCTGTTACGTGTAGGTGTCTACGCCGATTGGCTGGAGTTGCGAGCCGCCTTGGCCCCAGTCAGCCAAACTACTGATGGCGGCGGTCCGGGAAGTCGCGAATCGGGCGTGGAGGATTTGTATTTGGGGGTCAAGCTGGGGCTGACCTCGCAGTCCGACTGGCTCCCCGAACTGGCGATTGTCCCGCAAATGACGGTCCCCACGGGGACTTCCAACTTCACCACGGACCACACCTTGCCCGGATGCAATGTGCTCTATGGCTGGGATGTCACCGATTTCGTTTCGACCGCCGGGAGCACTCAAGTCAATCGGGCGGTGGATGGGAATGACACTTATATCGAGTGGGCGCAGTCGTGGACGATCGGGCTGGCGCTGGCCGAGGATGTGGGCTTTTACACGGAGTGGTTCGCCCTCTTTCCGGATCAATCCTCCGGCGTGGCTTCCGAGCATTATTTGAACGGCGGCCTCACCTGGCAACCAACGAATGATATCCAATTCGATGTTCGTCTGGGCACGGGTCTGAACGAGGCCGCAGCCGATTTCTTCGGGGGCGTGGGGCTTTCACTGCGGTTTCGCTGAGTGTGGCTTACCATGTCAGAGACTCTCCAATCGCTGTGAAAACAGAATGTAGGGTGGGACCAGCGGCGCTTCGCCGCGCAGGCCCACCATGTGCGACGTTGGATCAACCAGAAGGTGGGCCTGCGCCCAAAGCGGCTGGTCCCACCCTACCTAAATAATGGCGATTGCCTCGGTGAAGACATTGGGTTTCCTGTGAATTCCGGTCCTGGTTCAGTACGATTCTGAGGTCAGAGGAACACCGAATGTTACATTTCAATTCGCCTGTGCGAAGTGATGATGATCAGACGACACTCACCTCATCATTCATGAAGTCCAAACCGCCAGCGCTCAGTCACTCCCGCATCCGCCAGGATCATGCCTCGGAAACGGCGGAGGACTACGTCGAAGCGATCGCCCAGCTCATTGCAGAGCAAGGGCGCTGTCGCGTCGTCGACCTCGCCGCCCGTTTTGGGATCAGCCATGTCACGGTGACCAAGACAGTCGCTCGTCTGGCGAAAGAGGGGCTGGTCATCACCCAGCCCTATGGCCCGATGACGCTGACCGAGACCGGAGCCCGCATGGCGGCCGAATCTCAAAAGCGGCACGAAATCGTCTATCAGTTTCTACTCGCCATCGGTGTCTCGGCGGCCACAGCTGCGGATGATGCGGAGGGGATTGAGCATCATGTCAGTGCCGAGACGCTGAAGTGCTTTCGGAGGTATTTGGAGAAGGCAGGTTCGTAGGCGATGTCGCTCCGCGACTCGCATTTCGTGGGACGGGCACATTTGCCCGTCCGTATCGGCGAAGTGAGTCTCAGGCAGGACGTTACTCGGTGCCCCCAAAAAGCGGTTTTCGAAGGCAGGCCATCGCGCGTGGACGGGTAAATGGGATCATCCTACATCGGAATCTCAGTCGCGGAGCGACTGAGCTACGGGTCCGACCTGCGGCTGTTGCTGGGTCACGCAGTGAATCGAGCCGAGGCCCCAGACGAGGGCGGTGCAGTCGATGCCGACTACGCGGCGGGTGGGGAATAGGCTTTGGAGGATGTTGATCGCCTCCGCATCTTGTTTCGGGGAACGATACGTCGGGACTAGCACGACCGTGTTGGCAATCAGGAAATTGGCATAGCTGGCGGGTAAGCGGATGCCCTCGACGACCAGCGGATCGGGCATCGGCAGTTCGATGATCTGGATCGGCTGCCCGTCTTGGTCGGTGACGCCGGTCAGGCGTTCGCGGTTCTCACGCAAAGCCCGGTAGTTCACGTCGTTCGGGTTCGTTTCGACGATCGTGACGATCGTGTTCGGTGAGACGAAGCGGGTCATGTCATCGACGTGCCCATCGGTGTCGTCGCCTTCGATCCCGTCACCCAGCCAGAGGAACTTCGAGACGTTCAGGGACTGCGAGAGCTTCTGCTCGATCTGCTGCTTTGAAAGAGTCGGGTTGCGGTTTTTGTTGAGCAGGCACGCTTCAGTGGTCAGAACGGTCCCGCACCCGTTGACATCGATCGAGCCGCCTTCAAGGATGATGCCGGGCTTGAAGCAGGTCTCTTGGAACTCATCCGCGATGCGTGAGGGGATCAGGTTGTCGCGATGGAAATCCTCGTACTTCACCCCCCAGGCGTTGTAGTCCCAGTCAAGCACCGCCCGCTCGCGAACGCCGTTCACATCACGCACGACATAGATCGGCCCGTGGTCGCGGACCCACGAATCGTTCGTCGGGTTGTAATGAAACCGCACCGCGTCGAGATTCACTTGCGCGGCATGCAACAGGTACTTGACCCCCTTGGCCATCACCGGATTTGACACGTTGATCCGCACCAGCTCCGACTCGGCGAGATGCTTGGCGATCTCGACAAACACAGCTGGCACATCATCGAACGCATCGGGCCAGGTGTCTCGACGATGGGGCCATGAGAGCCACGTGGCTTCGTGCGGTTCCCATTCGGCAGGCATGCGGTAGGAGGGGAAGGGAGTCAGAGTCATGGGCGTGGAGAGATGTGGAACACGATCAGGGGCAACTGACACCTGATTGGTTTTGGTGGGTGGATGATCAGAGTGCCTCCCATACGTCCTTGCTCACATCCGCTTGCCGAAGAATGCGACTCAACAGGCTCGTGCTGATATCACCTTGATGAGGGTTGGGAACTCGGATCGTAATTTCGCCTCGGATCATGAACTGATGCTTTCCACCCGAAAACGGTCCCTCATAACCTACACGACGTAGGCACTGAATGAGGCTTCGGCGACTGATCGATCCAAAGGTGGGCATCAGACCAGTGCTTCCTTCACGACCAATTCGATGCCAGCGACCACGGGGAGCGCCAGTTGACGATGCACCCGGAACAGCACCCATTCCTCGAGAGATTCTTGAAGTTGTTCGCGGCATTCTTCCAGTGTGGCAGCGGTCGCATAGACACCATTGCAGAGCGGAACTTCCCCATAATATTGGTTGTCATCCGAAAGCAGTTCGTAATGCGCATTTCGCATCGCGGCGTCGAGATAGGCTGTCAGCATGAGATTTCCCCACGAGTGGAAGCGTCGACAAGCTCTAAGAACAGACCGCCTCACACCTGCTCAGACGGCGGTGCAATCTGGACCTGCATGGAACTCAGCAACTTGGTGATCTGGGCTTCCTTCTGATCGATGAAGAACACGTTCTCCAGGATGATCGGCCGCTGCTGGCCTCCGGGATTCAGAATCAGCCGACCCGACTTGAGGAGCATGTACTCGAAGATGTCTTTAATCTCTTTGTCGATCTTGAGCGTGCTGGTCGGCAGCCGCTCCAAGTCGCTCAAGAAGCCATGGTGATGCAGCAATTCATTCTGTCGCACTTCCCAGTAGTCGAACTTCGAGTTGAGCTTCACCCCCGCGTAGATCATCAGCATCGCCGCGATGTAGCAATAATAGAACATCGCGTTGGCCTGCGGATGGAGACGTTTGATCAGGTTCGACAAGAACGGAAGCAAGTCGGGCTTGTACGTACTGAGGAGCATCACGCCCAGAAAGACCGCTGCGGCAAGGAAGACCAAAGTCAGGCTGGTCGTGCGAGGAAAGTCGAACGAGATGATCACCAGATTGAGTGCCAAGGTCATCAGAAAAGCGGCCGCAGCAATCGTCGGCCCGTTGATAATGGCCTCTTGGGCGGGGGCAGCCTTCACGGCTGGGGCTCCGTCCGCTGTCACCACGTCGGCGGGAGCGGTGGCGACTGCGGGCACTTTAACGGGTTGATCCATCACGGTGTTGCCCCAGATCTGCATATACAGACCCGCGAATATGGCGACCACCAGCGAGGGGTACAGGAAGACCACCTTGGGGTAGGAGACCAAGATGACTCCGCGAATGTGCTTCTCGGAAGACAGGGCAGCGGCGGCTGTGGACATATCGACCTCGTGGAGCAGGAACTCTGAGTAGGGACCGGAGACGCAGGCAGCGAGTCGACTCGCGACAACGCAAATCGTCCCAACGCCCCTTCGCGTAGCATAACGCCAAAAGTGTCTGGGGAGATCACTGAGCGAATGAATTTTCTCCTACTCCCAGCGGACTCGCTGGGCAGCCATCAAGAAGTCGATTTTCGCTGGCGATTGAAGACCTGCAGCGCGGGCTTCGCGGTTCCGTCGGGACGCAAAACTCCGGAGTGCGGATAGCGATGGGCCAGCGAGTCCCCGAATGAGTTGAGAAACACACCCGTGACAGCGGGCTTGGCGGCGATCATCGGCACGAACTCTTCCAACCAAGCAGCCTGGGCTTCCTCGCTCCAGTTCATCCGCCACGTCCCATTCTGCACGGCACAGTTGCCATAAGACGCTGGGTCGGGTCCGGTTGCGGATGGGCAGGCGAGCACCACATGCAACTGAATACCGAGCATGCTCCAGACATCAATCAAGCGAGACACCGCCAGCCGAGTCCGGGTCAGTGAGCCCGGCGGCCCGAAGCCCATCGCGATCTCGAGCGTCACTCCCGAGAGCCCCAGATGCGACCGCAAGAGCGCATCGACCAATTGGAATGGCGACAGCCGGTGCTGGCCCTGGGCGAGGTACTCTCCCCACGGCTGCCCGACGCGAACAAAGAACTGGGCATCACTGTCGGTGCGGAGCGCGGTCTCCATCGCTCGCGCGATGACTGCCAACCGGTGCTCTTCGGACAGCGACAACGCCCCGCCGAGGTTCCCATACGCGGCGACCTCCCAAATGCGGATGCGCGAGATGTACCGATTGATCGCGGTTTCCACAAAGTCGCACACAAAGCTCGGCAGGTTCAGAATATCACCCGCCCACGGAGCCAGCCACTTCGGCAGCCCCCCCGCCGTAAAGTCGAGCAGCGGCCCCCCGATAATCGCCATCCGGGGGTCGACACATCGCTCAATCAAGTGGTCCAGCAGGTCCCACTGGTAGTCCCCCTCCTCGGGTTCAATCCATCGCCATTCAATGGGGACTCGGGCCGAACTGAACGTGCCGACAAAATCATTACGGGCGCTGAGTGCCGTCGCATCCAGCGTACATCCCAGCAGTGACGGGGCCGCCGCTACGTTCGATCGATTGCCGGAAGTCCGCTGGAGAACGTAGCTGTCCAGCAATAAATCCGCAGCTGTCAATGCCTGCTGCAGACCAGACAGCACCATCGAATTGCAGGTCGCCGGTTCGTCTTGAGTTCCACTGGCAGCTGCCAAGAATTGGAACGCCTGTTTTTGAATGGTGCGGAAGCGGTCGGGAATGGACATACGAGCCATTTCCCAGGCGAATGCTTGTTCCCGAACCTCTCCCAGCGTGCCCCTGAGTAGCTCGGCTCCCAGGTGATACGGTCGTTCCCGCTCGGGGAGAGCCGTCGTGGAGAGGACCACTTGGCCACTGTCTGGCAGCCTCACCTCAATGTGGGCAGTCGAGCTCTCGGAACTCTGGCGATACAAATTCAGGATGCCGTCCCGCACTTCCGGACGGGTCACATGCACACGACTATCGACCCCCGTGATATACGCATGGGGAACCGATCCTGACGGGATCAGGCTGGGAGGTTCGATGCGAAAACGGAGGACGCCCATGCGATCCCAGACAGGTGTTCAATCCGACAACAGACGCCCGCCACATGGCGGTCCATCGCATGCTACTCAATCGGTGAGCCGGAGTGTATTCATGCCCACGCCTTCCGGCAACACGGTGTGTGCATCAGAATAGTCGGTCCGGGATCGAAGATTGACCACCAGGGCACGAAGGCCCCCAATTCAGACATCGGCACGCACCGGTAGGAGTCAGGAACGCGACACTCGCAACTTACAAGTGCGCTGAGGACGCAGAGAAATGCCTCGCTTCCGAAGGAGTGTGGTCGCGACCCTACGTCGGATTCGCCTGAATTCTCCGCCCCGAAGGGGTTGGACTCGACAGCCCAGGGCTTGGCCCTGGGAGCATGTGGCCCCTTCACCGATCCAGGCCCCACGGGCCGCCACTCTCTGGCGGAATCGAGTGACGGCCCGTGGGGCCTTATCATTCTCGCGGGGATAAATGAGACATTTCGTCGGACGGACGTCCTCGTCCGTCCGTGAGGAAAGCCTCGCAGAGCGACGGACGAGGACGTCCGTCGTACGTCTCAATCCGCCCCGCGTGAAGTATAGGGAACATTGGGCGTCCGATTTCCCAGGGCGAAGCCCTGATCTGTCGAGTCAGGCCCCGTGGGGGCAGAAGAGTGACATCCTACGTACGAATGGCGACCACACTCCGTCCGAACTCTGCGTCCTCAGCGCACTCGGCGTTTCTCCTCTCCGCTGCGATTGCTAGAGCGGCTTCCCGTGTCGCGTTCTCCCAGAAATGTGACCGGAAATCGGTGGGGAAACTCTGCCGACGTTTCTGATGCACACACCACATGGCCCGTCAACCAGTTGACGACTGAGACGGAGCTGATCGAAATTGATACTATATGAGGAATGGGCATAGTGCCTTCCAACGGTCCAGCGCGGACCTCCCCCGGACCGAGCGTCCTCGAGTTCACGAAACACACCGCATGGCTGGTCGCAAACTCACTGTGGTCATCTCGCAGGGGCAGGGTTTGAACCCTGCCAAACGCCAGCTCGAAGAGGAGCTGGCCGCGCGGTTGATTATGGACTCGTCGCTGAACGTGTCGATCGTGCCGCATTTGTATGACATGTCGTCGGATCACAGCGGGATGCTGTTTCTGCGGTCGGTGCCGGGCGATCTGGTGGTCTTGTCGTGGCTCTATCCACGGGCCGCCCGCTGGACTTTGGATCGGCAGGGAGTGCGCGGCAAAGAAGGCACGACGCTGCTCGTCACCGATGACGACGAGGAGACTCGCGAGTTCTCAGGCGTCGGGGCCACCGAGGTTCCCAACCGTCGCATCTATTGCATCGACTTCCGCGTCCGCAGCAAGTCGGAACCCTTCCTCGAAGAGATCCGCCGCATCGGCAGCGAGACGACCGTGCAGACGGTCGACCTCCTGTCGTGGATCACCGGGGCTCCCTCGGCACCGCAATTGGAGCGGTTCCTCCAGCCGGTCCCGCTCTCGGGTTCAGAGCCGCTGCCAGTCAACGGAAGCAACGGCCACAGCCACGAAGCTGCGGTCGCCTCCTCGATGCTCAAGATCGATGAACCCGCCAGTGGTCGCCGCTGGTATCCGGTGATCGACTACAGCCGCTGCACGAACTGTATGGAGTGCATTGATTTCTGCCTGTTCGGGGTCTACGGCGTCGACACCATCGACCGCATCCTGGTCGAGGCGCAGGACAACTGCAAAAAAGGCTGCCCCGCCTGCAGCCGCGTCTGCCCGGAGAACGCCATCATCTTCCCGCAGCACAAATCGGCGGCCATCGCCGGGGCCGATGGGGAGATCGGTAGCCTGAAGATCGATCTGTCCCAACTCTTCGGAGCGCCGACCGGAGTCGATCAAGCGGTCGCCGAGCGCGATGCCGAACTGGTCGCCGATGGCCGCGAAGCTGTCGGAGCCACGATCGGCCTGCCCAAACGGCAATGCGGCCAGCCGGAGAAACCGCGCGATGCGCTGGACGATCTGATGGACGGGTTGGACAAGCTGGATTTCTGAGGTGGCCACCTTCGCCAGAAGGTGGGCGAACATGTGCTGGCGGCGTTGAATTCGAGATTCAATCGACAGACAGATAGAGGTGAGACATGACATTGAAAGTCGTGATTGAACACGGTGAAGATGGCTACTTTGTCGCGCACTGCCCTGCCCTGAAGAGTTGCTGGTCTCAAGGCAAGACACGAGAGGAGGCGATTGCCAACATCCGCGAAGCGATTGCCCTGTACCTGGAGCCTGAGTCGGGTGAGGTGGAGCAGACAGCCGAGCGTGAGATTGTCGAGTTGGCCCTGTGAAACTGCCGCTCCTGTCTGGTCGTCAAGTGTTGTTGGCCCTGCAACGTCTCGGGTTCGTCGAGCTTCATCGACGGGGGAGCCACGTCAAACTGGAACATCCAGACGGCAGGCGGATCGTCTTTCCTTATCACGATGAGGTGGACCGCCGCACCCTCAAAGGAGCCTTGCACGACGCTAGCGTGGGTATCGAGGAATTCTTGGCGGAGGTCAAGTGATCCTCTGAACGCTACCCCGCTGATTGGGTTGGCTCCCTGGCTTGTGCTCCCAGTGGCCCAACATTTTCCCATGTTCATCATTGACGAGACATCATTCATGAAACTCCTCATGACCTGGGCTATGTATTGTATGATTGCGGTTCAGGTCATTGCGTTCCTGATCGTCTGCTACGTACCTTTTGGATTTGATCACCGTTCATCCTGGGGCTTAGACTTTGGCCACTTTGTGCAATGGGTGTATCTGATCGGACTGGCTCTCTGCGTGGGGTTTGGACTGTCGATTGCCACAAAACATTACTTTCTGGCAAAGATCCAGGCTCTCCCCACTTTGGTATTCGTTTTATTCTTCCTAATGGTTTTTTTTTAATTCCCGTCATTGATCACCCCGTTTTCCCTCTTGGCGGCGGGGTGGCCTGGCCAGAGGGTTTAGAGTGTGAGGGTGGCGGGGTCAGGAGGCTTTGCGCATGGCCCCGGCTGCGGTGGGCATGGAACGTCGAGGCTGCGGGTGTCGGGGCAAACGAGATCGCTAGGCCGTGTTGACAATCACGCGAGCAGGATCATTGTCGCGGCCAAATGCAGGAACGCCATGTAGTTACGCGAGGTTTTCTCGTAGCGGGTGGCGAGGCGGCGGCATTGCTTCAGCTTCCCAAACAGGCGTTCAATGTGG
>JANPCU010000055.1:0-12084 GCA_031431195.1 Planctomycetota bacterium | reverse complement strand
GCGCGTCCGGCTTAAGCCGGAGGGTCTTACTCGCCACAGATAACCCACCCGCCTTCCGCCGGACGCTCGCCGAATGTTTTCGCACTATCGAGTGAGCTTCAGGGCAGCGGCTTCTTCTCCGTTCCTGATGAAAAGCGTCTGCCCGGCGATGATTGGGTGGTTCCAGGTCTTGCCCTCGATGGCCTGGACCCGCCCGAGTTCGCGATGAGCGGTCGGTTCGGCGGCGACCAGTACACACTCGCCGAACTCGGAGAGGACGATGAGCTGGTCGACCTCGGGGAGCAGAATCATCTGTCCAAATCCGTAACGGCCCTTCTTCCATTTCCGCTGGCCGGTCTCGGCATCGAGGCAAACGAGGATATTCTGGTCGAATCCGTAGAGATGTCCCTGGTGGTAGACCATGTCGTTGAACGAAGGTTTCAGTTGGTTGGAGGTCCAGACTTCTTTGACGGAAAACGTTCCTTTGTAGCTGGAGTCGCCCGCGAGAGTGTGAGGCATCGGATCATCTGGAACGAATTTCATCTCCAATCTCGCGACGCCAATCCCGTCACCGAGAGTCACAATCAGGCTGTCGGTGGTTGTGGGGAATCGACCGTTCTCTAACACCAACGGCGTGACAGAAACATCAGCGGGGTCTCGTGGCTTGGGGCGACTCTCCACGATCTGAAGCGGCTGACACATCGCTGGGCCTTTCCACTCCGAAGGGCGAAACTTCCAGAGGATCTTCTGGGTCGCGGGCTCGACGGCGAAGAGCCCGTCCTCGTCGCCGAACACGATCATATTGTGTCGGAAATTCTCGCCAATCGGCTGGGCGGAACTGAAGTTCATCCCCTTCGACTTGATGGCCCAGTCTGTCTTTCCGGTCGCGCAGTCAAACGCCATCAGGCCGTTGTCTCCCGAACCGCCCGCGTAGACGATGACCTGTCGATGAGAATGGGCTTTCATGCTTGAAGCACCCCACGGCAGGCTGTGTCCCACCACAATCGGCGAGCCGGAAAAGCCCCACATGGGGAGTTGGGCGTTGACCTCTTTCAGCAGGTCGCGTTGCCAGATGACCCGGCCGTTCTCTGCATTGTGGCAAGTGAGTACCCCCGACGCCCCGAAAGTGAATAGCTGCCCTTGGTCGAAGGTCGGCGTCGCACGCGGCCCGGCACCGGAAACGACTTCCGAGAACCGCGTCAGATGAGCCGACTGCCAGACGGGCTTTCCCGTGGCGGCGTCGTAGCACGAGACCAGTTCCTGCTCCCCGCGTTGCTCCTGGGTATAAAGCTTCCCGGCCACGTAAATGAACGAGGACCAGCCGGGACCGATCGGCTGTTTCCAGAGAACGGTCGGTGGATGTTTTTCCCAGTCGAGCGGCTCCGTAATACTCTCTGCTCGGCCTTGCAACTGAGATCCCCGAAAGTTCGGCCAGTCATTTGCATGGATTGAGAGATACTCGGCGAGATTCTCGGGATCGAAAGGATTCGTCGCGGGCGTCACCGCCACCTCCGCCACCGGAGTGGCGGGGGGAATCATCGCCGGTGCAAGGAGCGACTCCTTGGTTGGAGTCCACCGCCAAGTCAGTTCCGGCAAGTAGTCCCCGCGAAACCCATCGTTCCGCACGAACGGAAGCCAGCCCCACGCGACAACGAGCAGTGCGGCCACGAGACCGATGCGAGGTCTCGCTGGCCGGTTTCTCCACAGAGTCTCACCAATCGCAACGGCTGCCAGTGCCAATGGGACGCCGTAAATCCAGACTGTGACACCCATGTCCGCATGGGAGATTTGCCAAGCCACAACTCCCAAAGCCATCGCGATTAGCGTCACTGACAGACGCTCGCGTCCACCCAGTCGGCTGAATCCCAGCATCCACACCGCAGAGAGCACCGCCCCGGCCAGCGGTCCCACCATCATGACGATGAACCGCGTCAAGTTGTTGATCGCGGGCGTCACCGAAACCACCCACGCAACCCCGGTCAGCCCCAGAATGACCCACGCGGGCCACAACCGTGCGCGCGGTGGAAGAGCTGTGGCGACAGGCTCCGGCCAGGCGGTCGAGGGAGTCGAAATGTCCACTGGTTCAGTCACGATGGAGCCTTTGAGGTCTGGATGGTCAATGATACTTTATAGGAGCTGGCCCACACTGGAGCCAACTCTCCCGAATGAGCGATGCACAGCTGCCCTTCTGGTTAATGGTTGACCGCGATCACCACCATTTCCCTACGCCGGCGCACATCGATCCCACCGGGCATCTGCACGGCGGGGGGGCCGTGATCCTGGCAGACCTCGACGAGGCGGTGCCAGTGCTCGGCGGTCATGGCTTGGCGGGGCCAGTTCTGGTGAACCCACAGGCGGACGAAGCACTCGCGAGCCAGGACGGGGTGGGCAGCGACGAGGAGCGGGCGGTGGAGCCGAACGACCTCGGTGGCGGGGAGGATGACAGCTGCGGCCAGTAGAAGCTGGGCCTCGGCCTCGATCCACGACTGCTGCTCAGCGGCTTGCTCGGCCAGTCGGACAAGGGCCTCGACCGAGCGCGGGTTGAGTTCCCGTTCCAGCCAAGGAAGCAACTCCCGGCGGACGCGATTGCGGGTGAAGGCGTCGCTGACATTGGAACTGTCTGTCAGGCTCGGTTGGCCGAGTTCCATCAGGCAGGCGAGGATGGCCTCGCGGCGGATGCTCAATAGCGGTCGCCAAAGAGCGAGTCCGTCTCCTAGCGAACGCACCTCGGGAATCCCCGACAGCCCGCGCAGTCCGGTCCCGCGAAAGAGATGGTGTAGCACCGTCTCCGCGTTGTCATCCGCCGTATGCCCGGTGAGGACAGCTGTGGCTCCGACCTTGTGGGCCATGCGGGTGAGGGCGGCATAGCGAGCATGGCGAGCCTGTTCTTCGATGGCGGTCCGCTGGCCGTCTTGCGAGGGGAGTTCAATCCTCTCGATCAGACAGCGAACACCGAGTTCAGCGCACTGCTGCTGGACCCATTCGCTGTCGGTTCCCGATTCGGGTCGCAGCTGGTGATCGACATGCCCGCAGGTGAGTTCGCCGCCTAACTCCGGAATGGCGAGCCCAGCGACTCGCAGGAGTGCCATGCTGTCGGGGCCGCCGGAAACCGCGACGAGCCAGCGGTCGCCGACTTGGAGCGTGCGAGAATGGGTCAACGCCTGGACGAGCAGGGGAATCGTAGGCTGCGGAGAGTTCATTCGCTCCCCCTCGCTGACGCTTCGGGTTGGTTATACTTCGCGCGGAGAGAACTGAGACATTTTCTAGGTCGGACGTCCTCGTCCGTCCGTGTGCGAACACTCCGGGAACGACGGACTCGGAAGTCCGTCGTACATCTCATTCCGACCCGTGCGGAGTATAAGTCAGTGAGCGACAATGTCGATCTCACTCCGGCTGCGGCAGGTCGGCGGGCTCGGACGGCCATTTCGTGACATCGAGTTCGAACGTGTCGCGTAGGGGCACCGTCTTGTTCTCAATCATCCCTCCTGTGGCGAGGAACATGCGTCCGCTGACCGCGCCCCCATCGATGTTGAGGACCGGGTTGCCATCGCCGGTGAAACGCGCCTTGGCGAGTGGCTGCCATTTCTGGTCCGGCGTCTTGATCCAACCAGGCCCAAACTCGGCCCGCCGCGTGTGGGTGGTGGAGACGCGGTTGCGCTGGAAGTCCTCGACGAATGAATAGTTCCCTTTCAACAGTTCACCGCCGGTCGGTGTGGAGAACGTGACGAGATGCTTCCAGGTTTTCGTCTCGGGCACATAGAAATACCCCGCGTACTCACTGCGTTGGCCATCGGCTTTCGCAGTCACCAGACAGCGATACGTCTCGCCGACCTTCCAGTCGTAATCGAAGAATGACTGCCCACCGGTCCCCTCGTTCCCGAACCGCCCGACCCGCACCGCGTCGTCTTTGTGCAGCAGCTTCACCCGCTGTTCGTCTTTGACCTGGCTCGGGTCGTTCTGCTCACCGGGATCCCAGACCGAGAACAGCACCACCTTCTTCCCGTTCCCCAACTCCTGAATCCCGAAGTACCCCTTCCCCCACCCGCAGACCATGAAGTAGGTTCCCGCTGCTGATTCCCGCACGGTGATCTCGTTGTAGAACGCCACTGCCTCGGGAGCCGGGTAGCCCAGGTGGACCGACCGGCAGGCGATCCCTCGGAGCTTCTCGTCCGCACAGCTGGGATGAGAGAACGAGGCGGTGAGGGACCAGAGTAGAATCAGAATCGAGATGCGCGGCATCGGGGTGATCTCTCATGAGAGCAGCTGAAGGGGATCGCCTGACAGTGGACTGTAATACGACTCATTGTGACCATCGGAAATGAAGTGACAAGGGCGAGGGAGAATCGATCTCACTCAGAAAACGCCGCACGACTGAAATACGTATGATCGGCTGTTATGAGTCTCCATCTGTTGCGGATGTCCAACCAGCGTACTGAGCAATCTGATAAAGGAATTCCATGACCGACAAATTACTGACAGGCCGCATTGTCATCGCGGGCGGCAGTGGCTTCCTGGGCATTTCGCTAGCCAACCACTTGGCTGAGCGGGGAGCATCGGTCGTGGTGTTATCTCGCAAACCTCCGCAAGTGACTGGGCCCTGGCGGCATGTCAGCTGGGATGGCCGGTCTTTAGGGGGATGGCAGCAGGAACTGGAGGGGTCCGTCGGACTGGTGAACCTGACCGGGCGGAGTGTCGACTGCATCAAAACTCCCGACCATCAGGACGAGATTCTGCGGTCCCGCGTGGAATCGACTCGAGTGTTGGGGGCAGCTATGCGTTGCGTTGACTCTCCACCGCCCGTCTGGGTGCAGATGAGCACAGCCCACATTTATGGCGACCCACCGCAGGTTGTTTGCGACGAGGACTCCGCTTTGGGGTATGGTCTGGCTCCGGATGTCGGGCGGGCGTGGGAGGCGGCGTTTGGCGAGAGTGTTCTCCCCTCGCAGCGCGGGATTATTCTGCGGACGAGCTTCGTCATCGGTCGGGATCGTGGTGCCGGATGCGGAGCATTGGCACGGTTAAGACCGCTGGCCCAACTGGGGCTGGGGGGGACGGTCGGATCGGGGACACAGGGGATGAGTTGGATTCACGAAGTCGATTTGAACCGCCTGATCGAGCGGGCTTTGACGACCCCGGAGATGCAGGGAGCGTACGTGGCCTCGTCCCCCCATCCCGTGTCCAATCGTGACTTCATGGCTGAGTTAAGGCGTGCTGTGCGGATGCCGATCGGACTTCCGGCGTATTCCTGGATGGTTCGTTGGGGAGCGAAGTGGCTGCTCCGGACCGATCCAGATCTCGCCCTTTACGGCCGGTATGTCATCTCAAATAGACTCAAAATTGAGGGGTTTGAGTTCCAGTTTCCCCGGCTGGCCGAGGCGCTGAATGATCTGATTCAATCGCGTAAGTGAGGAGACAGTCCCGGCCGCGATTGAGCGAATTCCAGCACCGTGGATGAGGAAATGTCGTGCCCGGAGTTGTTCCATCAACGATAATTGATATACATTACAGTCCCGCCTGCTCACCGGATCGTCCGGCCCGCCTCCTCGATTGGCCCCACCGCCGCGAGACACACCATGCCTCTTTTCACCCACAACCGGTCCGGCCATGCACCCTCGCGGCGAGAAGCTCTGCAAGTCGGGTTTTCCGGGTTGCTCGGACTGGGACTGACCGATCTGGTGTCCGGAACCGCACGTGCCGACGGGACATCGCCGGGGTTCGGGCGGGCGAAAAGTGTTATCCTGGTCTTTCAGACCGGAGCCCCGTCGCACCAGGACATCTGGGATCTCAAGCCCGAGGCTCCGGTCGAAATTCGCGGTGAGTTCAAACCGGTCGAGACGAACGTCCCCGGCGTCCTCGTCGGTCCGCACATACCCAAGCTGGCCGCCATCGCCGATCAGTACGCGATCATCCGCTCGATGACCCACGATCTGCCTTCCCACGAGCAGGCCACGCACTTAGTACTCACTGGCATTAACCAGATGCCGCCGGGGGCCACGCACATGGCCAGCCGCGCCGACTGGCCGTGCTATGCAGCTGGACTGAAAGCCCTGCGACCGCGCACCGATGGGTTGCCGTCGGGCGTCATGCTGCCGACTTACTTGTCCAACGGGTATGGGTTTTCGGGCCAGACCGGGGGCTTCATGGGAAGCCAGTACGATCCCTGGCATGTAAAAAGTGACCCGAACGATGCGAACTTCAAGCTCGATGAGCTGACACTTCAGTCGGGGCTGACCATTGAGCGCGTCAATGATCGGCGGTCGCTGCTGGCCGAGCTCGATCAACAGCGCCGTGACCTGGAAGCCCAAGGTTCGTCTCAGAACTTAAGCCGCTCGTGCCAGCAGGCGTACGGTCTGCTCGGTGCGGGAGGCCGCTTTCGCGAGGCGTTCGAGATGCACCGAGAGCCGCCCGAGATGCGGGATCGTTACGGGCGGCATGCCTTCGGCCAGTCGTTGCTGCTCGCCCGGCGGCTCGTCGAAGCCGGAATGCCCATCGTCCAGGCGAACATGGGCACCATGAACAACTGGGACACCCACGGCAACAATTTCGGCCAGCTGAAGGATCGCCTGCTGCCTCCGTTCGATCAGGGGCTCTCGGCTCTCCTCACTGATCTCCACGAGCGCGGGCTGTTGAGTGAGACGCTGGTCATTGCGGTCGGGGAGTTCGGTCGTACGCCGAAGATCAACGAGGGAGGAGGCCGCGACCATTGGTCAGGCGTCTTCTCGGCGCTCTACGCCGGAGCGGGCGTTCGCGGCGGCCAAGTGATCGGAGCCAGCGATGCCCAAGCCGCCTACCCCGCGACCAAGGGGTGGTATCCCGCCGACCTCGGAGCCACGGTATATAGCGCCCTCGGCATCGACTCCAGCAGCATGATCTACGACCGCGTCGGTCGACCGAGCCACGTGAACGCGGGTCGCGTGATTTCGCCGCTGTATGTTTAATCAACCAGAGAACTCTCCATGCCTGCTGGCAGAATCGAGTGCCCTCTGTCTCATCCTGAATGATTCACGATCTGCGAATTTAAGCCCTCGGTGAAGCTAAGAACAGGTGTCACGCAGGGGCGCTGAGGACGCAGAGAAAGACTGAGGCCAACCTCTCCTCTCTGCGTCCTCTGCGCCTCTGCGTGAGCCTTCTGCCCGATGCCGATCCTCATTGAGGGACTCTGGCATCGTCGTCGTTCACCACCCGCGTTCGTTTCCGCGAAGAAGCATTGAGGAGAGTGCAACCCTCCTCCGCCAGTCATCCTCAATCGAGGAGAGACCAGTAATAGTCGACTCGAAGAGCGAATCTGGGCTGATGAAAATATGCTCTGGAACAGGACTCGCGGAGGCCCCCTCACCCCACCGTTTCACCCGCGTGACGATTTCCCGACTCCTTCAGCCACTCGCGAGCAGGATAGAGCGGAATCTGACTGCCCACCCACTTTTTTGACGCATCAATGTCTAGACTTCACTCGGGCGAGATTGAGGCGTCCGACGGACGTCCTCGCCCGTCGCTCCTCGGTGTCTTACACATGGACGGACGAGGACGTCCGTCCGACGAAATGTCTCATTTCTCCTCGCGATAAGTCAAACTCACTGCTCCTGATTCAGTCGACCGGCTTGGTCCACCGCACTCCCTGCGTTACAAAGTGCAATGCTCCCTTCCGTCCCCTGAGTCTTGGCATGCCTCTCTCTCCCCGCATTTTGATTGCCCTTTGCACTTACAATGAGCGACAGAACGTCGAGTTGCTCATCCCCCTGTTGCGCGCGGCGGTTCCGGAGGCTGACCTGCTGTTTGTGGATGACAACTCGCCCGATGGAACCGGACGCTACATTGACGAATTGTCAGCGGTCGACCCGCGTGTCAAGCTGCTGCATCGCCAGAAAAAGGAGGGGCTCGGCGTCGCGATCCGGGCCGGGTTCACTTACGCGGTCGAACAGGGTTATGACCGACTGGTGAACATGGACGCCGATTTCTCGCACCCGGCCAATGTCATACCCGCGTTGCTCGCAGCTGCCGAGCAGCACGATGTCGTAATCGCCTCGCGGTACGTCGCGGGAGGCGGGGTCGTCGGCTGGCCGGTGCAACGCCAGATTATGAGTTGGGGGATAAACACCTATGTCCGTGTGCTGCTGGGACTGAAGACTCGCGACAACAGCGGCAGCTTTCGGTGCTACCGGGTGGAGTTACTGAAGCGGGCCGACCTGTCGAAGATCACTTGCCGGGGTTACGCGGTGTTCGAAGAGTTGCTCTACCGGCTGAAGCAAGCGGGAGCAACATTCGTCGAGATCCCTTACACGTTCGAGGAGCGCCGCTTTGGCACGACGAAAATCAACCTCAAGGAGGCGTTCCGCGCCCTCGGCAACTTGGCCATGCTGCGGCTACGTGGCGAATGAAACGAACGCTGTGCGGTGCCATGGCGATACTTCGCGCGGCTCAAGGGATACCGGTCCAGTTGCATGCGTGACTGATCAGAATAAGATGAGGCGGCCTCAAACCCCCGGAGTAGGAGCCCAATCATGGCCGAGCCGACTGATCAGTTGCCAGAAATCCCGCCCGCTCGATTTGATGTGTTGATCCAACTGTTGAGTAGCCAGGCGATCCTCGCGCTCGGGTTGATCCCCGATCCGCAAGGCCAGACAGAGGTCCGGCTGCCGCTGGCGAGGCATTTCATTGATTTGCTGGCGATTCTGGAATCGAAGACCAAGGGGAACCTGGAATCCAATGAAGCCAAACTGCTGGAGCGCTCGCTGCACGAGTTGCGGGTGCTGTTTTTGGATAAGTCACAGGGGTGATGGACGGAACTCTGGCGGCCAGTTCTCACGGACCAGTCGCCGGGCGCAGCTCTCGG
The DNA here is from genome assembly GCA_031431195.1 of Planctomycetota bacterium. Taxonomy (GTDB): domain Bacteria; phylum Planctomycetota; class Planctomycetia; order Planctomycetales; family Planctomycetaceae; genus TH-plancto1. The sequence goes on along the minus strand of JANPCU010000055.1, from coordinate 3,275 downwards.
GAAATCCAGTAGCAGTGAATTCGAAGGATTGATAACCTAGCCCGTCTCAGGATCAAGGTCGGGAGACAACTGGTTTTCTCCCACTTGGTCCGAATTCGATTGGTCCTCCCCCACCACCATGACCGGTTATACAGTTCACACAGGCTCTAGCCAGAAGTTCACACACGGTTGGGACCAGATCTTTCAGGGTCGGGCACCGCAGACGAAGTCTGTCGCGCCCGCTCAAACCAAGGCAGCTGCCAAGCCCGCCAAAAAGAGCACCAAGAGCAAGTAACTCTCCCCGTGGAGCCAGGAAGGCTGCCGCGACACTGACATTGCAAGGATGCCCCCATGACCCCTCCCCCCGCCTTTGACAATCGTTCCTCAGACTCGGATGAGTACGAGGAAATCTCCAGCGATGAGGTCGATCGTGTCATTCAGGCCCTGGAATCGCTCATGCAAAGCGTGTCGAGCGAGAATATCCGGGCCTATCTGGATGAGTCCGCAGACAACATCTACTCGCTGATCTACAACGCGGACGAGTCCCCTGGGGATGCCGTAGATGGTGTGGATGTCGAATGCCGGGGTGAAGCAGCTTGATCTCCGGTCCCTTGAACGGCTCCGGTGATCGCTGATCTTTCGTGGGGGTGGGGCTCTGTTTCCCCGCCTCTTCAGGGGGCTGTTAGCCAGCCTCGACTGTTGCTGGAATCGTGAATTCATCCCCGGAATTGGAGTCCGTGATGCATCTTCCGACTGTGTTGGCTTGGATGGCCTTGATCCTGCTCTCGACGGGATGCAATCAGAAATCGCCCACTGAAGATGAAGCGGCACTCGATGTGCCCGAATGGCTATCGAGTGGTGGCGAAGAGTCTCCATCCAAAATAACGGAAAGCGGAGTGGCGGAACGGTCCACCGAGGAGTCGCCCCCCGAGCAGGGGGCGACTGCCCTTCGGCCCCGGCGAGCCCCCCCAGAACCGCGCGGCGAACTGAAATTGCAACTTCAGACGGGGGAGCAGTTCCCGCTGAAGAAGCAGGTCGTCACGACACTCGTCCAAACGGCCAGCGATGGGACCGTGCAGGAGATCCAAACCGAATTGCGCCTCATGATGGCGATCCAGGTGGAGGAAGTGGCCAGCGGTCGCACTCGACTCGGCGTGAAGTACAAACAGGTGGAGTTCACGCAGACCATGGACGGGCAGAAGCTCGCCTATCGCTCCACGAATCCCCCCGCTCAAATTCCAGTCTCCGCGCAAGCCTACCACGACATGGTCAACGATGGCTTCTCCTTCTGGATTGGCAAAGACAACCAGATCAATGAAGTCGTGGGCTTCCGGGAATTCCTGGAACGCTGCCTGGCCAACGTGCCTGCGAGTCAGCAAAAGCAGGTGATGCTGGGGATGGAAGCTGGATCGGATGAGAACGGCATCTCGGACTTCGTCGACAACACGATCGGGCTGCTCCCCTATGGCCAGGACGTGACCCCTGGCCAAGAATGGACGAGGCACCGCAGCGTCACCCGTCCGATTCCGATGATCGTCCAGTGCAAGTACACATTGCAGGAACTCACCGACACAGAAGCGGTCGTCAAGATCACCGGGGACATTATCCCGTCGCAGACGATTAACAAGGTCAATCATGTCCAGAACGATGACATCAATGTCACGGTTCTCGGGGGGTCGACCGTGGGAAATTGTGTTATTTTCCGCGAGACCGGCTTGCCGAAGGAGTCATATACGGAACGAGTCGTCAACATGACGGTCGACTTGGGGGGTGGATTCGCGTTCGAACAGACCAAGACAGTCCAGACCCGCGTCGAGGCATTCCCGCCCGTTCGTACGGGGCCGTAGCTATACTTAGCGCGGCCAGAACTGAGACCATTTGGAAGTAGCTACGTTCGCCAGAACGTGGGCGAATTGGCTTACGTGCCCGCCCTCTGGCAAAGGGCTGCTACGTCTCATTTCCCGCCGCGCGGAGTAGAATTCGAACGGTCTCCCCCATCGCTGTCGCACCAGCCAGCCCCTGGGGGGTGACTGGTGGTTTTCCGGTAGAGATGAATTGGGCGAATCCTGAGCATCATCGGCCAATCCGAGGTCACTGTTCGGGTGTCTCCCAACTGCTGCAGCCCCACGGAACCGGTGTATCCGCTCTCTCATATCTCGTCAGAGCCCTTCTCACCCTGGTTGCAGTTTTCCTCTGATCTCTGAAACGCCAGCTGCCGATAGGCCCGATGTGTTTCTGTCGGTGTTCGGGGAGTTTCAGCCATGTTTCGCGCCGCCTTCAGCGCTTTGGGGATCAACTTGACCCTGTTTGGGGCCGGGCTGTTCTACGTCGAAGCGGTGCAGCTTAAGCCCGATATGCCCCAGAATCCTCTGGTGTCACTGCTCACGTACACAGCGGACGGCGACCGCACGATCCACTTGGCCCCGTGGCTGCCCTACACGCTGATCGGGGTCGGGGTAGTCACGATTCTATATTCCATCGCCCTGCCTCGGGCGGGTAAGCATTGAGGGCACCACTCGCCCGACGCGTCAGCGAGGGAGGGTGAGTTGCGACTTTGCATGAGAGCTGCGCTCGCGGGATTCGCCGTGGGATCACACGCTTATTGGTCGAACTCCTCGCTACGCTCGGCCTCGCTCACGCTTCGGGTTAGTTTTCGTTTGCACGACTGGTCCGGCCCACATAGCATCGGGGCATGAACACCTCGCCCCCCGCCCGCAGTGCCGAACTCCTCCAACGCGACCGCAGCCGCCTACTGCTGGTTGACATGCAGGAGCGGCTCGTCCCGGTGATCCCAGATCGCGAGGCATTGATCGCCCGCTGTCGTCTGCTGGCTCAGGGAGCGCAGATCCTCTCCGTCCCGATTCATATCACCGAGCAATACCCAAAGGGCCTCGGTCCCACAGTCCCGGAGATCGCCGAGTTCGCCGCCGACCGCCCCGCCAAGACCCGCTTCAGCTGCGCGGAGTGCTTGGGTTGGTTGCCTCCTGGTCCGGAAGAGCCGTTCCAGATCGTGGTCGCCGGGATCGAGGCTCACGTCTGCATCTTGCAAACCGTCCTCGACCTACTCGCCCTCGGGTATCAAGTCCACATCGCCGTCGACGCCGTGTCGGGCCGGTTAGAACTCGACAAGCAAGTCGCCCTCCGCCGGATGGAACTGAGTGGAGCCGTGCTGACCACCGTGGAAGCGGTCCTGTTCGAGTGGTGCGAAGTCGCCGGTACACCGGAGTTCAAGGCCATCAGCAAGCTGATTACCGGGCGGTAGGCGGATCACGTAGGGTGGGACCAGCCGCTCTGGG
>JANPCU010000054.1:0-3154 GCA_031431195.1 Planctomycetota bacterium | reverse complement strand
AAATTCTTGCGGCAACATCGTCCACGCACACCCCGTTCGCAACCGGTAATAGATCGCGTTGACCACCTCGCGCAAGTTCACCTCACGCGGCCGTCCGCCACCCGGGGCCGGAGGCAGCCTCGGCTCGACCAAGGCCCACTGAGCGTCCGACAAATCCGACCCATACGCCCGCCGTCCCGTCTCGTTCGACATGCTCGACCTCCCTGTCGCGCTGAAGTTCCGTCCACCAAAACGGAGTCTCCACGGTCTGGCGATCCTCGCCTCGACCACTTATCTTTCCGGATGGCCTCTGAGGGAGTTCATTGAACAGATTATTCCGATTCATTCGGATCGCCAATTCTTCGTGGTTACTGCCGTTCCTCCCCATTATTCATAAGGCGATCGGACAGAGTTCGCGTACCAAAAGAATTCCGAAGTCTTCCGAGACTTCGGAATTCTCGCGGGTCGGTTTTCATTGGCCGTTCGCCCAAGCGGAGTGCCCCGTCAATACCGGATGGTGGGGCTGTACTCACCCCCTCATCATATTCCAGAAGAAACCATCGACAGCCTCTCGCGCGATCGACTTACCGCCTTCGCTCGCCCGGCTTGTCTTGATAGGCTGCGGGTTCGACCCCATCGCCGGGATTCTTCACCCCGGAACTGCCGCTGATCGCGCCTCCGACTCCCAGCAGTTCCGGATGCCGGGCCACCTTGTCACTGAAGACTCGCACATCCGCCATGATCGGTGTCAGGTTCCCCAGCAGCAGCGAGAGCGAGGTCGCCGAGCGATTGAGGTTATTATACAGCTCGGGGTCTTCGGCGAACTTCCGCAGCGTGCCTTCGCCGCTGTTGACGGCTTTGGCCACCGAGTTCATCTCGGTGAGCAATGACTCCAATTCTACCAAACTCTTGTCGAGGTGCCCCACCAGTGATTGGCTTTGGGCGGCCAGCGGGTCGGTGGCGGCGGAGAGCTTGTCGAGGTTCTCGCTCATCTTCTGGATCGAGGTCCGAGCGGCTGTGATCGTCAGCTTGGTCTCTTCGGCCATCTCCGGAAGAGCGGCGATGGTCCGCTTGAGGTTGTTCTGCAATTCGGGATCGTCAAGGACTTTATTGGCACTGGCCAGCGTGTGCGAGGCGGTGTCCATCGTCTTGGTCAGCGTATCGAGGGCGACCGCGGCGCGCTCGATCACATCGTTCAGGTTCCCGCGCTCCGTCTCGACCAGTGAGTTAATGTTCTTGCCGACCATCTGCCATTCGCGGCTGGTCGCCTCGAAGGAGGCCAGCGTCTCGGAGACCGTGCGTTCCAGCTTCTCGACGGCTTTGAGGGGATCGGTCGGGGCCTCGCCGTGAATGCGTTTATTGGGCGGCAGGAACTCGGAGCTGCGACCCCCAGAGAATTCGATGGCGGCATCGCCGAAGAGGGCTTTCGCGAGGTAGGGCTTGGAGTCGCGGCGGATGCGGCGGTCCTCTTGAATACTCAGAATGACGAGTACGCCCGGCTCGGCTTCATCGAGCAGGACCTCCTTGACCTCACCGATCGTGACCCCATTCATGCGCACGGGGCAACCGGGATGCGTGCCCGAAGCCTCGTCAAAGTGAACGGCGATGGCGTAGCTCTTCTTCCAATATTTCTGGACCTCGCCGAACTGGATGATCAGCGCCGTGGCGACCCCAATCGACAGGAGCACGAAGAGGCCGACGCGGAATTGGAGAGTGCGTTCGTTCATGGGAGGGAACGTTGAGGGTTGAGGGTTGAGGGTTGAGGGTTGAGGGTTGAGGGTTGAGGGTTGAGGGTTGAGCGAACGCCCAGGGGTTGCAACCCCTGGGCTTTTTGGTTGGCGAGTGGCTTCTGGCTGACTGCTGATTGCTAATTGCTGAAAGCTGACGGCTCCCGCTCACGCTGCGGCCAGTTCCATCAGTCTCTCGCCCGCTTCGCCGCGGACGAACTGGGAGACACGGCGGTCGGGGCTATCGAAGGCGGCCTCGGCGGTGCCTTCGTAGATGATCTGTGGCTCGTCCGCGCCGAGTCGGGACAAGGGGTAGAACATCACCACGCGGTCGGCGACCTTGCGGACCGTGTGCATGTCGTGGGTGACGACAATGCTGGTCACCGATCCGCGCTGCCGGGTGTGCAGGATCAGTTCGTTGATGACATCGCTCATGATCGGGTCGAGACCGGTTGTCGGCTCGTCGTAGAGTACGACCTCGGGATCGAGCGCCATCGCGCGGGCCAGGCCGACGCGCTTCTTCATCCCGCCCGATAACTCAGCCGGCTTCTTGTACTCCACGACACTCATGCTCAGCCCGACATCTCGCAACCGGTCGCGAACCGTCTGCCGAATCTGCTCTTCGGGGAGTTTCAGATTCTGTCGCAGTCCAAAGGCCACGTTCTCGTAGACCGTCAAGCTGTCGAAGAGAGCGGCCATCTGGAACAGGTAGCCGAACTTGAGTCGTTCGCGGCTGAGGACTCGGTCCGACAGTGGGGCGATGGGGCGACCATTCCACAGCACCTCTCCCGAGGACGGTTCCATGAGCCGCATGAGCAGCTTGAGCGTGACACTCTTCCCGCACCCGCTCTCGCCGATGATGACCAGTGTCTCTCCCCGTTGCACCGGCAACGTGATGTCGCGCAGCACCGCCTGGTCCCCGAACGAGCGGGTGACGTGACGGAGTTCGACGATGGGGGTAGAGGTGGTCATGGCAGTCGGGAGTCGGACGTTTAGCTGCGACGCGAAGTCTTCGGAGCGGAGCGAGTGTCGCAACGCCCGGGGTGGCAACCCCGGGGCTTTTGGTCATGGTTCATCCCATCGAGTACGTCCTCGGGAAGATCAGGAAGTAGACCTCCATCAGGAACGTCCCGACCAGGAAGTCGATGACCAGAATCGTGACGAACGAGAAGACGAAGGCCTCGGTGGCCGCCCGGCCGACGCCCTCGGCCCCAGCTCCCGAGTGGAACCCGCGATGGCAGGAGATGATGGCGATCGCCCCGCCGAATAGAATGCTCTTGATGATCCCTTGGAACACATCGAACGCGGTGACGAAAGCCCGCGAGTAGTGCCAGTAGTAGTAGCTGTCGACGTTGAGAACCTGGGTGCTGAAGATCCACCCGGTGAGGACGCCGATGCCGTCGGCGAAGAGTGTCAACGCCGGAATCAGCAGCACGCACGCGAGGAAC
>JANPCU010000053.1:0-10254 GCA_031431195.1 Planctomycetota bacterium | reverse complement strand
TCCTAAACAGGTAATAACACCTGTCCCCCTCATCAACCCGATGTGTCGAGCAGATATTCCAGCCTGCTCCTTCCTCGTCTCCGTGCCTCCGTGTCTCCGTGGTGATCCTCTCCTCCATTCCCGCGGCAGTCCGACTTTCCCAGAGAGAGGTCAATGCCTTACCATTCACAACGCTGGACTCCTGCGACATCTCACAACCCGGTACACCGATCCATGTCCGACAACTCGACCCAACTTCAGACTGACGCCGCCCGCGAATCGATCGCCAAGCTGCAAAAGGCTTACGCCGCAATTCGCGAGCAGATGTCGAAGGTCATCGTCGGCCAATCGGACGTCATCGACCAGCTGTTGATCTCGCTGTTCAGCCGGGGGCACTGCCTGCTGGAAGGGGTGCCGGGACTCGCCAAGACGCTGATGATCAGCACGCTGGCCCGGACGTTGTCGATGACGTTCAGCCGTATCCAGTTCACGCCCGACCTGATGCCCGCCGACATCACCGGGACCGATGTGCTGCAACAGAACAAGACCACGGGCGAGCGCGAGTTCCGCTTCATCCAGGGCCCGCTATTCCACAACGTCGTCCTCGCCGACGAAATCAACCGTACCCCGCCCAAGACACAGGCCGCCCTGCTCGAAGCGATGCAGGAGCGACAGGTCACTGTCGGCCAGACGCGGCACGTCCTCAACGACCCGTTCTTCGTACTCGCCACGCAGAACCCAATCGAGCAGGAAGGCACCTACCACCTGCCCGAAGCCCAGCAGGACCGGTTCATGTTCAAGGTCTTCGTGACCTACCCGTCCTTCGCTGAGGAAAAGCAGATCGCCATCCAGACCACCGGCGGCAAGGCCCAGGACATCGTCCCGGTCCTCGACGCTGCCGAGGTCCTCGAACTCCAGCTGCTTGTGCGCGAGGTGCCCGTCTCGGACCACGTCGTCAACTACGCCCTCGCCCTCGTTCGGCAAACCCGCCTGAACCAGCCCGAAACCCCGGCCTTCATCACCGAGTGGCTCAGCTGGGGTGCCGGCCCCCGCGCGGTGCAGTTCCTGCTGCTGGGTTCGAAGGCCCGCGCCCTGCTGCAAGGCCGCACCCACGTCACCACCGAAGACGTCGCCGCCCTCGCCGCCCCCGTCCTGCGTCACCGCATCGTCGTGAACTTCGCAGCTGAGAGCGAAGGGGTCACGACCGACCGCGTCGTCGAACGCATGATCTCCGAAACGCCGAGCAAAGAGAGCGACCTGAGCCGCGACCCGAGGTTCAAGACCATGTTCGCCGCGTGACACAGAAAGCACCGACCTCTCAGTCCCAAGCTCCCGCTTGGGACTGCATATCCCCGAAGCTCTGCTTCGGAGCCGGAAAGGTGGACTCGGTTCAACATAAGACTTGATGCGTGAGGCACCGGAAAGTCGTGAAAGTGAACCTTGTGGTTGGCACGGCGAAGCGGAGCTTCGAGGAGAGGCGTTCCCAAGCCGGAGCTTGGGAACGAGGTGGCCAACATGTTCGCCGCGTAGGCGAGCCCCCGGCGTGAGCCGGGGTGTCACCACGGGGCGACGCGAGAGTTCAGGTCGGTCAGGCTTCCCCCTGAGTCCTCTCCAGAGAACCGGTCCGATGACAACGCCCAACCTTGACTGCGAAGAGCGATCAGGCACAGCCTGACCGACCTGAACTTCCGCCGCCGCCGTGGGGGCCGGGTTCCGGTCCGCTACGCTCCCCTGCGCTCCACCCGGCCCCGACGGCGGGGTGCCCCCATGTGTCATTTTCACATGGTCAATCCATGTGACATTTCTATTGGTCGCTGACACTCTGAACTGAGTAATTGACGAGATGTAGTCAGTACACTACAATTAAAACATTGGTTTCCAAGACAGCGGTCCGCCTTCCACAGCGGTCCGCCTTCCACAGAAGAGGACTAACATGTTGCGATCTAAGAAAACGACTTGGTTGCTGATTGGCTTGCTGAGTTTTAGCTCGATCTGTTCAGCGGCAGATGGGGTCGTCAAAGTACTCCACGAGTACACTGCTCAACCCAATGAATCCCTGAGGGCGAATCTGTACAAGACGATATACAGACCATTCCAGAATCCCATGACTCAAGAGATTGATCAGAACGGCGAAGACATGACAAATGTCGGCGCGACTCTCGCTGAGATCTACAAGGCGGATTTAGTGAGGGTCTCATTTCCTGATGTCAACCCCGTTGTCAAAGTCGTGGCTGGAACAGACTACAAGTATAAGATTAAGAAGAAGGTGGGAGCGAACGGAACTCCCACGGAGATCACAAGAAATGTGAAGATTGCTGATCCACTTCCATGAATGCCATTCTTTTGGCCCATTTCGTTCTAGATCGAGACAGAGTGATGGATCGTTTCACTTCTCGCCATGCTTCACATGGTTACACACTAGTTGAGATGATTGTCTCTATCTCGATTTTGGGACTACTCACTGCGATCCTCCTCCCGGCTATTCAAAGTACCCGGGAGGCGGCTCGTCAGGTTGAGTGTCGTAATCATCTTCACCAGATAGGAATCGCGAGTCATGGCTTTGAGGAGTCACAACGGGTTTTCCCTTCCTCCAGAAATGCTCGCTCTCTGCTGGAATTGTACACCATAGAAGATCAACTCATTGGCAACTGTCCGAGCGACTCCTGGCATGACGGAGGTGATATAGTCAATTATTTCGTTAACGATGGGACTGTCTTTGCGGGAGCAGGAACAAAGCGTAACGGCTTCAGAGTCTGGGGAATAGACGATGCGGGCGTTAGTCGAGAAACGAGTAATAGAGAGATCACCGATGGATTGAGCCAGACTGCTGCGTGGTCTGAAAGATTGAGCAGGGCTCGTTCCGTCTTGAATTCAGCTCCCGCATCGACACCCGCCAGCCAACTCCTAATCGCGCCCATTCGATATAACTGGTACTTGCCGCAGTCATATGCAACTGCTGAATCGGCTGCTGATGCCTGTGAAACCGCACGTGTGACCCCATTTCCCTATACGTATGGATCGGAGGAATTATCTTATCGTCACATGTTGGGCCCCAATCGAATCTCTTGCATGAACTTCAGTGCGCCTCCCGCAGCAGATCCTTCGAGTCAACTTATCACAGAATTCTACATGACTTCGGCCACAAGTGAGCATCCCGGTCATGTCAATGTTTTGTTTGCAGATGGTTCTGTGCATGTGGTTTCTGACAATATCGAAATCGGGATGTGGCGAGCTTTAGCGACTCGAAACGGAAATGAATCAGTCATTGTAGGATTCTAAGAATGAACTCCGCGTATCGGATCTCAATCGTGGTCATGCTTCTGGTTGTGGTCGTTGGAAGCTATCGCTGGTGGTTTCAAGAGGTTAACCTTGCGAATCTAGAAGACTATGACGCACTCGAGCAGATTGAACTCTTGCTTGATGGAAAGCCATTCCCCGAGCAGATCCAGCGTAGTCATCCTTACGTAGTCAGTTTACGAATTCGCCTGCTTGGAGGTTTTCGTGACATCTCAGATCGAAATATCGCTGCAGTCATTTCGGACTCGGACCTCGATGGCTTCAATTCAAATACTTTTGATGGGCAAGAGTTTTTCCAACAATACTCAGACAAGAAATTCAATCAAACAAAGCTTGAAGTGACTCGGAATGGAAAGACGATTAACGTCACTCCCAGCCCTCCACAGAAACAGGATAATTTTCAACAATTCTGTGGTCTGTTCCTAGCAGAAAGTTGGAGTTTTTATTCAAAATCGACTGAGGAATTAGAGTATGTCATCTGGGTAACTCCACTAAACAGCCAAGAATCTCAGACCTATGATCAGCACACGACTCCAAACCGGATAATCTTCCGTAAAAGATTTCGGCTTGTCGATTAGAGCGTTCTAGATTTGCCTGAGCGCGGGGTGAATCTATTACGATCAGTGGAGGTCGTGCCGGTCTTCTCAATGTGCAGGTTCTTCCGTATGCCCGCCGATTCTCGCTGCCCCGGTACGAACCCAACGTACGCCGAGACCTGTTTTATACTTCTCGCGGGAAGAACTGAGATATTTCGTAGGACGGACGTCCCCGTCCGTCCGTCAAAAAAAGCCTCGCAGAGCGACGGACGAGGACGTCCGTCGTACGTCTCAATCCGCCCCGCGTGAAGTATAAGGAGGAAAACCGCGTGGTGGCCCAGACGCTGCTTTGAGCGTCTGGGTTGCGAAGCGACAAGAGGATTGATCGTGGAACGTCATCGGGGAGAATCGCTTCATCCCTCCCCTCGTGTTCCTACGTCACACAGTCTCCAGGCATGCGGCTCTCGGTCCCCAGGCGATCGGTCCGTAGAAAGGTATCCGCCAGACTCCCGAAGTCTCTGAAGGCTTCGGGAGTCTGGGGTGACGCGAAGTCTGGCCGCTCAACCAAGCTCTGCTTGGGACCGCATATCCCCGAAGCTCCGCTGCGAAGACTTCGCGGCTGGGTGGCCCGGCCAGTCTGAATCGAATTGGGTGGCGGGGTCAGGAGGCTTTGCGCATGGCCCCGACCAGGGGTGGATATGGCACGGCGGGTTTCTTAGCATTGTGGAAAGCGACCGGGAATGAGGGCAGATGGCAGGGTGACGTCACTCGCGCCGGGGCCATCCGCAAAGCCTCCTGACCCCGCCACCCGGCTGCATTGACCAACACCGATCGGAAGCCGCCGCCCGCTCTCTCTTGGCCCCTCACCCCGGCCCTCTCCCCACAGTCCAGCTCTCACAGGATGTCGCGTCGCCAGTGGGGAGAGGGGGCAGAGGGGGACCGGCTGCCGACTTTTCTGACGCACACCCCCGGTGCCGCTCTTCCGCTGAAAAAACCATCGACGGATGTCCTCCGTCGAGTTAGACTCGCCACTTCGTAAAGGCCGATCGGCAACCTCTCTCCTCCCGAGTTCCATCGTGTTCACTCGTCGTGATCTCCTGCGCGTCGGCTCTTTAGGAAGCTTGGGGCTGGCACTGCCGCAGCTCTTGCAGGCCGATCAGGCGCGGGCTTCACAGCGGGCGAAGTCCTGCATCCTCCTGTTTCTGGAGGGTGGCCCGGCGACTCAGGACATGTGGGATTTGAAGCTCAACGCACCGGCTGAATATCGGGGAGAAACGCGGCCCATCTCGTCTTCGCTGGTCGGTCTTCCGGTCTGTGAAAACTTGCCACTGTTGTCGCGAGAGATGCACCGGGTGGCATTGCTACAGGCGGTGCACCACTCGATTGTCGATCATAACGCCGGTGCCTACTACGCGCTGACGGGGCGGTCTCCGGTGGCGAACGGACGACTAATCTTGCGCGACGAGCCGGATAACTTTCCGCCCTATGGCGCGGTATTGGCCCGTCAGTTTCCTCACGAAAAGCTGCCGGAGTTTGTCCAGCTGCCAGACATCATGTCGAACAACGGGGACGACTTGCCGGGACAGAAGTCGGGTTTCCTCGGTGTGGCTTACAACCCGTTTGTCGCGGGTGATCCGAGTTCCCCGACGTATCAGCTGCCCGGATTGTCGCCGCTGAAGGACGGATCGGCGGATCGAATCCAGCGTCGTCGTCAGCTGCTGACTCCGCTGAGAGGGACCGTCGAGGCGGACACGCCGGGGGCAGCTGCCCTGGATGTTCATTATGAAAAGGCTTTTACGCTTCTGCAGTCCAGCGAAACACGTCAGGCGTTTGATCTGACTCAGGAGACGGTAGCACTGCGGGAAAGATACGGGTTGCCGGATCGGGTGAATCGACGGGTCGAGGCCCGCAATTTTGGTGGCCTGCCGCATCTGGGCCAGTGCCTGCTGACGGCTCGACGTTTGGTGGAATCGGGGGTCCGGCTGGTCACGGTCTGCTCGGGCCGCAGATTTGATCAAGCTTGGGACACGCATCGTCAACACTTCGATCTGATGAAAAAGGCGCTGTTGCCCTACTTCGACCGAGCGCTTTCGGCCTTGCTCTGGGATCTGGCCGAACGCGGACTGCTGGATGAGACTCTGGTTGTCGTGATGGGGGAGTTCGGTCGCACACCGCAGCTGGGGCAGATCACCTCGAACGCCGGAGCATCACCAGCGGGCCGGGACCACTGGCCGCACTGCTATTCCGTCATGCTGGCCGGCGGTGGGGTGAAGGGGGGACTGATCCACGGAGCGTCTGATCGGTACTCCGCCTACCCCAAAGAGAAGCCAGTGACTCCCGAGGAGATCGCAGCGACGATTTACACTGCTATGGGGCTCGACCCCGAGTCGCGGATTACCGATGCTTTGAACCGCCCGCATTCGCTGGCCCTCGGTGAGCCGATCGCCGAAGTCTTTCGGTAATCCGTGACAGTTAGCCACCACTCATGTCCCCAAACTTGAGACAACCTTGCGAAACTTTACTTCGCCCGCGTGTGAAGCAACTCAATGCCATCTCAAGAAAATGTGTCACGCAGAGGCGCAGGGGACGCAGAGACATTACACATGCCAGTTCCTCCTCTCTGCGCCCCCTGCCACTGCGTGATACCTTCTGGATGATCGAATTCATGCGGTCGATCTCAGACAAACAACTCCGGCAGCGACGCCAGCCACATCCCGCTTTCGGATCAGCCGGGAGGCACCTCGGGGGCACAGTCACACGGGGACGCTCCGCTGCGAGGACTTCGCGTCGCAGCTAAACGGCCATGGGGGTCTTCAGTGAAGACTATATACCACGAAGAAATCGTGGCGGTAGGATTTAGTAAAGGCCGTTTATTCTGGTTCGGTAGAGTTTAACGCCCGTGCGGGTTCGCCCCGACGAACCGATCGCAGCGGGCGTCTGCTACGAACGGGGGAGGGAAACCGCGTCCTGCCTGACCTCGGTCCGTTCGCTGGTCCGATAAGCACAGCGAGGAACTGCCCGGATGGCAGTTCGACCGCTGTGGACGGAACAGTCCACGAATCAGGGATGAGAACGACATGCACTGGAGGCAGCTGATATTGCTGGTGCTGCTGGTTAGCAGCAGCTGCGCGAGTCCGATCCCGTGGGTGCGGGCTCCTCAGATGCCGTGCTACAACCGGAATCTGGATGACTTCGTGGCCAGCAGGGGCGCACGCGATGTCGCCCGGCAGCACATGCACTCTCTGTACGAGTCGGAACCCGGCTGCTGGCCGACCCGCGATTTCCAGGCGGGGTTCGAGCAAGCGTATGCGGATGTGGCTCTGGGAGCGAATGGGCAAGTCCCAGCCGTGGCCCCCTCTCCGTACTGGAGGTCCTGCCAGAGGACGGTCGAGGGACATCAGCGGGCCGAGGAATGGCTCTCGGGTTACTCGATAGGGGCCTCTCATGCACTCGCTTGCCGTGGGCCCTACAACAAGATCATTTCGAGTGGCAGTGCTGGTCCGTGCCCTCCGCGAAGTGTCAGTAGATGTGGTCTAGGCCAGGCAGCCGGTGATGGTCAGGAGTTCGGGCATACCGCCCCGACAAATGAGATCCACGTCGCACAGGCCGTGAGAACAAAGACACCGCAATAGGTCCACGAAATTGATTCGGGAGTTGATGGATCAACTCTCGAAGCAGTTCCGACTTTCGACAGTGATGGCATGCAACATGGATGTGAAGCCAATGCCCCAGCGCATGATCGCGATTCTCGGCTGCCTGCTCCTCAGCCAAGGCTGTTCGGCCATTTACTCGATGCGCGGCGTCCCGGCCGCTTATATGCCACCCGAGTTTCTGGCCGAGAGCCGGGAGGGCAAATCCACCATTGATTTGGGCCTGTTGCAGCGTTCTCAAACCGATCAATACCGGATCGAGGGTGGGGATGTGCTGGCGATCTATGCGCCCGGCCTGCTCGGTTTGGTGGATACTCAGCCAGACACGCCGCGCGGCGAAAATCCACCAATCAACCTGCCTCAGAATACAGTGGATCGCCCCTCCCTCGGATTCCCGGTCACCGTCCGAGATGACAACACCATACAAATTCCGCAGCTCCCCGCCATTGATGTGTATGGCTTAACGGAGCGGGAAATCGAAGACCGTTTGCGACAGGCCGTGCAGCAGGCGGGCCTGCTCGCTCGTGACACTGAACCGCGAATTGTGGTCAGCATCATGCGACCCCGGACGTACCGTGTGCTGGTCTGTCGCCAGGAGTCAGCCACGGCCCCCAGTGCCGTCACGGGAATCGGGACGATCGACATCGGACGGGCCGGTAAGGGCACCTCGCGAGTGGTCGACTTGCGGGCTGGCGAGAATGATGTGGCCCATGCGCTGGCCCAGCCCGGTGTGGATGGTCTGCCCGGACTCGATGCCCGAAACGTGATTTACGTGATCCGCGCCCGCAACGCCCGGACTCGCACTCCACACGCCACCCATTCCGAACGCCAGCCAACACCGCTCGGTCAAACCGGTCGCAGCTTCACAGGTCATGGCCCGATTGTGCGCGGGCAAGGCCCTTCGCGCAGCTGGGGTCAGTCGGCGACGGCGACGTCCACACCAAGACAGGGCCCTTACAGCTATATGACGGCGTCACAGTTCAACCTGTCAGGGAGAGACGTCTCACAAGGATCAACAGGCCCCGCCCTGATTGAGCCGCTCCCGGGAACGGCACCGGCTGCGAATGGAACGGGGTTCGGACACTCCCCTTCCAGTCAATCGAACTATCGCAATCCGACATATTCACCTCGCAGTTCGGGGGGGCCGACGGGGTCGCGCTACGCCCTGAATCCCACAACGACTCAGCCCGCTCCGACCGTTCCCGCTCAGTACATGCCTGTTCAGTATTCGGAACCACAGTACACCCCGCTTCCGGGGATGGGGTCGCCCGTGATGTCACGCGATCCGACGTACCTGGATCCCCCGCCGTCACAGTCGCAACCCATCATCACTCATGAACCCGAGATGGGCGAACCCCGTGGGGCCGGTCATCTGGGACAAGAGTCTCATCCTCCCGTGTGGCACCAGACGCTCCAGAACTTTGACCCCACCATCGAGAACAGTCAGATCATCAAGATCCCGGTACGACTGGCCCCGGGAGAGACTCTGGATCTGACCGAAGAAGATATCACTCTGTACGACGGGGACATCGTCTTCATCGATAACCGGGACACCGATGTCTACTTCATTGGAGGCCTTCTGGGTGGAGGGCAGTATTCGCTGCCTCGGGACCGGGATCTGCATGTTCTGGAAGCTGTGTCGCTCGCGCAGGGACAAAACAGTGCCCGGGCCGGAGTCACGGGGCTCCAGTCTTCGGGAGGGGTATCGGCTCTCAATCGTGACGTGACCCCCGGTGCCAGTCGTCTGATCATCCTCCGGCAGGTCGGCTGTCAGCAGCGGGTGACCGTGGAAGTCGATCTCTATAAAGCCCTGCGCTACCCCCACGAGAACATCCTGGTCCAGCCCAGTGACATGCTGATTCTGCAATACACCCCCATCGAAGCGGTTTTGGCGTTCACCCAGCGCAATCTCTTCGAAGGGGCCTTGCTAGGAATCGCCGCCGGGCAGCTGACTGGTGGCAGTCAGTGACCCTTCGTTTGGCATTCCTGCTGTGGACGGTGCCGATGTGTTCGATTTGGCAAGCGGCGGGTGGAGTCGGACTCGCGAGACCTCCGAAGTCTTCAGAGGTCTTTTTATCGGCGAAGTTTGGCGGCTCACCTCCACGATGCGTCTTGGCCTGACAGAATGTCAAACCGTTTTGTTCCCTGCCAGTGGGCAGTCCCTGCGGAGTGCCCCGTGATCACACACGGGTCAGTCCTTCGCAGCTCTTCATGCGAAGCGGCAAACCCACAGCCCATCCCCTTAAAATCGGTGAGAATCTGTGCGATCTGTGCACAACGATCCACACGGAATCGTCCTGGACGGGGAGGGACTGGCCCACAGATTTCACCGATTGACACTGCTGAAATGACTCCCCCATCGCTCGATTTACGGACGTGAGGCGGTCACCACGCGACATTCTCTGCGAGGCCCCCCACTGCCCGGTGTTCGCTGTTTTGTCTGGCCAGTGCATCAAGTCCGTCCGCTCGCGGTAGAGACGGCGAAGCCACGGACGGCTGACTTCCTGGGACAGAGACCAGAGGACGCAGTCCGTGCCTCAGACATGCTGTCAGGGAGTCACCCGTCACCGCGAATGAGAAGACTCAATGCGGCATCTCGGAAATGTGAAACGCGGGGGTCGCTGAGGACGCAGAGTCAGGAGGGAGTGACATTCTCCTCGCCCTCCGCACTGCAAACGATGGAAGCCCGCGCGTGCTGAGAGAAATGCAGAGGCCTCTTGTGCCACCCGCCGATAAGGCTGGCCTGATGAAACGAGCGGACGCGGGGGGGATGGGGAGGAGAGGGAGTCGCG
>JANPCU010000052.1:0-12824 GCA_031431195.1 Planctomycetota bacterium | reverse complement strand
CTGGCCCTGCTGATTCTGACGCAGGACACTCAGTTAAAAGGCAGCATCGCCGGCAAACGGAAGCAAGCCGGGTGGAACAACGACCACCTCGAGGCTCTGCTCCTGCAAATTGCCAAGTGATAAGATGCGGAGGCCCTGGGGAAAAGGGTGGCAAGGTCAAGGTTATCACGGATTCAGACTTCATGGAATTGATTTCCACCTTTAAGGCAGATTGAGAGAAACAATGGACACGACAACAGATGAACTCCCAGCTTGGAATTCCACCAAGGATACCCCACTTCAGAGGACTCCCATTGAATGGGTGTCTCGCAGCTACGAAAGTTCGGAGCAGTGGAAGAAAAAAGCCCGTGATGTGTTCTATTCCGTGAACGGGGAAAGCAACGTCGCAAGGAATCGAGTCGCTGCGATGGTGCGAGACTACTTCATCGTACTGCCATCAGAACCGGAAGCAGTTCGTCGGTGGAAGAAAGGAAGCGATGAGATTGAAACAATCATCATGCAACCCCCGAAGGTGTCAGCATCGAATGCTGCCTACTTCGATTGGGTTCATATCGCAGATTTCTTGCTTCTCGCATGTGCCTCTCCCAACGATGAGTCTCCCGAGAATCAAACGAGAGACAATCAATATCGAGCGGTTCTTGACTCCTTTCGGATTCGGAACATCGTCTTCCATGCGAGGAAGGAATTGATTGCCAGACCGGGGGCTTCGGATGATGAACTTCTTGCATTACTTGTCTCGTCACATCCCACAGTCGCACTGGCACACATCAAAGAGGCTCGCAAACTTGAACGAGCGGGAGCGACAAACCCTGAACCAATCGAACCGTCTCCGCCCTCACATGTCCCTCTGTTTGTTCCAATCTACTTCCGTGGAAGGTGATGAGACACATCGGTGAGTTCCTGTCGGTCGCTCCGCGACCGACGATGAACCAGGAGTGTGTGTCGAGACTCGTTCCAGAACGACAGACACAAACACAAAAAGACCCCTGAAATCAATCTCAGGGGTCTTTTGCTCCGTGCTGTCTCCAGTCACCTGTTAACCTTCGTCACATGTCCGCCAGCTCACCGAAAAATTCCTCATCGGTCAATATCTCATCAGTGGTGTAGGTCTGGCCCGCGATCGTCAGGCTCTCCGTCGACTTGCGGCCTCCGGTGTCGTACGCCAGCGCCACCGGAACGACATACAAAGGTTCCTGACACCTTTATCCCCTGCACCCATGCTTGACCGGGTTGTAGTGAATGTAATCGAAGTGCCTTTCGTAGTCGTCCTCATCGCGAATCGAGTGTTCCCAAAATCGTGGCTGCCAGACGCCGCGTCGACCCTCGCGCTGCCGAGCTTCTGAGATTCCGGACTCCTCAGCTCCCGTTGCCAGCCAGCGTTTCGTGAACTCTTTCTTGATCCACGCCCAGCGAGTGGAATAGTTCGAATCCCCCGGCGGCAGCGACCAGATCGCATGTAGATGATCTGGCAACAAAACGATGGCTGGCATCGAAAACGGCCAACGAGCTTGGCATTCACGAAAGCATTGCCCTAACAATTGCCTCGCCACGGGCGACTCAAACAACGGTCGCCGCCGGTCCGTCACCAGGGTGAAGAAGAACATTCCCCCCGGCACAATGGCTCGTCGATAATTGGGCATCCAGGCATGATATCACGCCCACCCCCGTAGGTCAGGTTCCCACCTGACTCCTCGCCGGAAAATAGAGTTGACGGCAACGCAAATCGCTCACCCGGAAGAGCGATCAGGCAGAGCCTGACCTACCTTGCTTGCGCCTCACGGACCGTGTGCAGAGTTTTCACGCCTCGCGCCCGGCGGACAATCTTTACCACCATAGATAGTAAGGTGTAAGGACAGATTGTTCTTGCAGAGTAATTCAATTGTCTCCAAGGGTATCACGTCACGGAATGACATTTTCGAGCAGCCGGTCTCATAGCCAACGTTAATTACACGTGACACGCATCTACCCAAAATCTCCCGTGACAATTCTCTCAACCCTGACAGTGCCTGAATGATATGAGATATGTTATCACAGGCTGAAGACCCGCTGATTCCATGGCAATTCAAGTAGTACATGCCATCGCCACCCTTACACGCAATTCCGCGCAGCCCGAAACTGTGTAAATCCAAACACAATGGGTTCAAGTCGATTGCGCAGACCAACTCCAAGTCTGCGTTAAGATATTTTGTAAGTTCGTCGCCGTCACTCACGTCATCCTCCTATTTAAGCCGAACGCAAAACGGATGGCCACACTGACAGTTAAATGGTTGGGTGGCACCGGTTGGCCCGCTTTGGACCCTACCGGTGTGCCAGCGGCACAAGAGGTTCGCTCGGCGGGGGCTTTCCACATCGGAACTCCTTCGGAATATCACCCGAGACCTAATCACAATCCACCCACTCGATGGGTACACCGACCGTCCGGCGCTCCTCATACCAGCGAGCGGAACTCCATCGCCAGTCCACAGCCCGGTCGACAAAGCCCTTTCGCACCGGGTTCTGGTGCATGTACGTTAGCTTCTCTTCCAACTTCTGGCGACTGAAAATCTCGAACGAATAATACTTCGGCTGCCAGAAGCGATCCCCTTCGCCAAACTCGGCGGAGTAGTGCGGTGCATCCTCGCGATACCACTTGCGAATGTTCAGGCTCGATCGCCGCTTCCACTCGTGCATGAACGCGCTGAGTTGCCCTGTCTGGGGGAACCACAACACGGCATGCACATGGTCCGGCATCAGCACAAAGCCGATGCAGCGGCTGGAAGTCTCGGCCAGGAGGGAGTTGAGGACACCCAGCACAATCCGTTTGGGATGATCGTGGTCCAGCAATCGACGGCGACGAAAGACTGAGAACGTCACGAAGTGGGCGTAGAGGGCGTCATCCACGATTCGGCGTTTCGCGTGCATCAAAGCATTATGCACAACACGGGATGGCGAGGCAACCTCTTCCGGCTATCGCCGCCCCGGTAGGGTCCAAAGCGACCCAACCGGGGCCACCCCGCGATGAGTAGACCAGAGGAGAAACAGCAAACAACGGTTCCTGACACCTTTAATGCTCTCAACGGTTCCTGACACCTTTAATGCTCTTCGCTTGGCTCTTCCCATGATTCCAGCATTCTATACAACCTGGACCAGAGCGTCAAGTCTTTGGTTCCTGACACCTTTATTCTGCCCCCCTTTATTCTGCCCCCCTTCAGGGACGTTGCTCACACGGAGGAATCATACCAACGGTGGACTACCATCGTCGAGCCGTTCCGGTGGAACCGAATCTGTCAGACCTTGCCTCTCCTCTCTCCTCTTCCTGGCTTGGATGTATTGCTCGCGAACGCCGGGGGGGAAGTTCCACGGCACGCTCGTTAATGAGAAATGCTCCAGTAGTTCGACAGGAGGAACGACTTGGTGTTCTGCGATTCTCAGCCATGCCAAAGCCACTTCAACTGGGTCAGTATTGTCTGGAATACGCCATTTTAAGTATCCCCAAGACAACAGCTCCCACCCGGTAGATTCGTGAGCCAATCTAAACGCAGTGCCGTGAACATCATTACCGATCAATACTTGACAACAGTGCAAGACTCGTGAGTTATTCTCGTCCTGCCAGAAGTGAAATCCAGCGGATTTGATGCGCTCACTAACACTTTCGATAGTATGTGATGGCATGTGTCTCTCTCTATTTCAGGGGCGGGTAACTGTCTGGCCAAACGTTTTTCCCAGGTGGTCCCTTCCACACAGGGCCAACGTCTGGATCACCCGGTTCGCCCAATCTGCCATCAGGTGGACAGTCAGCATGAGGCCATTTCCCGTTAGCCTTACACTTAGTCCAGCACTCAGAACAATCACCCAAGCCTCCCCCCCAATCGTCCCAGATCGGAGATCGTTGACCTGTGGGTTGTGTTACTCCCCAAGTACACCATGCGTAATAGAAATCACACTCATCCGGGTTCTGTGGTCGTGTCTTGGGCGGTTGAGGCGGCTTGGGCCGCTCCGGTTGTGGCTTTGGCTTCTCTTCACACTTCACATCGGGCTTTTTCTTCGGTGGATTCAACGGTGGGGCCGGAGGAATTCGTTTCAGATGAGGAAGAGGCGGAAAGTTCACATCGGGTCCCGTTTTGGGTGCCCAAATCCATCGACACACTCCATCACTGATGTAATACGTACCAGTCGCGACGACAACACCTCCAACAATAATTGCTCCAGGAGGTGTGCTTGCGCCTGCGCCACATACTATGTGGTGAACTGTCAGGCCTCCGCCAATAAGTGTTGTTGCCTCAAATCCAAATGGATCGGTGTTGGCTATTGCAAACCATCCCGCATACGTATTGTATCCATCTGGATACCCGATCGGATCATGGCTCAGGAACCGGCCCTTCCGCCCTTCGTACATGCGGGCGTTGAAGTGGTACAGGGCGGTTTCGGGGTCGTACTCTTGGGCGGTATACAGGTACGGGTTGCCGATGAATGACGTGGTGCGTGTGGTCGTTCCGGCTCCGTCGAGGATCGAGGGTTCGCCGTAGGCGGTGTAGGCGTAGCGCTCCACGGGCGTGCCGCTGTTGTCGGTCAGGGCGGTGATGCTGTACTGCTGGTTCCGGTGGTAGTAGAACCGCTCGTCCGTCCCGGCCCCCACCGACCCCGCAGCTGTGCGGTCGACCAGCAGCACCGGTTCGTCGACGTAGCTGGCGTTCACGTATTTACGCAGCGACGAGGCCGCAACTTGGCTGGCGGCGTACTCGGCGACGACGGTCTGGCTGTCGCGGACGAAGACCGTGTCAGCTGCTCCCGCGCCGCCCGTGGTCTTGCGGACTCGCCTGCCCAGGGCGTCGTACTGATACGTGTGCGTCCCCTCGATGCCGGTCGACGATCCCGCCGGAACCGTGGCACTCGCCAGCATTCCGTCCGCGTCCCAAGTCATCGCCTTACCCAACTCATCCTGCGTCATATTCCCGCGCGAGTCATGCGTCACCGTCGCCCCGGCGATCGTCAGGATCTCATGTGTCGGACCATGCGTGCGAGCCTGCGTCACTCCCGCATCCACAAAAGAATTCCAATCCCCGACCGACGACAGCGCCCACGCTTGGTTCTTGGTCCCGTTCGTGCGGTTCCAAGCTGTCAGCCGATTCTGATCGTCGTAGCCGTTAGTGGGGACATTAAATCCGTAACCTGACATCGCCCCGGTGATCGTCTCGCTCGTCTTATTCTTGTTGGCGTCCCACCCATAGGTGTACGCCCCTACATTCGCGTTCCCAATGAGCGCGGGCAGATTGTCGCCAGTCAGGTATCCGCGTGTGACCACTTGTCCGTTGCCCAAGGTTTCGCTGATCAGCCGACCACCAGCATCGTACGACCGAGAATCGATGTTCCCGCCGCCGAGCGCAATTGTCGAGAGCAGATTTCGCGAATCGTATGTTCTGGCCACTACCGAGCCATCGGGGTAGGTTAACTGGCTGACTCGCCCGGCGGTGTCGTAGGCGGTGCCGGTGGTGTAGGTCTGGCCCGCGATTGTCAGGGCTTCGGTGGCCTTGCGGCCTCCGGCATCGTAAGCCAGCGCCACCGTGTTCGAGTACAGCCCCCTCACACCGGTGAGCATGCGCGAGGCGGCGTCGAACGTGAAGGTGTCTTGGCTGGCGATGGTTCCCGCAGGGGAATTGGCCAGCGTGCGGTACTCTTTCTTCGTCAGTCGGCCAGCGAGGTCGTAGACGCTGGTGATCGTGTCGCCGAGTTGGTTCGTCTTGCGCTGGGGCCTTCCGGCGGGGTCATAGGCGGTCGTCTCGATCCCGTAATTCGCCTGACCCGGCGTTTGACCGGCGACGTGGTCGGGCCACTGGATGGTGGTGCGGCGACCGGAGTTGTCGTAGCCGTAGACCGTGGTCTGGTTCTCGGCGTCGGTCATCGACAGTTCATTGCCAGCGGCGTCGTATACCCAGGCAGTGACAGCGGCGATGCGATCGGTGAGGGTGGTGCGGCGACCGCGCGAGTCGTAGACCATGCTGGTCAGCTTGCCCTTGGCATCGGTCTGGGTCTTCACGTTTCCGGAGAGGTCGTACGTCCGCGAAGTGACCGCCCCAGCTGTGTCGGTACAGCTGAGGTCGCGGCCGAGGGTGTCGTAGGTGCAGTCCTGGCCCACGTTGTTGGGGTCGCGGACGGAGAGGCGTTGGCCGTTGGCGTTATAGACGAACGTGGTAATGGCATTGGTGGCGTCGAGCGATTGCAGCGTGCGGCCCGCGCCATCGGTGCGGGATTTGTTCGTGTGACCCAGGGCGTTGGCGCTGGCGGTTTCCAGGACATCGCCGTAGCCGCTGATGTTCACGATCGTGTCGAACGTACTGGTGCTCGAGACGAGGGCGGTGTTGTTGGCGGCGAGTTGCACCGAGCGGACGTTGCGACCCAGGCCATCGCGGAGCGACAGGCCACGCTCACCCGCCGGGTTGGTGGTGAGGACAGCTGCGCCGTCGCTGTCGGCTCCGAGTAAGAGACCAGCGAGGTGGGCCGAGAACGTGGCATCGAGGCCGGTGGTGTCGGTGAGGTTGTCGTCGTAGGCATAGGTCGTCGTCAGCCCGTACGGAGCGGCGGGGGGCGTGGCCGAGTTGTTGACTGGCGGACCGGTGTAGATCGGCGGGTTGGCGGGATCGACCGTTCCTAGCGGGGTGAGCCAGACGGTGCGAGCGGTGACGCGGCCTCGGGAGTCGTACTTGGTCGTGACCTCTTGCAGGGTTTGGGCGTCGATGGGGTTCTTGTAATCGCCGGAGTGGGCGGCGACGTTGGAGACGGTGGCGGTATGCGTGGCCCGGCCCAGGCCGTCGACGTTGACGATGGTGCCGTTCCCATAGGGGTCAAACGCCCCTTGTTGGCGACCGCAACAGGTCGACCAGATGTTCGTCCACGTCTGCCCCCGCGCATCGACACGGGTCAGTTGGCGTCCTTCGATGTTGTAGGTGTAGCTCTCGGTGGCGACCTCGGCGGTGCCGGGTGATTCGGTCCGCGAGGCGAGCAGCCCGCGTCCGGTGTAGGTCATCGTCGTCTTGGCGGTGTTGAGGCCGGTGGTGTCGTTGCTGTCGAAGTAACGCGGGGACTGGACCTCGACCGGGCGGGACGCGGCGTCGTAGATTGTTTTGGTCTTGGAGGCGACCGCTGTGCCGGACGCGGCGACTTGCTCAATGGCCCGACCGCGTGAGTCGTAGAGGACGGTGTGCGTGTTGCCCAGTGGATCAATCGTGGCCACGGTCCGGCCTGCTCCGTGCGCTGCCGGATGGCACAGCGTGGACAGTCTCGAAGCAGAAATCGCCCGGGATGACCGACGCTGCAGTGATGAGACATCCGGGATATTTTCCCGGCGTCGCACACGGCTGCATCATCGCCAGCAACCGCAACTACTTCGGTGCGACGGCTTGGACGGAAGACGGATTGTTCGCCGGTTTTTTCCTAGACCGGCACGTGAATGATTTACCAGACTGGGCTTACAACCCCGGCGGGCGCGGCCTCAGCGGGATGTTCGCGGGCGACGATTGGGAGTGTGCAGGCTCAGTCGCTGAACTTGCCGATGGCTCGGTGCTGTGGATTCCCCGCGCCTCGGGGCGGTCCAGCGTGTTTCGTGTACGCGGTTGGGAGAACTGGTTTCGCGACTCGGGAACAATCGAACTCAAGCAGGTGCCGCCAGCAGCTGTGCCGGACGGGCAAGGACTTGCAGCCTCTTACTTTCGCGGCCAGGGTTTGGCCGGGCAGCCTATTGTTAGCCGAGTGGATCAGCGGCTCTGGTTCACAAGCGGAGAGGGGGATAAGCGTGTCGCCAGCTGGGCTGGTGGTCCGTGCGATGGCATCACTGCCGCCGAGCCATTTAGTGTCCGCTGGTCTGGGCGTCTCGTTGCGCCGCTCTCTGAGGATTTTTGGTTCCGCACCTATAACCAAACTGCAGACGCCGCCTTCATCAAAGCCCAATGGTCCCAGCCGGGCGCTGGCATGGCGAGAGTCTGGCTCAACGACGTGCTCATCACTGACGACGCTCGCTTTGAATCCGCACCTATCCGCCTCATCGCCGGACAGAGCTACGATCTGAAAATCGAATACTCCTCGCTTGGCCTCGCGAAGCCGGAGTTCGCATTTTCGTGGGCGAGTAACACCAAAGAATGGAAGCGAGTCCCCACGGCCTCTCTCCACGCTGACACGGCACCAGTCGGCCCCGCTGTGGGCGTCACTGCGGAAGAAGATTCGGTCCTGTTCACCCTCTCCGCCCAGCAGACGCAGCCGCTCACCGTGCGTTTTCGCCAGACCGGCACCGATGCCGTGACGACCGCCGGACAAGTCACTATCCCCGCTGGCACGCTGACCGCCACCGTCGCACTTGCCGTGGAACATGGACCACGCAAAATCGTGTTAGAGCCTTCCGCCGACTACCGGGGCGATGGCACCGTCGGAGCCGTCACCGTCGGCAGCGTCCCGTCCGTGACCGATGGACTCGCCGCCGCTTACCTCCTCGACGAAGCCCGCGGCCGCACCCTGCATGACAGCTTCGGCGAAGCACACGCACAGTTCGAAGTCTACATGAATCCGCCCGTTCCGCGCTGGCGACCAGAGGACGGCATTCGCGGCGGAGCAATGGAATTCTCCGAGCCCGGCATCCAGGTCAATCTCCCCGGCGCCAAGATTGCGGGTGACTTCACCGTGTCATTCTGGTTGCGTACTTCACAAGCGACACAACCCGTAATGAAAGGCACCTTCGACCTCTTTCTCCGGGAAGGCCAACCAAGCATTGACTTCGGCGGCTGGAAGATGGGAGCACCGCCCGAGAGTCCCCGACTGGATGACGGCCAATGGCATCACGTGGCGTTGGTCTGGAACCAATCCGGCGGAGAACGCGCCATGCACCTGTATCTCGACGGCCAACGGTCCGCGACCGGCACCGGCCCCGACCAAGGCGGCACCGACAGCCTTTTGCTCGGCGTCAGTAACCAACTCCAAGGCCAATCGTTCATCGGTTCCTTCGATGAAATTCGTATCTATCAGCGAACTCTGACCGCAGAACAAGTCCTGGAACTGGCGCAACGAGACATACGATGAAAAACTCTTCATCGACAGAAATCAAAAGACTCGGTAGCCGTTGATTTTGGGCAGCAGTCGTAGGGAAGGCTGAGCCTGCCGATTTCTGAGTACGTCATATACAACATGACCTCCCGGTCGGCATCATCGTTCCCATCGAGAACGGGCTACTCGGCATGCCGTCGACGAGGAGTCTCGTGTAGGCGGTGTATTTCGGGAGGCCAGTGAGGTTTTCGGGTGTGAGTTGGCCGGGGTGTTTGCTCATTTGTTCGGCGAGACGCAGCGCGTCGTCGGTGCCGACTTGGAAGGCGATGATCGATCCGACGTTGCCGAAGACGGCGTTCGCGGTTTGTTCATCCAGCTGGGACAGGTACTGGTGGGCGACGATGAGGGAGAGGCGGTACTTGCGGGCCTCGCTGAGGACGCTGGCGAAGCTGCCGGTGGTGAAGTTTTGGAACTCGTCGACGTAGAGGCTGAAGTCGCGGCGGTCGGGTTCGGGGATGTCGGCCCTGGTCATTGCAGCTTGCTGGATGCTGGTGACAAGCAACGCTCCGAGCAGCGTCGAGTTGTCTTCGCCCAGGCGGCCCTTGCTGAGGTTGACGATCAGGATCTTGCCGTCGTCCATGACACGCCGCAGGTCGAGCGACCGACCGGGCTGGCTGACTATTTCACGTATTATAGTGCTCGTTAAAGACGGACGCAGTTTATTCTGGATCGCGGCGACGGCCTCGGTGCGATAATTATCGGACCACGACGCGAACTCATGCACCCAGAACGACCGCACGATCGGGTCGCGGATCAGCGGGACGGTCCGCTCGCGGAAGGTCTTCTCGCCAAGCAGCTGCATCAATGACAAGAGGTTCCCGCCGCGTTCGACCGTCGCGAAGACGGCGTTGCGGAGCGTGTCTTCCAGCCGTGGCCCCCAGCTATCGTAAAGCTTTTTGAGGGCACTGACGACGCCGGACGTGACCTGATCGATGCGGGTCGGATCGCGACAGGCGAGCGGGTTGAAGCTGAGCACGCGGTCGCGATTGGCCGCGTCGAAGACGATGACGCTATTGGTCCGGTTGCGCGGGATCATCGCCGAAATGTTCTCCGCCAAGTCCCCAGGGCAATCGCATGTTCAACCCCGGCAAAACGCTGACCAAATGCCTTCGAGGACTCGGTCATCCCAGCCAGCGCGGAGACGTTTGCCGCAGATATTATCTTTGACCGTAGTGTCCAGCTGGAGAATGTTGAGGGACATGCGGCGAATGGCCGGAGAAACTTCGGGGGCGGAGCCTTTGCGGATGCGGCTGGCATCTTCTTCAAAGGTCACGTCCAGGACGTGATGCTGGCTGTTTTCGATCGACCAGTGGCCACGGATGTGCCCGGCGAGGGCGCGGACTTTCGGGGCGTGGCTGCTGATGAAATAGGCGATCTCGGTCGACTCCTGCTCGCCGATGGTGCGTTGGCGATAGACCATGGTGAATGATTTCAGACCGGGCCAGCGGCTTAATACTTTCTGGTCCGCTTTCGTGGTGGGCAGTGTATAATAGTGTCGGAGTTCCTGGCGTCCGTGAGAGCGCTCGCGCGTGACGTGCTGGGTGAGTCCGGGAGGTTTCGCGTCTGCGTCATTGCAGTGGGCGCATTTCTCTTGCAGATATTTATACAGCGTCGGCTGGTTGTCATTAGCGCTTAATAAATAGTCCGCTTCGCGATCCAGAATCGCCTGTGCCGTTTCGACCTGGCAGTGCATCGCATCCATCGTCACGGTGGCTCCCGACAGCTCCAGGAGCTGAAGCAGCACGGGCACGGCGGGAATTTCGTTCGACTTCCCCTCGACTGACATCTGCCTTAAACAGAGCCGCGTCTGGGTCGCATAAGCGGTCATTAAATGCAGCGGAGACTGGCCTGCCTCTGTGTCGTAGGAACCGCGCACCACCTGGCCATCATTCGCGATGCCCTAGCCACGCAGGCTGCCCGCGAACTCATCCACCCCACTATGCATCGCGGTGAGGAACTCCGCCGTATCAAGTCGGGCAAACACGCGGCCTAGCGTGTCGTGACTGGCCACTCCTTTCTCCAGTGGAATAAATCGCTCGAACCACTCGAACTTGGCCATCGCGAACCGCTCAGTATCGGCCCACCCCTGGGCACCGCACATCGTCGCCGTGATCGCGATGAAGATCATCTCCACCAAATCATAATTCGTGCCTCGATCCACCTGCGGGTCGGTCACATTGGCAAAATGTTTGTCGATCTGACACATCAAGTCCGTCGCCATCGCTTCGCTCCTTCGTCGTTTCCAGGCAAAACCATTGGCCCCGCTTGACGAGGATCAATCACATGCAATCATTGGACCAATACGCGGGACCGACATGCGATTGCCCTAGACCAGCAGGGCTTTGGTTCGATTGAAAGTGTCCTGATGTGGATGGCGGTATTGTTCTTCGCCTTCAATAGCGACTTGAAGTCTTCCAGATGCTCCCAGATTGATTTCTCGCGCTGTTCTTGAACTTTGGTGAAGCCGTTGCAGTGTCTTCAACAATGCTTCGGAAGTGTCCTGATCTTCAGTCAGGGGAACTTGTCTCTTCTTGTTGTCGTAGATATTGAGGGTTCCGTAGAACCGTTTCGAGTACAGGGTTCGGGGTTCAGCCCCCGTCACCCCTTTCTTCGATCTCTTCTCACCCTTGAACCACTTCACACTTTGCTTCTTCCAAACGCTCATCGTCATCACTCCCAGAGAAAAGAGAGCGACCACCGTCAGGCGTGCATTCACGCGATGTGTTTACATTTTGTTTGCACCAAATTTGCCCAAAACATGGTGCAAACACTCGTGCAAACAAAAAAACGCCTGACGAACTTCGTCAGACGTTTTGCGTAAGTCACTTGAAACAATAGGTTTTCAGAGAGAACTCAAGAGGCTCCGGTCGGATTTGAACCGACGAAATGATGGATTTGCAATCCATTGCCTTAAGCCACTTGGCGACGGAGCCTTGATAACCCCGACTCTTCGGGATGCCCCATTGAATCGGTTGGCAGCTGGTCCCTCCTTGACGGAAAAACCCGCAATCTGCGGTTCTCTCTCATTGTCGAAAGAGTCCGCTTGACCGGCAGGAATTGCCCATACCAGAGCGATATAACTCTACGCATTGAAACTGGCCCGGTCAAGTCGCTTGGTCGACTAGGGGGTGAAGTTTGGACAGGACAGTGCAATGCCGAATGGACACCGCCTTGCTGGACAGGGCAGGCATCCCTAAAATCATCAGCTTCGACGACTTGCTGCACCGGTCGGCCTTTGAGGAGGCGGACCCGGTGCTATGGTGTTTTCACGTCACACCTCGGAAAGGTGCGGTCTGATGGGCAATTGGTTCTCGACAGCTTTGCTGGCCGTGGAAGAGATTCCGAATGCGGCCCCCGCAGGGGATGTGGCGGAGAAGGGGGCTGGCGGTGGCATGGGGGGGATTCTGGTCCTGCTGCTGCCCGCTGTGGCGGTCATGTTCCTCATGCAGTTCATGGGCAACAACCCCCGCAAGCAAGCGGCCCAGCAGGTGGAAAAGCTCAAGGGATTGAAGAAAAACGATCCCGTGGTGACGATCGGTGGGATTCGGGGATCGTTTGTGTCGTTGTCCGAGGACGGGACGGAAGTCACGCTGCAACTCAATGACAACATGCGAGTGCGATTCGAAGCGAGTGCAATCCGGTCGGTGCCTCCACCACCAGCCCCGGCCAAGAGTTAGTCGAAGGTCGTGGGGTTTGGGTCTTGGCAGGGCACATACAATTTGTTAGGGGAGGAGGCAATCCAACCGGGCGCCAAGAGTGTG
>JANPCU010000051.1:0-3691 GCA_031431195.1 Planctomycetota bacterium | reverse complement strand
GCTGCCCTCTTGCCAGACTTGGTAGGTACTTTCGGTCTTGTGATTGAGCTTCGTCGCACTGAGTTGCCGCAGCAATGTCTCCGAGTGGCGGCTCTTTAGCAGGTCGATGATCTGCCGGGCAGTGTAGGACTTGAAGCTCTGCATCACCGCCGAAATCTCCGGGGCGGAGGCGATCATGTGCAGATGGTTCTCCAGAATCACATACGCGAAGAGTTTCAGCCCGCGCTCCTTCTTGAGATGCCGCCATGAGTCGAGGATAATGTCGGCGGACTCTTGCCGCGTGAAGATCGGGAGCCAGCTGTTGATTGTACAGGTCATGAAGTACGGGTATTCGTTTTCGAAGAACTTGTATCGCGAGCGGGTCAGGGGATGGTTCCAGAGAGGTTATTTGCGAGAGCGGGAGTTTTCTGGCACGCGGCGAAGCGGAGCTTCGGGGAGATGCGGTCCCAAGCCGGAGCTTGGGACCGAGGGGGCTCCGGGGGCTGACGCCGCCCGGCTCGCTTGGCTGAATGCTGACGGCTGATCGCTGACAGCTTCCCAGCTTCAAATCCCGCGCACGCAGTCGACGTAATACTTCCGCTTCCCGTTCTCTTCTTCTACCAAGCCGTGGATGTCGGTGTCGAAGCCGGGGAACTTCTCGTTGAACATGCGAGCGAATTGCAGGTACTCGACGATCGTCTTGTTGAACCGTTCGCCGGGGATCAATAGCGGGATGCCTGGTGGATACGGGGTCAGCAGCACAGCTGTGACGCGGCCTTCGAGTTTGTCGATCTCGACGCGGTCGAGTTCGCGGTGGGCCATCATGTCGAAGGCATCTGATGGCTTCATCGCGGGCTGCATGGCCGAGGTGTACATCTCGGTCGTGACGCGGGCGACATCGTGCTTCTTGTACGTGTCGTGAATCTGCTGGGAGAGATCCTTGAGGCCGATCCCCTCGTAGCGTGGGTACTCTTTGCAGAAGTCCGGCAGGATGCGCCACAGCGGCATGTTCTTGTCGTAGTCGTCCTTGAACTGTTGCAGGGCGCTCACGAGAGTGTTCCAGCGGCCCTTGGTAATGCCGATGGTGAACATGATGAAGAACGAGTACAGGCCCGTCTTCTCGACGATGACCCCGTGCTCTGCCAGATAGCGGGTGACGATTGACGCCGGGATGCCGGTCTCGGCGAAGTCGCCGCGGACATTCAGGCCGGTGGTGATCAGCGTCGCCTTGATCGGGTCGAGCATGTTGAAGCCCGGCGCGATATCGCCGAACCCGTGCCAGTCCTCGTCCGCCCCCAGCATCCAGTCGGCCTGCTCGCCGATCCCGTCCTCGGCCAGCTTGTCCGGTCCCCAGACCTTGAACCACCAGCCCGCGCCCCACTCGTCGTCGACCTTCCGCATCGCGCGGCGGAAGTTGATCGCCTCCATGATCGATTCTTCGACCAAGGCGGTCCCGCCCGGCGGCTCCATCATCGCAGCTGCCACATCGCACGACGCGATGATCGCGTACTGCGGCGAGGTCGACGTGTGCATCAGATAGGCTTCGTTGAAGATGTTGCGGTCGAGTTTTTGCGTCTCGGACTCGCGCACCAGAATCTGCGACGCCTGCGAAATCCCCGCCAGCAGTTTATGCGTGGAGTGGGTCGCGAAGATCATCGACTCTTTGGGCCGTGGGCGATCGGCACCGATGGCGTGCATGTCCCGATAGAACGTGTGGAACGTCGCATGCGGCAGCCACGCCTCGTCAAAGTGCAGCGTGCCGATCTTGCCATCGAGCAGCTCCTTCAACATCTCGACGTTGTAGATGATGCCGTCGTAGGTACTCTGCGTGATCGTCAGGATGCGCGGCTTCCGCTCCGGGTGCCGCTTCTGAGCGGCAGCTGCGAAGGGATTGGCATCGATCTTCTTTTGAATCGATTCGGGAGTGAACTCCGAGAGCGGAATCGGTCCAATGATCCCCAGGTGATTACGAGTCGGCATCAAGAAGACCGGCACCGCCCCGGTCATGATGATCGAGTGCAGGATCGACTTGTGGCAGTTGCGGTCGACGACCACGATATCGCCCGACGCTACCGTGGAGTGCCAGACCATCTTGTTAGAGGTCGACGTGCCGTTGGTCACGAAGTAACAGTGGTCCGCGCTGAAGATGCGGGCCGCGTTCCGCTCCGAGGCCGCGACCGGGCCGGTGTGGTCGAGCAACTGGCCGAGTTCCTCGACCGCGTTGCAGACGTCGGCCCGCAGCATGTTCTCGCCAAAGAACTGGTGGAACATCTGTCCGACGGGACTCTTCAAGAACGCCACGCCGCCCGAGTGACCGGGGCAGTGCCAGGAGTACGACCCGTCCTGGGCATAGTGAATCAGCGCCCGGAAGAATGGCGGGGCGAGGCCATCGGTATAGGCCTTCGCCTCGCGAATGATGTGCCGGGCCACGAACTCCGGCGTGTCCTCGAACATGTGAATGAAGCCGTGCAGCTCCCGCAAAATATCGTTCGGGATGTGGCTGGATGTCCGCGTCTCCCCGTACAGATAGATCGGGATGTGAGTGTTCTTGAAGCGGATTTCCTGAATGAACCCGCGCAGGTTATTGATCACCTTTTCCGGGTCGCGTCCCTCGCCGTTGGTGAGTTCTTCGTCATCGATGGAGAGGATGAACGCCGAGGCGCGACTCTGCTGCTGAGCAAACTGGGAGAGATCGCCGTAGCTAGTCGCGCCGAGGATCTCCATCCCCTCATCTTCGATGGCTTTAGCCAGCGCGCGAATCCCCGAACCCGATGTATTTTCTGTACGAAAGTCTTCGTCAATGATGACGACCGGAAAGCGAAACTTCATGGGGACGGACGCTCCATCGGTGGGGTTACGGACTGGCGAGCGTCCGGCGTCAGCCGGATGGTTTCTGGTCGGGTAACAGCCTCAACTGTCGCAGACGAGCATCGCTCACACACCGTATCGGCGGAAGACTATCAGCGAAGGCGGGTCGGATGCCAGTATCAACGGGGACGAGCGAGCAAAATTGAGATCATTGCGTTAATTTTGGGGATAGATCGACAGACGCTTCCGTGTCCAGTCGAGACACTCAGGCTGCCGATGTCGGGTGCATTCGCCAATGGGCGGTACTCCGTTCTCTCTACTCCCTCTCCCCCATATTCGGTTTGGCTTTCGGAGAGGACTCGACCGTGGGGAAGAGGGGGCCGGAAGAGTACCGCCCATTGGCGAATGCACCCGCCGATGTCTGCCCCAGCAATCTCAACACCACGCAACACCCGAACGAGAATCCGTCCGCATGTCACACAGTGAACACGGAATGAAACGGTGTGTCATCCCAGAATGTCACAGCGCGGCTCTGCCGCAACCGAAAGGGAAGCCATCAGCAGTCAGCCATCAGCCAGAAAGCCTCTCCACGTCGAGCCAACCTCTGCACCCCGAAGGGGTCGACACATCACAGCCCAGGGTCGCGACCACCGGGAGCGCACCCTGGGTGAGATCGTCCACGGAGAACGAACCCTGAAGGGGTTCCACACCGGTCGCGCAGATGTGCAACCCCTTCAGGGTGGGTCCTTCCCGTGCCATTTCCCAGGGTGCGCTCCTGCGTCGCGACCCTGGGCTAGGTTGGATAACCCCTTCGGGGTACAGAGGATTTCAGGCCACTGAGGCAATGCACAGCTGGCAATAATTCTCTCACGACACGCGGGCTTGAATGGTTTGCAGTGCAGAG
>JANPCU010000050.1:0-15444 GCA_031431195.1 Planctomycetota bacterium | reverse complement strand
CCATGTTCGACGCCGCCGCACAACAGGACATCGACCCCGATCGTCTCTCCTTCACGGGAGCCTTCCAGATCCTGCAAACGCGACTTCCCGAATGCCCCTACGCGCGACACCGGGACAACTTCAAACGTGGTACAAAAACCTGCTGACCGAGATCGCCGATGAACGCGTTCCCCTCCGGCGAAATCGCGCCAACCCCCGCGTCATCAAACGCGGCCGCAGCCAATGGCCCCGCAAAAAACCGACCCACTCCGGCCTCGCCAGATTGCAGAAAACCTGTGCCGAATCCAGACTAAGCCACTGAGGAAGCGGTATTGGGCGTGAGCCGCCCCGCTCGCCTTTAGGCGAACAGAGCTGAGACGGCTTCCGCCTTGACTAACTCTCGGGGCTGGTTGAGGTGGTTGTAGACGATGGTCTGCGGGGCGATGCCGAAGGAGTGGTAGATGGAGGCCAGCAGTTCGCCAGGGTGGACGGGGTCTTTGAGGGGGGCGGAACCGGTGGCGTCGCTTTCGCCGTGGACGTAGCCGCGCTTGGTTCCCGCACCGGCCACGAGGGCGGTGTAGCAGTACGGCCAGTGGTCGCGGCCGTCATCGCTGTTGCCGTTGCCGCTGGTGCTGATGCCGCGTTGGGGGCTGCGACCGAATTCGCCGACGGCGACGACGAGGGTTTCAGACAGCAGACCGCGCTCATCCAGGTCGTTGATGAGTGTCGCTAAGCCCTGATCGAGCATCGGTGCCGACTGGTTCTTCATGCGGGTCGAGAGGCCGCTGTGGACATCCCACGAGTGATTGTCGCTATTGGCCACCTTCGGCCAGACGACTTCAACCACGCGGGTGCCTGCTTCGACGAGGCGGCGAGCGAGCATCAGGCTCTGGCCGAAGGTGTTGCGGCCATAACGATCACGCACATCACGCGACTCTTGATCGAGCGAGAACGCATCGCGCGCCCGGCCCGAGGCGATCAGGGACAACGCCTGGTCATAGTACTCGTTCAGGTTCAGGTGCTTCACCGCGCGGTCCACTTCCGGCATCCCGGCGTTGATGACCTCGCGCAGCTTGGCTCGCCGCTCCAACCGCTGACCGTACACATCGGCCCGCATTTCGAGGTCCTCGACCCGGATGCGAGTCATCTTCTCCATGTCCATGTCGTCCCCCTGTGGATAGAGGGTGTACGGGTCGAATGCCTTGCCGAGGAACCCGGCGGAGCCCCCCTTGCCGACGACGTTGCTCTCCTGCAGCGGGCGGGGCAGCATCACGAACGGCAGCATCGGCACCTTGGGCGGCAGCAGCCGGATGATGTTCGAACCGAAGTTCGGGAAGTCCTTGGGGGACGGCGGTTCGAGCTGGCCCGACGGGCTGACCTTGTCGGTCGTGTAGCCGGTCATCATCTGATAGATGGCCGCTGTGTGGTTGAACAGGCCGTTGGGGGTGTAGCTCATCGAGCGGATGAGGGTGGTCTTGTCGAGGATGTTGGCGATGTTCGGCAACACCTCGGTGACCTTCACACCGGGGAGTTTGGTGTCAATCGGCTTGAAGATCGACTTGACGTTATCCGGCACGTTCTCCTTGGGATCCCAGAGGTCGAGATGGCTTGGTCCACCCTGGAGATAGCAGAGGATGATGCTCTTGGCCTTGCCCCAGCCGGGTCCGCCCGCAGAGAGCGGATTGGCTTGGGCTTGAGCCTGGAGCATGGCTCCCAGGCCGAGTCCGAGCATCGACGAGCCGCCGACGCGAAGAATGTCCCGCCGGGTATGTCCCAGGTGGCGGTCGCACAAATCTTTGCCGGGCACGCCCGGAATGCTGATCATCATGACATGCTGCTCCACGAATACGGTCAAATCTGTGACATGTCTGTCCGTCACGACAAGTCTATCGTAACAACATGGGTTGATTCGTGTCACCTGAAAAGATATCGGTTTGCAGGATGTGGCGACTTTCGCCAGAAATGAGGTCTAGGAGACATCTGTCAGGAACTGGCTCGATACAAGTTCCCGGAATTCACCGCTGAGGGCGCGGAGGTTCGCAGAGGGAAATGCTAGAGATCCCTCGGCCCTCTGCGGTGAATCCTCTTCAGAACTTTCGGGAAGTTATTTCGGACCAGATCCTATGTTCTTGTGCCGCCAAGCCGTCGGCAGCGGTCGGATAGCTGGCGAGGGAAGGATGCGACCCTGGCCCTTAGATTCCCCGAATTGGCGAAACTGCCTGGAGCCAACACAGGTATCTCTGCCGTATCTTGGCTTTTGGGAAGCGATCTCGCGCATGGCACGTCTGTCCACACTCTTCGGCTTTTGTCTTTTGGTCTGCACCTCCGCGTTGTGTGCGGAGGTTCCGGGCCGCGTCGACCCGCTGCTCGTCACACCGCTCCCCGAGGGGCTGGTGTTGCAGGCCCGGATCGTCGATCCAGTGCGAATCGAGGGGCACCCGCTGGTGCAACGGTTGGTCAAGCTCATGAAGACCAGCCAAGAATGGCAGCGGGTCCACGAGGATACCACCGGATTGATTCAGTTCACCGAAGCCCTGCGATTTGTCGACAAGCAGCTCAAAACCGCCGGGGTTGAGGCCGGCATCCGCGCGATCTGGAAACGGGGAGCGCTGATCGCCATCGGTGAGGGGGACAACCCGTCCGTAGGCGGCGTGTTCATCGCGCAGGACGCCGCAGCTGCGAAGGCGTTTGCCGATGTCCTGCAGCAGTGGGCGACGACGGAACTCGGATTGAAGTATGAGCCGATCGAGATCGAGGGGACGCCGGTACTGGCGGCGGGGGATCTGCATGTGGCGGTACTGGACCACCGAGTCGTCTGGGCGAACAAGGCCGAGGCGATGAAGTTCGTTCTGGCCCATGTCAAGTCGGCCTCGCCCGAAGCCGTCGCGCCCACCGATCCGACGTTGATGGCCGATCTGCAAGTGTCGTTGGCCGCTGTCCGCAAGAACCCGGACTTTGCCAAGGGGCTGGAGACTCCGGCGAGTGATTTTGGCTTGCTGACGTTCTTGGGCGGTTGGACGGATCTGTTGCGGCGGCATGAACGGCTCGAGATCGGGCTGCATGCGGGCGAGGGAGAAGCGATCTCCCTAAAAGTCGGGTTCCGGGAACCCAGCAGCGCTCGGCCCGAGGGGATCGTGCCGTTTTGGGCTCATAGCGAGGAGAAGATCGCACCACTGCTCAATCCCCCGGGGACCATCGAGTCGTTCTCCTGGTATCGCGACTACGCGGGCTTATGGAACAACCGCCGTCAGCTCGCCTCCGACGAGACCATCACTCGCGTCGAGCAGAGCGACGAAGACTCGGGCAAGCAACTCGCTGTCTTCGGGACGACCTTTCGACCCAGTGAGTTGATCTCTCAGCTCGGGCCGCATTTCCGCGTCGTCATCACGGAGCAAGAACGGGTTCCGTACGACAAGATCGAGGTCGAGAACGTTCTCCCCGCAGCTGCGTTTCTGGTGGATTTGAAGGACGAAAGCCAGTTCCGCAAGATGACCGAACCGTTCATCAATCTACTGGGGCTGATCCAGGGGGGCGAGCAACGGGTGCTGACCGTTCGTGAGGAGTACAAGGGGGCGCAGACGACCAGCTTTGTGTTTCAGGAGACCGATCAGGAGGTCCGCATGCGGGCCCGAGACCAGTATAACTTTCGTGTGACCGGCTCGATCACACGCGGACACTTCATCCTGGGGACGACGCCCACGATCGTGCGCAATCTGATCGATGAACTCGACCAGCCGCGCGAGTCATTCGCCGATCCAGGACCATTCACCGAGCGGCAACAGCTCAGCTTCCCCCGCCTCGCCCGGCAGCTAGGACGCATGCAATCGAGCGCGCTGCGGAAGATCGTGCTCGACACCGGCTGGACGGTCGAGAAGGCCGAACACGAGTACCAAGTCGGCTTGGATCTTCTGTCGTCACTGAGCGAGGCCAAGGTCAGTATCGGAGAGAATGCCGACGGGTTCGGGATTGAGATCATCGTCGGAGATGAAGTCGAAGAGCCGTAGGGTGGGACAAGCCGCTTTGGGCGCAGGCCCACCATGCCTGGAACACGCTGAACTCTGGAGATTGTGAGGAGTTGACTTCATGTCTGTCGGTGAATTTTGTCCTGGGGCAATTGCGTTTCGTGTCGCCAGAGAGCGCGGAATTCCCGTCATTCGGGTCAGATCGATCAAGCCGTTTGATCAGACATTCTGTGAAGACTTCGGGATCGAGCGAAACGTAGATCGCTGGGTTGTGCATCTCGACTTGGAGAGCGGTCCGCTTGATCCACTTAGTCCAGAAGTGGAGGAGCTTCTGTCTGAGATTGTTTTAGAACCTGTCGAACCTCCTTGGACCACAGCGATCGTGGATACCAACGGAATGTACCTCTTCCCCAGCCGAGAACGGATTCCTCTGCCACTTCTATGATGTGAATTCCCAAATGGTGGGCCAGCGCCCAAAGCGGCTTGTCCCACCCTACGTCCTGTCGATCAACCATCAACCATCAACCCTGTTTCCCCCCCATGCCCAACGCCCAAGACCTGCTGAATTCCATTCGTCCCGAACTCGCGTGGGAACCGTTCACCCCGACGCGGCGTCAGCGCTGGGATGTGGCGAAGGCGGCCCACCTCTATCGCCGCGCCGCCTTCGGAGCCACATGGGACGTGATTGAGGCCGCTGCGGCGTCGACGCCGATGGTTGTCGTCGAGCGACTGGTGCGCGGGCTGGATGGTCTGACGCGATTCGAGAACGATGTTGAGCGATTGACCCTCGGCACGCTGGAGAGCAACAACCGCCGCGAGTTGCAGGGGCTGTGGATGTACCGGCTGCTCAACTCGCCGCATCCGCTGCAAGAGAAGCTCACCCTCTTTTGGCACAACCACTTTGCGACCTCGCATGCGAAGGTGACTTCCGGTCGCTTGATGCACCGCCAGAACGAGACGCTGCGGCGTTACTCTCTCGGGAGTTTCGCCGGACTGCTGCGCGAGATGACGTTCGACCCCGCGATGCTGATCTGGCTCGACTCGAATACCAACCGCAAGGGAGCTGCGAACGAGAACTATGCCCGCGAGGTCTTCGAACTCTTCTCGCTCAGCCCCGGCCATTACACCGAAAACGACATCAAGGAAGCTGCCCGTGCCCTGACTGGGTGGAGTACCAAGGACGAGCAGCCGTTCTTCAATCCCGCCGAGTATGACACCACCGAGAAGACGATCTTGGGCCAGACCGGGGCATTTGCGGCGGGCGATGTAGTCCGTCTGGCGCTGGGCCAGCCAGCCTGTGCCCGGTTCATTGTTCGCAAGCTGTTTCGGGAATTCATCAACGACAGCGCGACGCCGCCCGAGTCGCTCATCGAACCACTGGCTGCCGAGTATCGTCTGCGGGACTACGACACCGGCTGGCTGATCCAGCGGATGCTGTCGAGCTGGCTCTTCTTCTCGGACGCTTCGATTCACCAGCGGATCAAGTCGCCCATTGAGTACGTGGTCGGCATCATTCGTTCCCTCGGCGGCACGGTCAGCCCTCTGCAAGCAGCGGATGTCTGTGCCCAACTCGGACAGAGCCTGTACTTCCCTCCGAACGTCAAGGGGTGGGACGGGGGTCGCGAGTGGATCAGTTCGGCCACGTTGCTGCTGCGGCAGAACGTGGCCTTCGAGATCACGAAGGGCCGCGACGAGGCCGCCCGCTGCGACCCGGCGAAGTGGGCCGTGAAGTACCAGGCCCAGTCTCCCGAGCAGATCGCCGATCTGTTCCTCAACCTGTTCATCCAGAAGACCGGCTCCCCCGCTCGCGAGCAGATCGTCGCTCAGCTGCGAACCGAGTTGGGGAACGGGAACGATCTGCCGTTTACCCGTCGCGAATCACAAGCGCGACTGGCCCGCCTGGCGGCGCATCTGGTGTTGGCGCTGCCGGAATCGCAACTGAGTTGAGAGGGGAGGATGCACGACAACGTCATGGCCGCCTCTTGACCCTGAAGGGGTCGCACAGCAAAGCCCAGGGTTGGCGACCAATGGGAGCCTACCCTGGGTAGAGGGGAACAGGAGAATGAACCCTGAAGGGGTTCTACATCTCTTGTTCGAATACATGCGGTTGTACAACCCTTTCAGGGTTGGTCCACCATCCTCCCGTTTCCCAGGGTGCGCTCCCTTCGGTCGCGACCCTGGGCTTTGATGTGCAACCCCTTCGGGGTACACCGCCCAGAACAGCCGATGGACAAGCCTAACAATGGAACCCAGCATGAGTACTCGCCGAAACTTCCTCGCCGCCACGGCTGCCAGCTTGACCTTGCCCTCCGTTTTTCAGCGGATGGCCGCTGCGGCTCCGGGGCTCAATCAGCGCGGGGCCAAGGACACGATCTTGGTGATCGTACAACTCACCGGAGGCAATGACGGATTGAATACCGTGGTGCCGTATGGAGAGGCGGCCTACCAGAAGGCTCGCCCGACCTTGAAGATTCCCGCAGCGTCGGTCCTCAAGCTCGAGCAGGGGCTCGGCCTGGCCCCGTCGATGACCGGGTTTAGCCAGCTGTGGCAGGCAGGCCAGCTCGCCGTCCTGCAAGGGGTCGGCTATGCCCAGCCGAACCGCTCGCACTTCGAGTCGATGGACATCTGGCACAAGGCGACGACCAGCGCGACGGAGAAGTATGGCTGGCTGGGCCGTGGTGCCCCGGAGATCGGCGGCGCGGGGGATGGGGTGCTGCATATCGGCGATGGGGAGCCGCCGCTGGCTGTGTATGGAGCGACCGGGTACGCCCCCTCGATGCGCTCGATCCAGGACTTCCAACTCAAGACCGGCAATGGGGCTGAAGGGGACCGCCGCCGTGCCGCAGTCGAATCACTCGCCGAGAAAGCCGAGGGGAGCGACGATCTGCTGAGCTTCGTGCAGTCGTCGGCCCAGCAGTCGTTCGCCTCTGCAGCTCGCATCCGTGAAGTGGCGGCTGAGTACAAGACCGGCGTCGACTACCCGCAGACCCCGCTGGCACAGCGGCTCAAACTGATCGCTCAGCTCATTGACGCCAAGCTGCCGCAGCGAGTCTATTACGTCAGTCAGGATGGGTTTGATACGCACGCGGCTCAGGCGATCTCGCATGGGCAGTTGCTGGGGACGCTGGCCTCGGCGATGCAATCATTTCATGCGGACTTGAAGGAGCATGGTCACGCAGAGCGGGTCACCGGGTTTGTCTTCTCTGAGTTCGGTCGCCGCGTCGCCGAGAACGGTTCGCAAGGCACCGACCACGGCACAGCTGCTCCGGTATTCCTGACCGGGGCGAAGGTCAAGGGCGGGTTGCATGGGGTTCATCCATCGCTGGAGAACCTCGAAGAGGGGGACGTGAAGTTTCACACCGACTTCCGCTCGGTCTATGCGACGCTGCTGCAGGACTGGCTCGGCGTGGCCCCGGGGAAGGTACTCACTGGGCAGTATCCGATCCTGCCGGTGATCTCGTAGCCGCCCCTCGCCAGAGGGCGGGCGGGATACCCTGAGTCGCCTACGTTCGGGCGAACGTAGGCATTTGGCTCGATACAAGTTCCCGGAATTCACCGCAGAGGGCGCGGTGGTTCGCAGAGGGAAAATCCGGGAGATCACTTTGACCTCTGCGGTCCTCCGCGCCCTCCGCGGAGAATCCTCTTCAGACTTTCGGGAAATAGTTTCGGCCCATGTCCTTCGCGACAATGGCAGAACGGAATAAATCCCGTTCTACGTTACGCGGTATGAACGTTGTACCAGCGAGAGCAGTGGTCGCACTTCACATCGCCATGCGGGGAGACTTCGGCCTTTCCGGGGGAGGAGCCGCAGTTCGGGCACTTGAGTTTGCCGGGCTGGGGCGGCTCACTGGTCACTGGGGTTTCGGTGAGTCCAGCTTCACGCAGCTCGTCTCGGAGAGCTTTCAGTTGAGCGGTGGGCGAGACTGGTTTTGCAAACAGGAACAAGCATCCGAACAAGAGAAAACCCAGCGCGATAAAACTCCCAAAGATCCGGAAGACGAGAGGTGGGGATCCAAACTCATTCCAAGGCGACCCCCACAGGAACCCCAACACCGTCAGCCCAATTCCCAGCGGGACGATTCCAATTAGCCGTTGAAAGAGCATGCGTCGTCCTCTGTTTTGAATCTTGTCCGAAATTCGTGCGCACTGGGTAAATCTTCGATCTCGGCTGCGAACCCTCTGTACCCCGAAGGGGTTGCAGAGAATAGCCCAGGGTCGCGACCGCAGGGAGCGCACTTCCCCTTGGGCCTCAACCCTGAAGGGGTTGTACACCCGCCCATCATGTGTAGAACCCCTTCAGGGTTCGATCCCCGACGACACCTCAACCCAGGGTAGGCTCCCGCTGGTCGCCAACCCGGGGCTATTTGCCGCAACCCCTTCGGGGTACAGAATCGTCTCTGGCTGATTTCTGGCCGATGAAACCTCACCGCTTCCTCAGTAGGTTGCAGCCAGCGACCTCGCTCCGAACCTTAAATCCGCCTTACGGAACCTCGACCTTCATCCCATCTTCCGCCAACTCCGTGGCGGGGAAGATGCGGCGGGCCGTCTCGATCCTGAGGGGATCGTCCTCGGGGTGTTGGGGATCCACGTGGGTGAGGACCAAACGGATCACAGCGGAATCTTTCGCGAGTTTCGCCACCTGGCTGGTGTGGCTGTGACCGGTGCGGGGGCACCACTGCAGCATGTCGTCGGCGAAGTTGCACTCGTGGACCAGCAGGTCGACTCCACGGATGAACTCGGTGTAAGTGCCATCGACGGTGGTGTCGGTCACGTACGCGAACGACCGTGGAAGGCCGGCTTGTTCCCAGTCGACGCGGAAGGCGCGCGACCCGCCCGGATGGCTCGGCAACGGGTGGTGCGAGACTTCGACCTCGCCGATGCGGTACTGCCGACCCGGCTCCAACTCCACTAGTTCGAACCCCGGCCAGACCGGAAACACGGCCTCATGGAATAGCTGCTGCTGCACCACTTGCAGCACCTTCGCCGTCGCGTAGAGGCGGCATGACTGGATCTCACCACGCAGCAGCGGGACCAGCAGATACGTCAGCCCGCAGATGTGATCGAGATGCGAGTGCGACAGAAACAGATGCAGGTCCGGTGTCTTCAATCGCGCGGGTAAGCGAAACGTACTGGTCCCGGCATCAAACGCGATCCCGACCTCGGGCAACAGGACACACGCTGTGTGCCGCCGCTCGTTCGGGTGAAAGCCGCCGGTGCCTAGGAGTTCGATCCGCATGATCTGTCTATTGGAACAGACGCGGTGCTGGCGGGGAAGGAAGATCGTTGAGGGTTGAGGGTTGAGGGTTGAGGGTTGAGGGTTGAGGGTTGAGGGTTGAGGGTTGAGGGTTGAGCGACAAGAGTACACTCTCCGACTCGATCACTTTCCCACTCAGGACCGTTCGACAAATAATAGTCGCCTTTCGCTGAGCGAAAGGCGACTATGTGACAGTTCATTGTCGAACGATCCTAACGCTCATCGCTCAACCCTCAACGAGCTCCCCCTCAATACTCCCACGACAGCTGGCCACCGGCGAGAAAGCGGTTAGAGCGGAAGTTGAGGTTCTTGGTGTGAAAGTCGTCGTACTGAGAGACGATCGCTGCGGAGAGTCCGTGATCGAAGTACTTTCGCAGCTCGGCCCCGACGCGGAAGACATTCGTGTTCCGGCTGGGTGCCAGCGTGAAGTCATCGTAGTCGCGGTACGCCCAGCCGCCGCGTGCGGTCAGGTGCAGCTGAGGGACGATGACGATCATGGCCTGCGTATAAAGCGACACGCCGTTGTAGCGGAAGTTGCTGCCGTCGGCGTCGACATGTGAGAGGTCGGCCCCCACTCGGAAGGTGCGGAATCTGGAGTCTCTGCGCACATAGTCATGCAGCACGCCGATGGTGTTCGAGACCCCATCTTGCGAGGTGATGCCGGGGTTGGAACTGCGGTTCGTGATGTCGTTCGTATCGATCGACCAGTAAGCGGTTGTGATCTGTGAGGGTGTCCACACAAATCCGACGGAGGTCGCGAGCGTATGTCTTCGTCCATAAGTATTGCCGCCGAACAGGTCATGTGTGAACGAATAGGCCACCCGAGGTTTAATTTTGAGATCGTCGTACTCGAAGACCGCGTCCACAAACGCCCCGGTGCGGTAACTCTGCAAATTGAGGTTGCCGAACTGCCCCTCGTTCAGGGTGTAGTCGACATCCAGCGTGGGGCCAAAGCGAAAGCGATCAGAGGCGAAGGCGATATACCGGGCCGACAGCGAGGCATTCCCTTGGGCACTCGCCAGGTTGCCCGCCAGGAGTTCGCGACTCGACGGAGTCAGTGAGACGTTGTC
This sequence comes from Planctomycetota bacterium, assembly GCA_031431195.1. Lineage (GTDB taxonomy): Bacteria > Planctomycetota > Planctomycetia > Planctomycetales > Planctomycetaceae > TH-plancto1. The sequence goes on along the minus strand of JANPCU010000050.1, from coordinate 5,179 downwards.
ATTCCACTGCGTCCCGAAATCGAGCCGCAGGTCGAGATCCTTTTTCAGCGTCTTGAAAAATGTCTCGGTCTCCTCCTCGTCGCGAGGATCACGAATGAGCGGTGCATCGTTCGAGCCATCAAAGCTGCGAATCTCATAGCTGACCGGAACGACTCCACTGGCGGTCAACTGGGCGAGGGTCGTCCGCGCTGCTATCGCGTACTCACTTTCGGGAGCGAGGGCGATCACCCGTTGCAGAGCTCCCGCAGCCTGCTCTTCTTCCCCCAGTTCCTGTGAGACAACGCCATAATCGTAAAAAGCGGCCGCCCCCAAGGGATCAATCGTCACGGCCATCTTCAGCGAGTTCAGTGCTCCGGTCCAGTCTTCACGTTGCATGCGTAGTCGCCCGAGCATGCGCCACGCTGCGGCATCGGCCGGGTCACGACGGACGCGAGCTTCGAGCTGATCCTCCATTGTGGACAACGCTTCGACAGCCAACGGATCGCCATCGTCAGCGCCGCTGACGCCTGAAGTACTGAGTCCCAGGCAGAGACCGATGATCCAGGCACCAAGACTGCGCGAGGCCGGAGCGAGTGCCATCGTTCGGATCCAGAAAATCGGGCGGGGGGAGAGCATTGGGCTGAATGGGTCTGGTCTTTTGGTCGATGCGTCCGCTGTCAGCAAGACAGCTTGAATCAAACGTCCCAGAATCGCTCGCCAATCGGCAAATAACCGACGTTCGGGTGCTGAATAACACGATTTCCGGCAGGAGCTGCGCACGACAAGTCGAAATCGAAAGACCGCTCTTCACGCTTTTGAAGAGACCGGGGTAACTTCCTGTGCAGTGCGGAATTCCATGAGAGGAAGAGTCTGAAACTGACTGATCGATCAGGGGCACAGAACACAGAGGTCCACCTCCGATTGATGTTCGGAAGGACGAACCGTCCCCGCCTCGTCTGCCTTGCCCCTGATGACTCCTGTATCAGCTCTCTGCTTAAGAATTTCGTGTCTCCAAACGTTTCAGGGTTCGTTGCCATTCTCCGCATGATGCGGTAGGAGGTCTCGTATGAAGAAGTATGTGCTCAGCGCTGTGGTCGCCGGTCTGCTGGCTCCGATGGCTTACGCCATGGACGGTGGGGCGGCTCCCGCAGTCGAAGTGGAAGTGCCAGCCGTCGAGGTCGAAGTGGACGTGGTCGCTGTCGATCCACAGCCCGTGGATGAAGTGCCCGTCGAAATCACCGAAGTCACTGTGGAAACCGATCAAATCCGTTTTTTGGGTCCACCCGAGCCAGCTCCCGGAGTTGATGACGGCGTGACGGTCGAGATCTCCACCGAAGTGGCCGAAGGAACTGTCGAGAAAGAAGTCATCACTGAAGGCGAAGTCACTCTGACAGAAGCCGAACTCTACGACCTGGCGTCCCAGAGCGGGACTCCGGTCGATGAGAACGGCGAGCCCGTGGTGTTCTTCTCTTTCGGCAATCCGGATGGCGGCGAACTGCCGCAGAGTGCTCCCGTCGAAGGCTCTGGCGAAGTCGAAGTGACTGCGGTCGAGGACTCCTCCATCCGGAATTTCGGCGAAATCCAGCCGAACTTCCGCGGCGGGGTAAGCGATCAAGGGGCCGAGGCCCTCGCAGCCTCGGCCTCGATCGTCGTTCCAAACGATGATGCCAGCGAGTTCGATGCACCGAATCCCCAGCTGCTGAACGATGAGCAGCGTGGAGCTGTGCGTGGTTTGCGGACCGAAGCGGAGCCTGCGAAGTCACGTTCCGGCTTGAGCAAGCTCCTGTCCAAGTTCCGCAAACCGAAGGCCGATGTGACCCTCGCCTCGGCGACGACGACCGACAAGGCACTGTCGTCGAAGCTGGCGGAAGTCGATCGGATGCGGGACACCGCATTGCGAACCGGCGACCAGAAGATGCTGGCCAAGGCCGACAAGCTCGAACAAGAGCTGCGGGCCAAGGCCGGAAAAGCGACCAAGATTCCGAACCGGACGAAGTAGTCCCCGTCGCGACCCAACCGTCACGTCAATACAGGGCGGGCAGGGAGTTCCTGCTCGCCCTCTTTTTATGCAGGGAATACACCATCCTAGTGAAACGAGCGAACACTGGGCAACCACGGCCTTTCAGTGTCTACCGTTTCGTGAATCAACCTCCGTGACCCCACAATCACAAAATGTACGATGATGAAACGAATTCAATCTGTGTCAATCGGTGAAATCCGTGTACCAATCCTCCTGAATCAGGCTTCTCCAAGGTGGAGAATTTGTACACAGATTTCACAGATGAGCACAGATTTCAGAGGCTTGATAATGGCGGTCTAAACACGCGATGAGGCGAGCGGCGAAGCGAGTGGATTGTCCGCGTAGGGCGAGGAGATTGGCTTTTTGTGTTGTGGCACGGTCTCCAGGGATTGACTCTTTTGGACCAGAGGCCCGTGGAAACTTTCCCGCCAGACCATCGCAGGAGTCTGGTCGCTCGACTAAGGAATGCCTCAAACGTCGTTTGATCAGACCAGCTCTACGCCGCGTCCGCGCGCGGAGCCTGCATACGCTTCATGATTAACTCCCGGACCAGACGGTGCCATTGCAGACGGCTCATCGCGTCTGGCCCCAACTCGGCCCGCAAAACGGGCAGCTGGACTTGGGCACTTCCCTTAAGCCACTGCAAGCTGAGCCACCAGCCCAGTCCGTCACGATATTCCGATTGTGATAGCTTGATCGGGAACACAGCAAGGAGGTCTTGCCATCCCTGGAGTGACTCGTCGGGCTGTCCGAGTACCAGTAACGAGCCGTTCGGCTTGAGGCACGACAGCAGATTGGCCGCTCCCAATAACGCCTCGGGCGTACTGAGCCCCGCACGGAAGGTCTTGGCTGTGCGCAGGATCACCCCATCGACCGAATGGGCACTCACGGGCATTCCGCCCGCGACATCCCCAATCAGCACTTGTCCCGGTGCAGTCGGCGTCGAGGGAGCGGAGTCGGTCAGAGCCAGCGGCAGCAACCCGAGCGAAATCCAGTCTGGCATGGCAGTCGGACGCACTGGTCCGACCTCGAGGACCGATCCCCCCGATCGCACCCGTGCGGTTCGGGCCAGAGACTTCAAGACTCGTACGGGGAGTGTGGTGACCCCAGATTCCACGGAATGCTGCTCGGCCATGAACTGAACCACCGCCAAGGGATGGACGATCAGGTGTTCTGTGAAGTCTCTGCACTCGCCGCTGCGGGCGCGGACCACTCCCTGATACGCTTTCTCTATCGCACCTTGATCGCGGGAACCTGAGAAAGGCTCTCCGGGAGCGTACAGATTACCAGGACGAGTCCCTTTCCAGGTCTGGAACGAAATGAAAAACGCCTCGCAAATGCGAGGCGTTTTCCGTTCATTCAGCCGTTGTGACTAGCGATCGTTGCGGTCACGTCCGCGGTCTGAGGAACCGCGATCATTTCCACGATCTGGGCCTCGGTCACGGTCCCCACCGCGATCCCGGTCGCCGCCCCGGTCAGGAGCCGGTCCGCGATCACGATCGCTGGACGGGGCTGGTCCCCGGTCACGGTCGTAGCCACGGTCACTGCCGCGATCAGGGGCAGGGCCACGATCCCGGTCAGCACCCCGGTCGGGAGCCGGTCCGCGATCTCGATCACCCCCTCGGTCGCTGGAGGGAGCACGATCCCGTTCGTAACGGTCGCCGCCCCGGTCGGGAGCCGGTCCACGGTCACGATCTCCACCGCGATCCGGCGCGGGCCCGCGATCACGTTCACCACCTCGATCAGGAGCGGGTCCACGATCCCGATCACCGCCGCCACGCGGGCCGCGATCATCGCGGTCGTCACGACGTGGGCGATCTTCACGGGGACGATCTTCACGGGGAGGACGATCGCCACCCCGGTCTTCACGAGGACGCTCTTCACGCGGTGGCCGCTCGCTGCCTTCCGCCGCCGGAGCCGCCGCCGTCGGGCCACCGTTCCGCTCGATCAGCACTGCCTTGTGGGACAGCTTGACGCGGTTCTGGTCGTCGACAGCGATGACCTTCACTTCCAGCTTGTCGCCGACCTTGCAGACTTCGCTGACCGACTTCACGAACCCTTCGGCGAGTTCGCTGATGTGGCACAGCCCGTCCTTGCCCGGAGCGATTTCGACGAACGCTCCAAAGTCCTTGATCGAGCTGACCGTACCGTTGTAGACACGTCCAACCTTGATCTCTTCGGCGATCGCTTCGACACGAGCCAAGGCGTCTTCGCAGCCGACCTTGTTGGTTCCGGAGATCAGCACCTTGCCATCGTCGGTCACGTCGATCTGCGACTTGGTCTGCTCCTGAATCGCGCGGATATTCTTTCCGCCGGGGCCGATCAGCAGGCCGATCTTCTCGGGATCGATCCGCGTCTGGAGGATTCGCGGCGCGTAGTCGGAAATCTCCGGACGCGGACGACGAATCGCACTCAACATCATTCGCAGCAGTTCGAGACGGGCATCCCGCGCAGCTGCCAGAGTCGCCCGGATGATCTCTTCATTGATGCCGTCGATCTTCAGATCGAGCTGGATTCCGGTGATCCCCTTCTGTGAACCGGCGATCTTGAAGTCCTTGTCTCAGAAGTGATCTTCGTCGCCCATGATGTCGGTCAGCAGCACGTACTTGCTGCCTTCCTTGACCAGACCGATCGAGATTCCGGCCACCGGCTGTTGGATCGGGACACCAGCGTCCATCAGGCTCAGCGTGCCACCGCACACCGAAGCCATCGAGCTGGAGCCGTTCGATTCGGTGATGTCCGAGATCAGGCGGATCGTGTAGGGGAACTGTTCCGACTTGGGCAGCACCCACTGAATCGAGCGTTCCGCGAGGGCTCCGTGACCGATTTCCCGGCGACCTGGTCCCCGAATCGGCTTGCACTCCCCGACCGAGTAGGACGGGAAGTTGTAGTCGAGCATGAACGGCTTGGCGAACTCGCCGAACAGGCCATCCGACTTCTGCTGATCGCGGACAGTGCCGAGAACGACAGTACAAACCGATTGGGTTTCCACGCGGGTGAACACAGCGGAGCCGTGAACACGTGGCAGAACCTGCACTTGGCAATCGACGGCTCGCAGATCACTCGGACCACGACCATCCAGCCGCTTGCCCGACAGAGTCAGATCACGGCACGCCTGATGATCGACGGCGGAGACCGCATCCTTCAGCTGTTGCAGAGTCCGGCCATCGGCCAGCTCAG